>CAYRXS010000109.1:0-20804 GCA_964428225.1 uncultured Planctomycetaceae bacterium
CAGCACCCCGCCATTCGGCTCTCCGGTGGAGCCCGAGGTGTAGATCACGTAGCACACCCTATCATAAAAAAAAACGGAATCCGGCCTCGTGGTCGGCTGCGCGTCGAGCGCGGGCCGATCGGCGTCGAGGTAGACGACCTTCGCCGAGGTTTCGGGCAGGGAATCCGCGAGGTGTCTCTGGGTGAGCAGGACTCCCACCCCGGAGTCCTCGATCATGTACTGGAGGCGCTCCGGCGGATAGGAGGGATCCATCGGCAGGTAGGCTCCGCCGGCCTCGAGGATCCCCATGAGCCCCACCACCATCTCGAAGGAGCGCTCGCAGGAGAGCCCGACGAGCACCTCGGGGCCGCGCAGGTGGTGGGCGACCTGGTTCGCGCGCTCGGAGAGCTCGCGGTAGGTCATGCGCTCGCCGCGGTGCACGGCGGCGATCGCGTCCGGCTGCTCGACGACCCGGATCCCGAACAACCCGTGGAGAGTCGCGTCGCGCGGGAAGGGGCAGGTCTTCTCGTTCCAGTCGTGCAGGATCCGTCGCCGCTCGGCCCCGGTCAGGAAGGGGAGCAGCCCGACGGGCCGCGTCGGATCGTCGACGATCCCCGCGACGATCGTCGCGAGGTGTCCGAGCATGCGCTCGACGGTGTCCTCGTCGAAGAGCTCGGCGTCGTACTCGATGGTGAGCGTTCCCTCGGCATCCGAATCGTCGAGCACGACGACGAGCTCCATGCCCTCGCAGACGGGATCGACGCCCCAATCGCCGGCCGCGAGCCCGAACATCGCCGGGAAGAGCTCCGAGGCCTTCGCCCCCAAGGCCTCGAGGATCTCCTCGAGGGGAACGTCGCCCTCCTGACGAGCGGCCGCGAGCCCGGCGCGGGTGCGGCCCAAGAGCTCACCGAACGACGGGTCGCCCGACAGATCGGTCCGCAGGGGCCGGATCCGCTCGCCGTCGATCACTCCGCAGACGAGATCGGTCTGGGAGGTCGTGCGCAGGAGGAAGGTCTGCATCGCCGCGAGGCCCGCCTCGAGCAGGCCGGCTCCCCCGCTCGCGCCCAGCTCTCCGAGCCGGTCCCGGAGCCCCGCCCCCAGGGCCCGGGACGCCCGCGCCGGCCGCCAGGCCGCCCCGGCCGCGCGGGGGCGGGCGGTGGGCAGCTCGAGGGCCGGCGGATTCCCGGCCAGCTCGGCGACCCAGTGCGGGCAGCCCGTCTCCGGCGACGGGCGGTCTCGTTCGTCGGCGTGTGTCATGCGGTTCGGGCGAGATGCGGGCGAGAATCCGCGGCGGGGGTGCTCCAGGAGACCGGAACGACGGCGGAATCGGCCCCTCGCCGGGGTCGCGCGGGCGCTGCGAGCACGGATCCCGGCGCCCCTCGACCTGCTCCGGGGGTGGAGCCGGCAAGTCCCCTCGGCGGGGCAACTTGGGGAGCTGCCCGGTTCGGCTCGGACCCGCGTTGGGCATAGGATAGCGGGGATGAATCCGGGTACATGGCGGGATCCGCCCCTTCTCGGGGAGAGGGACGTCCTGATCGTCCGGCCCCGTGCGGACGGGGAGGAGGATTTCGGGGCGGAGGGACGATCCTGGCTATCGGCCGCCGAGCGGGGGCGGGCTGAGGGTTTTCGTCGCGACCTGGACCGTTCGCGGCTCCTCCTGCGCACCGCCTTCCTCCGGGGGGTCCTGGGGACGCTGACGGGCCTCGATCCGGCCTCCCTGCGCTTCGAGACCGGCGAGCACGGGAAGCCCCGCCTCGATCCCGCCCAGGCGGGGGAGCTGCGGTTCAACCTCTCCCACTCCCACGGCGAGGTCCTCCTGGCCGTCTCTCACCGCGAGGTGGGGGTGGACCTCGAGCGTCGCGCGCCCCTCGAGGACCTCGACCGCATGGCCGAGCGCATCCTGCACCCCGAGGAGCTCGGGCCCTGGCGTGCCCTGGAGGGCGAGGAGCGGATCCGGGCCTTCTTCCGGGCCTGGACTCGCAAGGAGGCCGCTCTGAAGGCCGTGGGGGCGGGTTTCTCGCGCGAGCCCGCGACGATCCAGGTCGGGCTCGAGGCCCGTTCGCCCGGGGAGCCGTGGGCTCCTCCGGATCCGACGATGCGCTCGTTCGGGGCCCTGGCGGATCTGGGCGCGCCGGAGGGCTACGCCGCCGCGGTCTGCGCGGCGGGGGAGGATTGGCGGGTGGTGATCGCGGGGGAGTGAGCGCCGCGGACGGTGGCCGGGCCCCTCACGGCCCTCGACCCGGCGCGCGGCGGGAGGGAGACTGGTGGGAGTGAATGGGCCCCGGTCGCGTCCGTAGCTCGTCCTCGCGCCCTCGCACCCATCCCGAACCCCGCCCATCGCCATGGAATACCTGCCCGCCGCCCTGGGGATTGTCGCTGGGATCGTGACCCTGGCCCTGACCTTCCGCCTCTTCTTCGGGACCCAGCAGCGGTTCTTCGAGTGCCTGAAGTACTCCTTCACGCCCGACCTCGTCAGCTTGTGGCGCGGGGACTATCACCGCGACTGGGTGAGCTCGTTCGTGCTCTGGGTCTGGGTGATCGTGGGCGGCCTCGTCGGCTTCGGGGTGTTCGCGGGACTCGGAGCGCTCACCGGAATGTAGAGGGGTGAATCCGGTCCCGTCCAGCTTCTCGAGAATCAGGTCCAGCCCGGGGGATCCCTAACTACGAGACGCGATCGAACCACGTCTTCGCGATCCGACGGAGGTCCACTTCCTCCCTTTCGTCGTTCTGAAAGTACGTGGTCTCCAATTGCTCGATGTGGCGCACGAGCTCCTCGCGCTCGGATCCGGAGACCCCGTTGTTGGCCTCGATGTCGCGGAGGAGTCCGATGACCGTGAAGGGAGACACGGTCTCGGGCATCGAGAAGCGACCTGCGGGCCGGATCCGGCGGCGCACGCGGCGGGCGAGCCACGTGCCGAAGCCGGCGAGGGCGGCGAGACCGAGGGCTCCGATGAGCCAGGTGTAGAGGAAGCCGACGTCGCGCTCGCCGTAGCGGGCGGTGAGAGAGACGACCGGCTCCACGCTCGCCAGATCGGCGTCCACGTAGCGGTGGTACTCCATCCCGACGTCCTCGATTCGCGCCACGCCGAACTGGAAGGTGTCGGGCAGCTCCTTCAGCTCCGCCTTCGCCTGCATCGAGACCATCCAGAGGCGCTCGGACACCACGGCGATGTCGTCACCCTCCTCGTCGAACTCCTTGACCGACACGCCCTGATCATCGACCGAGACGACGTCGAAGCCCTCCGGCGCGAGATCGAGAAACGCGTCGAGATCGGGGACGAGCCCCCGGGCCTCGGCCTGGACCTCGAGCACGAGCCGGCCTTCGCCGGCCTGACGCTCGTCCAGGGTCTGGGTGACCTCGAGTCCCGCGCAGGGCCGTTGTTCGACCTCGACCGCCGAGGCATCGATGACGATCGGCGAGGATTCGACGGGCAGCACGGCATAGCCGGACGTGTCGAGGAAGTCGAGATCCAGGCGCAACGGCGGGACACGATCCACCTCCGGCCCGCGCGCTTGCAGTAGCACGTAGGCGTAGGGAGTGATCCTCCATCCGTACTCCTCGTCCGCGCGCGAATGCGTATTCGCGTGATTGAAGGTGATCGACAGGACGTCGAAGTGCTCCTGTAACGCCTCGATCGCGGCCTCCTCGAACTTGTCGCGGTAGTTCTCCGTCGGGCGCCCGTAGTTGTACGGGTTGCGCTGGTCGTTCTGGTTGACGAGGTACTTGGCGAATCCACCCGCCTCTCGCTCGATCTCGCGGGTGTGGCGGATGTCGACGTGGATTCCGAAGGGCTTCTTGCAGCCGATCCGATCGCCGCCGTCGGTCCGGGCCTCGAGCTGGATCTCGGTGACCAGGTCGTCGTAGTACTCCAGGACCTCGCGGGCATCCGCGGCGCGTTCGTGGTCGCCGGCGATCGCGAGACCGGAACGGATGTAGCGGAACTTCACCGCCGGATTCACGTTGCTCAAGCGCGTGAAGAGCGAGTTGGCGAACATGGCCATGTGCCGGTCAGCCGCGTCGCCGGGGAGCGACAGGATTGCGGCCCGGATGAGATCGAGCTGAGCAGTGACGAGCTGCTTCCCGGAGTCGATCGCGCCCAGGTCGCAGGCGCCGAGGCAGGCGTAGAACCACGTCTCATAGACCTTCGTCGTCTCTTCTTCCTCCTTCAGGCTCCCGAGCTGCTCGCGGTAGAGATCCGCCGCTCGGTGGAAGCCGGCCAGGGCAGTCTCGCGGTCCGCCGAGAACTCGGAGGAGCGCTGCACTTCCTGGCGGAAGTTGTTCTCGTCGTGGTCCACGGAGGCCCGGGCGAGAAGGAGGGGCCAATCGTTCGGATGGGCGGCGAGCCCCTGGTTCGCGACGGAACGGGCCACCTCGTAGCCACGAAGGATCTCGCTCTGGATGTCCTTCTGGCGCCGACGCGTCTTGTTGTCCTTCTGGACCGCGGGTTGACGCCATACGCCCACGAGGTTGCTGCGCATGCGCTGGATCAGCTCGGCCAGAGTCTTCGTTCCGAGCGCGTCCATCGCCCCGAAGACCCGCTCGATCGTCTCGATCTGGTAGACCTCCGCCGCGCTGTGAGCGGATACGAAGGCGTTGGCGATCAGGCCTTCGTCGATGTCATCGAGAGGCAACGCCTTCAGCCGCACCACCCACCCGGCGAGCTCCGCGAGGTTGCGATCCTGCTTGGAACGGGTGAGGGGAATGGCGTTCGCCCGTTCCTCGAACCCGTACATGAACATGTACGGGTCCGTGCGATTGCTCGCGGCATTGGGATTGTGGTTCCTCGCCCACACGCGCAGGAACTCGTTGACGAGCTCGGTGGCACGATCGGGGTGCGACACGGCGAGGCGTTCGATGTAGGGGAAGGCCTCGTTCTCCTCGTTCACCTTCAGGAGGAGCTGAGCAGTGATCATCGAGAACCTGGGCCGCAATCCCTCGACGACCCGCTCGAGCCACGCGCCCGACGGGCGGATGTCGAGCATCTTGTCCGTCGTGATGGGCTGAGGCATGCCGCGGTTGTAGGAGGTCGGGTAGTCGTAGTAGTAGATGTTGCCGTAGGGATCCCGCCGGACCCGCGGCCCGCGACTCGTGGACGTGTCGTACGAGTAGCTGTGCTCCGCTTCGCGCAGCCAGTTCGTGGCGAGGAGATTGAGCGTTTCGCTCCACTCGGCCGCCCGCTCGGGCGCGGCGGCGATCAGGGCGTCGGCGGCCGTGGTCTGCAGCTCGAGACCCTTGTTCTGAACCGTTGATCCGGATCCATGGCCTGGGCCACCAGCCCCGTGGAGGCGGCCGAGCCGATCGTCGAGAGGATCTCCATACCGCGCTCGGGACGATCCGTGAAGCTCTCGTCGAGCCAAACCTGGCCGAGCTCCTCGCGGATGCGGGGCGCGACGTCGACGGCTCGCTTCAGGGCCTCCTGCTTGTCCGTGTCCGATACCTCTCCGTCCGCGAGGACCGTCTGCGTCACCTCCCAGGCGCGCTCGAGGTGGATGGTCTCGCGCTCGTCGTCGTAACGGGCGAGGTAGTGGCGCGCGAGCAGGTTCAAGGCGGCTCGGTCGTTGGTCTCCCGGGCCTCCTCGGGCTCCGGCAGGAACTCGCCCGCCTCGATCGGAAAGCCACCTCCGAAGACGACCGTCGCCACCTGGGTGGGATCGAGGGGCAGGCTGCCCGCTTCCAGGCCCGCATGCAGGAGCTCGAGGCACCTCTCGACCAGGTTCCCGGCGTCGACGCACTGACCCAGGATCTTGCCGAGATTCGCGAGGTCACCCCGCTCGAGCTCGCCCTGCGCGGCGGCGGCGAGGCCCATGACGTCCTCGGGGGCGAAGAAGTTCTTCTCGTTGAAGGCGGCGTACTGATTGCGCTCCTGCTTCGGCCCCTTGACGAGGGACGTGAGCAACTGTCGATAGCCGACCTTGGCCTCCTTCTCGTCGAGGCCGGCGAGATACTCCTTCACCTCGCCCCAGTTCCCGAGGGTGACGTTGCGTTGGAAGAGGGCCATCTCCTCGTCCAGGGCCTTCATCTCGGCCTGCATCCGGGCCGCCTCCTCGGCCATTCGTGCCGCCTCGGCCTCGGCTTCGAGCTCCTCCTCGGTCTTCTCCGCCTCCTCCGCGGTCTCCGAGGACGAATCCTCGGTCTCGGGAGGTGTCTCGTCCGCGGGAGCCTCGTCCTCCGCCGGAGCGTCCTCCTCGGGCGGGTCCGCCTCGTCGGCGGAGGCCGTTGCCTCCCCCGTCGTCTCCGGTTCGGGAGACGGGGGCGGAGTCGACCATACCTTCAGGATCACCGAGGGCCGTCGATCGAAGAGCAGCTTGGCGAACCGCTTCTGCCGTTCGCTCGGCTCCTCGGTCCCCTCGGAACCGCCGGTCAACCCTTCGAGTCCGGGGAACCCCTCGAATCCGGGTGGGAAGTCCCCGATCGGAACGAGGGTCCCGTCGGGAAGCTCGATGAACTCCTCCGCCTGCGTCCACGCGGGCGAGGAGAGCACGAACATGGCGGCGATCGTGGCGAGC
The DNA here is from genome assembly GCA_964428225.1 of uncultured Planctomycetaceae bacterium. Taxonomy (GTDB): domain Bacteria; phylum Planctomycetota; class UBA1135; order UBA1135; genus JBFMCU01. The sequence continues at coordinate 6,487 of CAYRXS010000109.1, forward strand.
AGGCGCTTCATCACGGGTCTCTGCTTCAGAGGAGAAAGAAAAGGTCAGGTGAATGTGGACTGCGGAAGCCGGCGCCGAAGCGGCCAGCCCTTCTCGCGATCCGATTCGAGGTCTCTGGTGGATCGAGAGGAGCTCAAGAACCGCCGCCGTCCGCGGGAGGGCCCGAGCTCGCTCCGCGCGCATCCTCCGGCTTGCGATTGCCCTTGGAACCTCTCTGGCTGCTCCGGCCGCGACCGCGGCCCGTGCCACAACCGCGTCATTGGCTGGGCAGGGGAAGACCCTGCAACTCGGAGAGGTTCATGCGAGCCAGACGAATGGCGGACTCGAGATCTTCCTGGCCCCGGCGCAGGAGCGCCTCGTCGCCGTCGGACTCGATCTCCTCGACGAGCATCTTGAAGGTCTGCCGCGCGGCCTCGATCGTCGGCTCCCACTCCTCCCGGCCGGCACCCTCGAGGCGCTGGAGCCAGGTCATGTAGTACTGAGAGCTGGCCAGCGCGTGACGCGCCCCGCGGAGCAGGTCGGGATCGGCGCCATCGTCGGCCGCCATCTCGTCGACGAGGTCCTGAAGCTGCGCGTTCGCCTCGGGAAGCTTGGCGATGAACATCCGACACTTCGCGAGCTCGAGACGCACGCCGCGACGCGCGTGGATCTGGTCGGCGGGCAGCAGCCGAAGAGCGTCTTCGTAGGCCTTCGCCGCGCGAGCCCAGTCCGGAACCGAGAGCTGGTTCGCGTCCTCGAGCTCGGCGGCCCGCCGCGCGGCCTCCTCGGCCACGGCCATCGCTTGCGTCGCGTCGTCGATGAGGATCCGGTCCTGTCCCGGACCCAGGTGATACGCTCCGGCCCCCACCGGTATCAGAAGCCACACTGCCAGGAGTTGTTTCTTCATCTCGTATCCCTCTAGTCGATTTGGGATTCCGGGGTACCGGAATCCGGGTTCGCTCTGCCGTTCGGATTCTACATGTCTACTCGCGTGCCGGGGAAAGATCCCGCGGGAGGACCCTTGTGGGCCTCCCTGGGCGCCAGCGCGTGCCGATGAAGTGGAGAAGCACGGGGAGCAGGGCGAGAAGGGCCGCGCCCACCCCGCAGGCGATCAGCGCGTACTCTCGCCGGCTCAGCCTCTCGAAGGAGCTCGTCCTCGCCATCATCGTCAGGTCGCCGATCAGGGCGGAGCTCAGGTGTCTGACGTTCCCGTTGTGGAAGGTGCCCCCGAGGCGCGTCGCGATCTGCCGCAACACTGAAACGTCCTGGCGGGATTGCCTTCCGTCGATGAAGCTTCCGCTCACCGGATCTCCGACGCCCACGATCAGCACGTCGTCGATCGAGGCCGGCATCCTCGGCATGCCCGTAGCCGGCACGGTGTCTCCATCGCTGACGAGGACGAGGATGGTGCTCTTCGGATTCCACGGGCGCGCCATCCTCACCGCTTCCTCGATCCCGTCGAGGAGACGAGTCTTCCCGGCCGGGAACGCGTAGTGCATGGGGAGGTCGCCCAGGATGTTGCGGACGACCTCGACGTCGGTCGTGTCCTCGACGACGGGCTTCGCTCCGTTGTAGACCGCCACGACGGAGATTCGATACTGCTCGAGCGGAACCCTCGCGAAGAACGATTCCAACACGCTGCGAGCTCGTTGCATGCGGCTTTCAATCGAGCTCGGTCCGGCATCGACGAGACGCATGCTGGGTGAGACGTCGAGCACGAGGAGCACGTGGCGGTAGTCGCCGTCGCGGGCCAGGGTCGCGTCGGCGGAGGAGTGCTTCTTCGGCTCGAGGAGGAGGAGCGTGCAGGCTCCCCAGGCGATCGCGCCCACGGCCACGGCGCGGAGAATCGGTACCCCGCGGACCCAGACCGCGGGCCGCTCGCGCGGTCCGAAGGCGAGGCGCAGGAGCCGGCGGATCCGGACCGCGTGCCACGCCTCGGCGGCGAGCATGGCGACGACGGCCGCCGCGGTGGCGAGGATCGGAGTCACGACCGGATCTACCACGGCGTGTACCTCAATCCGAAGGCCGCGAGGAGCGCCGCCGACAAGACGACGAGAATGGCCCCACAGAAGGTCGCGTAGTCGTCCAACGCCTCGGCCCGCGCCTTCTCGATGCGCGTCTCCTGCATCTCGTCGATGCGCTGGAACACGCGGCGCAAGCCCTCGTCATCGCCGGGCTGAAAGACCTCGCCGCCGGTGATGCTGGTGATGTTGACGATCGGTTCGGGGGTTCGGCTCGACGAGATGTGTACCGCGTAGACGACGACGTTGTCGTCGCGCAGAGTGCGGGCGATCTCCATGTCCCGGCCATTGCGCAGGTCGGCGCTGTTTCCGTCGGAGACCAGGATGATCATGCGGTCGCCTTCCTCTCGACCGACGAGGATCTTCCGACAGGCGAGCAGGGCCCTGCCGATCTCGGTGCCGCCGAACCATGGCGGGAGGCTCCGCGGCTTCATGAACGGGGGGGCGCAGCGAAACGCCGACACGTCCGTGGTCAACGGAACCCAGTGGAGGACCGAGTTCCCGAAGAACGTCAAACCGAAGGCATCCCCCTCGCGGTAATCGAGGAACTCGTTGATGGCCTTCATCGACGCGTCGTAGCGTGTGCCGTCGCTGAAGCTCGCCCCCATGCTTCCCGAGACGTCGACGCAGAACTCGATGTTCGTGAGGATCTTCTTCGTGCGCGGTTCGGCCCACCTCTGCGGGCCGGCGAGGAGGAGGATGACGATCCCGAGCAAGACGGCGGGAAGCGACTCACCGACGTTCACGAGGACTCGGATCCACGTTCCTCGGGAAGCCGCCGAGTGATCGAACGGAAGGACGAGGTTGCGGCCGCGCTTCGTCCAGCACCACAGGAGCAGAACCGTCGGAACGAGCAGCAGGAAGAGGACGAAGCCGTGGCGGAAGGGGAAGAGGATCTCCATGTCGTCCTCCCTCAGTCGGCCTCCGGCGGAGGGGGATCGAGGACGTCGGCGGGCAGATCCCGGTAGGGGGCCAGGAGCTTGCCGATGTCGACGTCCGGCGGCGGTGACGGCCGGTGAAGCCAGGCCTCGAGAGCGCGAAGCAGAGGGCCCGCCTCCGCATGTCGTTGGAGCTCGGCGATGGCTTCGGCGGCGCTCACGTCCTGGAGGCCGATCTTGCGGCGCCAGAAGGCGATCAAGGCCAGCTCCAGTTCCGCCCGGCGCTCGTCGGACAGAGTTCCCGCCCGGGCCGCCTCGACCAGGGGGCGCAGTCGCTCCGCGAGCGTCTTCGGAGCGGAGTGCTCGAGGAGCGATTCCGCGCTGCTCCTCCGGCCTCGGGCGAGAATCACGACCAGGCCGACGACCCAGACCACTCCCCCGATCCACAGGACGAGTCGGTAGCCGCCGAGGCGCGGCAGATCACCCGTCGGTGTACGGTTCGGCTGCACCTGTCCGGGCGCCAGGATGGAATACACGGTGATCGGAATCTCGGGAAGGTCCTCGGTGGAAGTGCCGTCACGCCGCCTCAGCCGGTCACGCAGGTCGTGGTCCCCCGGATCCAGGCCGTAGTAGACGAGGTCGTAGCGGTGGGACGTTCCGTGGGGGTAGACGGCCGCGATGCGCAGGGCCACGGGAGTCGTGACGTCGCTGGGCTTCACCTCGAGCTCCGACCCCGGCAGCACGATATCGCGGATCCACACCGTCACGCCGACCGGGGAGCTCCGCTCGTCGTCGTTCGCGGTCTGCGCTCCGGCGCCGAGGACCAGGAACACGAGCAGAGCGACAAGCAGCCCCGAACGTCGGCGCCCGAACGACTCGTGATTCGCTTGCTTCATCTATCGCGCCCCCCTCCCGAGAAGCCCGCGGGATCCGAAGAAGTGCCGGAGGTCGTGGACGTAGCTCCGATCCGTGCGGATCAGGAGGTGGTCGATACCCGCGCGTCGCAGAGTCCGTTCGATCTTCTCCTGATCGAGGTGCCGGCGGCGTCCGTGCGTCCACAGCTCTCGACCCGTCTCCGCCTCGCGGGCGCGCAGGAAGCCCGCGCCCTTGATGCTCGCTTCGGCGGGATCCTGGAGTTGCACCACGGCGCAGTCGTGGAGCTGGGCCAGTCGCTTCAGGGCCTGCGGCGCCGCGGGGTCGTGCATGTCGGACAGCACGATCATCAGCACGCGGTGGGCGAGGCTCGGAGTGAGCTCCTGGATCCGGCGGGCCAGAGTCGTCTCCTCGTCGTAACGGAACGTCCGCAAGCGCAGGAGCCATTCGAGGATCTGGGGCTTCGACAAGCTCGGCGGCGCGTGAAGTCTGCGGCTGCCGACGCCGATCACTCCCACCGGGCTCACGCGATCCAGACACGCGAGGGCGAGCCCTCCCGCGATGTGGAGAGCCGTCACGTACTTGCTTCGCTTCGTGGAGGAGACGGTCATCGACGCGGAGGTGTCGATCAGGAGATAGACGGGCATCCGCTTCGGAGACTCGTACTCCTTCACGTAGAAGCGACCGGTGCGCGCCGTCACCCGCCAGTCGATCGATCGAACCGGGTCCCCGGCCTCGTAGGGACGCGATTGGACGAACTCGATGCCGCTCCCCAGGAAGGGTGAGCGGTCGGTTCCGTAGCTCAGGGAATCCGCCAGTCGCCGCATGAGGATGCGGAACTGCCGGGAGTCGAGCAGATCGAGATCCTCGACGCGTCCTTCCATGGGATGCGGGGCCATGGCGCTCGAGCTCGGTTCAGGATTCGGCGGAGGAGCTCACCGAGACCGCCTCGCGTTCGACGGAACCCCGGGGACGTGTCGGGGGCGTCGCCCCCATGGCGCGAAGGATCTCCTCCAGGACCTGCTTCCCGGTGAGGCCGTCGGCCAGGGCTTCGTATTCCAGACGCAGGCGGTGCAGAACCGCGTCCTCCGCGAGAGCGAAGAGGTCCTCGGGAATCACGTAGTCACGCCCGTGGATGAGGGCGCGAGCGCGGGAGGCCTTGATGAGGGCGATCCCCGTGCGCGGGCTTCCGCCGAGCTCGATCGCATCGTGCTCTCGAGTGCGATTGACGAGCTCCACCACGTGCTCCTGGAACGTGTCGCTGACGTGCACCTCGTTCACGGCTTCCATGACGGAGATGATCTCGTCGGAGGATCCCACGGGCTCCTCCGAGATGACGTCGAACTCGGTCTGGACCACCGCCCCGCGATCCCGTCTCTCCACGCTCAGCAGGGCGTTGCGGCGCAGGATCTCCCGTTCCTCGTCCGGGGTCGGGTATTGCAACCGGTGGAGCAGCATGAACCGGTCGAGCTGGGCCTCGGGAAGCTCGAACGTACCCGACTGCTCCACGGGGTTCTGCGTTGCGATGACCAGGAAGGGCGCCGGGAGCACGTAGGTCTCGTTGCCGATCGTGACCTTGCGCTCCTGCATCGCCTCGAGCAGCGCGCCCTGTACCTTCGGGGCCGCGCGGTTGATCTCGTCGGCCAGGAGGAGGTTCGTGAAGATCGGTCCCTTGTGCGTACGGAACTCGTTCGTTCGCTGGTCGAGAATCTCGGAGCCCAGGATGTCGGAGGGGAGGAGGTCGATCGTGAACTGAATGCGGGCGAAGTCGAGGTCGAGACCCTTCGCGAGGACGGACGCGAGCAGGGTCTTGGCGATCCCGGGCACGCCTTGCAGGAGGATGTGGCCTCCCGTGAAGAGCGCGATCAGGAGTCGCTCCACGACCACGTCCTGACCGACCACGACGGATGCGATTCTCTCCCGGATCGCCCGGAGGAACTCCGAGTTGCCACGACCTCCGGAAGTAGAGCTGTCATTCGAGGACGTCATGAGCGCGTTCATCTCTCCTTCAGGCCCGCATCGGGCCGATTGTGGCCTCGCGATTGAAGTCCACCGAGTTGGCAAGTACGGCGTGATCGCCCGCGTCGAATGGCATATCCCGCCCGGGTCGAGAGGCTACACGAAACACCCTTCCTCGGGACGACCGGGGCCCGGGAACCTTGCCGAGTTCCGGTGGATTCTCCGGTGCGGGGGCGAGGCTCTCGGCCATCGTCCCATCGGGTGATGCCATTCGGGTTGGCTGTTCGAGGGTCGGTGCCCTATTCTCGACCTCGACGCCGGACCGCGTTCGACGTCATCGACGAGGATGCTACCGGGAGCCTGCCACGCGCCGCGGCTCCTCGCGTCACGAGATCGATCCGGCCGTTCGCCCTTCGAGGCGGGAAACCAGGGAGTCGTTCATGAATGCAAGCAACAACGGACGGGGCGCTTCCCCCTCACGCCGTGAATTCCTCGAGCTGACCTCCGGTGCGCTGGTCGGGGCGTCGCTGGCGGGGGCCGTCGGCGCAAGTCGTCGAGCCGAACCGCGTCGCACGATTCCCGTCGCCCTGATCGGCTGCGGCGGGCGCGGGACCGGCGCCGCGGCGAACGCGCTGTCGACCGAAGGTCCGACCCGCCTCGAGACGGTGGCCGACGTCTTCGCCGACCGGGCGGAGGGCAGCCTGAAGTCGCTCACCTCGCAGTTCGCCTCGCAGGTGGACGTCCCGGAAGCGCGCCGGTTCGTGGGAATGGACGCCTATCGGAAGGCGATCGACGCGGTGGCGCCGGGAGGAGTCGTCGTCCTCGGAACGCCCCCCGCCTTCCGCCCCCCGCACCTGGAGTACGCGGTGGCGAAGGACTGTCACGTGTTCATGGAGAAGTCGTTCGCGGTCGACGCTCCCGGTATCCGCCGCGTGCTCGCCGCGGGAGAGGAGGCCACGAGGAAGGGGCTCAAGATCGCCGGCGGTCTGATGAGCCGCCACTATGCGCCCCTCGAGCAGGCGATCGAGCGACTGCACGACGGCATCATCGGCGATCTCATCACCTGCTGGGCCTACCGGGAGCACGGCCCGGTGGGATACAAGCCGAAGCGCGCCGACGCGAGCGAGCTGAGCCACCAGATCCGCAACTACAGCTGCTACACCTGGCTGAACGGCAGCTTCATGCTCGACTGGCTCATCCACAACCTCGACGTGTGCTGCTGGGCCAAGGGCATGTGGCCGGTCTCGGCGCAGGGGCAGGGCGGCCGCCAGGTCCGGACCGAGCCCGACCAGCTCTTCGACCACTACTCCGTGGAGTACACGTTCCCCGACGGAACGCGGCTCCAGGCCCAGGGGCGACACCAGGACGGCTGCTGGAACTTCTTCGGCGACGTGGTGCACGGCACGACGGGCTGCGCCGTCCTCGGGGAGGGGATCCCCCAGCCGCGGATCTACCGGGGTCACCGGCGGACGTCCGAGAACCTGCTCTGGGAGTTCGAGGGCGCGCAGCCGAATCCCTACCAGGTGGAGCACGACCTGCTGTTCGATGCGATCCGCGAGGACCGGCCCTACAACGAGACCGAGCGCTGCGCCTACGCCGCGATGACCGGCATCCTCGGCCGCATGGCCGCCGAGTCCGGCAAGGAGGTCACCTGGAGCCAAGCGATGGCCTCCAACCTCGAGCTCGCCCCGGGGCTGGACGAGCTCACGTTGGACTCCCCGCCCCCGGTTCGGCCCGACGAGAAGGGCCGGTATCCGGTCGCCATTCCCGGGAAGAGCAAGGTGCTCTGATCGAGACCCCGCGGCGTATTCGCGCTCGGGGATGGACCCGGGCATCGACTGGTCATTCGGCCCGGATCACCGGCCCCCCCGGCCTCACCGCCCGCTCCAGCCCGGCCCGCGGACGACTCGGCCGGGCGTGGCGCCCGTGTGCTCGCCGTTCTCCAGCACCTGGATCCCGTTGACGAAGACGTGGTGCATGCCGGTCGCCAGCCGATGGGGATCCTCGAAGGTGGCGTGATCGCGAATCGTCTTCGGATCGAAGACGACCATGTCCGCATAGCAACCCGGGGCGAGGCGTCCGCGATCGCGGAGCTTCAGGTTGTCGGCGGGGAAGGAGGTCAGCCGGCGAATCGCCTCCTCGAGGGGGATGACGCCCTCGTCCCGCACGTAGCGCCCGAGCAAGCGCGAGAAGTTGCCGTAGGCCCGCGGATGGGGATTGGAGAGGAGGAAGACCCCCTCGGGGGCGGGCGAGCCGGCGTCGGATCCGAATGCGACCCAGGGCAGGGCGATCTGCCGGCGCACGTTCTCCTCCGACATGAGGAAGTAGATGGTCCCGACGCGACTGTCGTCCTCGATCACGAGCTCGATCGCGGCCTCCTCGGGCGAGATCCCGCGGCTCGAGGCCACCTCGGCCAGGGTCGAGCCGGTCAGGGGCTTGAGCGCCTCCTGCTTGAAGCCGACCAGCAGCATGCCCTGCGGGCCCGCCGCGAGCATCAGGTTCTCCCACTCGTCGGTCGGCGTTCGCATCTCCGCGACGACCCTCTCCCGAATCGCCGGATCGCGCAGCCGCTCGACCCAGGCGTCGTGGCCGCCCTCCTGCACCCACGGCGGCATGGCGGCGTCGAGCCCCGTTGCTCCCGCCGTGTACGTGTACATGTCCGCGGTGAGATCGAGCCCCTCCGCACGCGCCGCCTCGACGCGCCGAACGAGCTCGTCGAGCTTGCCCCAGTTGTCGCGACCGGCGGCCTTCAGGTGGTAGATCTCGGCTCCGATCCCCGAGCGCCGCGCGATCTCGAGCACCTCGTCGACTCCTTCGAGCAGCCGGTTGCCCTCGCTGCGCATGTGGGTGATGTAGCGGCCGCCGTACTCGGCCGCGACCTCGCACAGGGCGACGAGCTCGTCGGTGTCGGCGTAGAAGGCGGGTGCGTAGATGAGGGACGAGCCGATCCCCAAGGCGCCATCCTCCATCGCCTTGCGCGCGAGAGCACACATCCGCTCCAGCTCCGCCTCGTCGGGGGGTCGATCCTCGTGCTCCAGCTCGTGGATCCGCAGTGTCGTCGCGCCGACGAAGGAGGCGACGTTGGGTGAGATGCCGCGGTGGACGAGGTGATCGAGATACTCGTCGAGGGTGGTCCACGTGATCTCGTAGCGGATGTCGCCCTGTCGCGCCCGGAGCTCCGCCTTCATCTCCTCCGTGAGCGGGCCTCCGGACCAGCCCTCGCCGAAGATCTCGAGGGTGACCCCCTGGCGAGTGTCGGCCAGGGAGCGCCCGTCCTCGATCAGCGAGTCCGTCGCCCAGGAGAGCATGTTGATGAAGCCGGGCGCGACGGCCCGACCCGTGGCGTCGATCTGGCGAGCCGCGGGCACGTTCGAGAGATCGCCGATCTCCACGATGCGATCGGCGATCACCCCCACGTCCGCGACGAACGGAGCTCCGCCTTCTCCGTCGTAGACCGTTCCCCCGCGGATCACGAGGTCGAGGGGCTCGCCGCTACACTCGGATTCGATCGAGGCGCAGCCCGACGCCAGGAGAAGACAAGGAAGGATGGACGTGGTGAGCTTCATGGCGCCCATCCTACGTCGAAGCACGATCCGCGTCCCGCGGCGCGGAGTCGGGTCGGCCGTCAGACCTTGGTGTGGACCTCGGTCTCGAGCGGACCCCGCTCCAGCGTCTTCAGGACCTTGCCCGGGATGCCGCCCACCATCGAGTGGGGGGGGACGTCCTTGGTCACCACCGCGTTCGCGCCGATCACGCTGTCGTGGCCGATGCGGATGCGGCCGAGGATCGCGGCCCCCGCGCCGATGATCACGCGCTCCTCGATGATCGGGAGCTCGGTGACGGGATCGCCGTGACCCGCCAGCCCGAGGGTGACGTTGTGGCGGATCTGGACGTCGTCGCCGATGGAGCGCGCGCCCAGGACGCTACCCCCGTGGTGCCAGAGCCGCACGCGCCGGCCCACCTGGACGATGTACGGCAGCTCGATGCGACAGCTCCAGTGCACCCAGCGATAGAGGATGAGGTACAGCAGGGTCCACGGCGCCCGCAGGAGTCGCGAGCGGATGCCGATCCGCCAGTTGCCGAGCCGGTTCACGGTGACCGCCCACAAGCCCTGCGCGAGGATCGACTCGTGCGTCCGCCAGTCCTCCCGGAAGAGGGCCCACAGGCTCATCCCCGACGGGTTGCGGTTCTCCGTCCCCGTCATGGGATTCTCGAGCTCGGCGGGCGGAGGGGGCGTCGCGGGCTGGTCCATGGGATCGGCCCTCACCATAACGGATGGGCAGTCGGGCCTCCTCGGCCTTCTCGGTCGCGGGGCCCCGACGCCTTCAGTCGTCCCGCGTTCTTCGCGCCCGCGATCAGCCTCCCCGGGCGGGGGAGGGTGGTCATCGAATCGGTCCGGAAGAGCCCCTCAGACCCCTTCCGCCACGTGCGTGTGCCACGTTCCTTCCATGATCTCGCGGAGGACGACCAGCCCGCGCGAGTAGCGCTTGCGGATGGCGACGACGCTGCGGTCGAGGATGCGACCCACGGCCTCGAAGGACAACCCGTCGTAGACCCGCATGGAGACGGTCTCGCGCAGCCCGTCCGGCAGGCGGGCGATCGCCGCACGCACCTCCGCCGAGAGCTCCGCATGCTCGATCTTCGCGGTGGGGGTCTCCACGCCCGCGGGCGGGAGCTCGATCGACGCCTGCTCGAGGCTGGCGTCGGGATTCGACGCCCGGCCGCGCTGCGACCGCCAGTGGTCGCGCACCTTGTTCGAGGCGATCGTGAAGAGCCAGGGACGCGGATCCCGCTTCGGATCGTAGGAGGGAAGGGCCCGGTAGGCGTGCATGAACACGTCCTGGGTCAAGTCCTCCGCGGTGTGCTCGTCGGACACCATCCGGCGCACGTAGCCGTGGACGCGGTCGAACCAGGTGTCGAAGAACTCGTCGAGGGCTCCGGACTCGCGGGCGCGAAGGCGCTCCCCGAAGGGACGCTCCTCGGCGGGGGCGGGCGTGGTGGTCGGCGCTTCCTGGATCATTGGTAGCTCTCGTAAACTAGAGATTTGATCGAAAGGACACCCCTCCCATGCATCCCCCGTGCCACCTCGCCGAGAACACCCTAACCCCTTTCAGTACCAGGAATTAGCCTTCCTCTTCCCCAGGGAGAGGAGAGCGCGAAATGTCGCGCTACCACGAAATCCCACCGCCCGACTGCGAGATTTCGCGATTGGTGGTCCACCCGCGGGAACCGGGGTCCACTCAGGGGCCGCCCTCCACCAGGCGCGGGGAGCCCACCGGCCAGCCGTGGTGGTCGTTTCCGGAGGCGTCGGGAAACACGCCGGGGCCGGCCGCCGCGCCGAAGGCGCGGTCGAAGTGCAGGAGCAATACGGTCTCGTCGTCGGGTTCGTGACGGAAGGGGGGCTCGAATTCGCCGGCGTACCGCACGCTCCGCGACAGCCGCACCTCGTCGATCTCGCCCACGAAGGGGTTCTGCGGGTTCCCGTTCCCGTCGGTGTCCGCCCCGACGAAGAAGGGGAGGGAGTTGTCGGTGAGGGGCCCCGGGGCGGAATTCTCGCCCTCGAGGATGCCGTTGACGTAGAGCCGCGTTTGCGCGCCGTCCCACACGAAGGCGTAGTGCATCCACTCGCTCTCTTCGAGCTCGGTGGTCGAGCGCGTCTGCACGTAGCGGTCGCTGCCCTCGACCATGATGCTTCCCGCGATCCGGCCCTCGGAGACCGTCAGGCCGAAGCCGGACGATTGCTGCTTGCTGGCGATTCCCCGCCAGTCCCGGGTGCGCAGTCCGCGCGCCCAGCACTCGAGGGTGAGGCGCTCGAACCGCTCCGAGAGGGGGACCCGGATGCCGCTGCGCCCGTCGACCTTCAGCACCCGGTTCGCGTCGGGCGCCTCCCGGGCCGCCGCGGTGGCTCCCTCGAGGACGAACGGCAGCGCGAGCGTGGTGCGGATCGGCTGGATCACGCCGCTCTGCAGCGGATAGTCGAGCGACACCTCGAAGGCGACGCGCGGCGTGCGTCCGTCGAAGGGGGGCGAGCCGACGCCCAGGAGCACCTCGGCGATCTCGCCGGGCTCCAGATGGACCTTCTCCGTCGGGATCCTCCAGGTCCAGTCTCCGCCCTGGTCGAGGCGGAAGCCGAAGTCCACGGCGCGATCCGTGGGATTGTGGACCTCGATCGAGAGCTCGGAATCCACGCGGTGCTCGACGTCGAGGCGCGCGCGACCCGCCACGCTCACCCAGCCGCCGCGCGTGAGGGGCCCCATCGCGTAGAGCTCGTCGGTCGTGACGAGGTCCGAGCCATGGACGCTGCCCGTGGGGATGAAGCTCATCGTGTACCCGTCATCGCGGACCCGCACGTGCGCGATCTGGTAGGCGTGGACGGACTCCTTCAGCGCGCCGACCGCTCCTCCCGTCGAGCCGAGGATGTGGTAGTGGATGCCGTCCCGCACGCCTTCGTCCCGCCAGGTGTGGAAGTGCCCGGCGATGATCGCCTTCGTGCGGCCGTCCTGTCTCAGGAGCTCGTGAACGTCCGGCCAGTTCGTTCCCTGGTAGGTCCAGCGCGGGTGGTGGAGGAACACGAAGATCTGGGTCGCGTCCGTGCTCGCGAGGTCTTCGCGCAGCCAGTCGAGCTGCTCCTTGCTGATGTTCTGATCGACCGCGGGATTCGCGAACGACAGCATCTCGTCGCTGAAGAGCGCGACGAAGTGCGCCCAGCGATAGTCGAACGAGTAGTACAGCGGGCCGACGTGCTCCTGGTAGAGCGCGACGTTGCCGAGCTCCTTGTTGTTCTGGCCTCCGTAGACGTCGTGGTTGCCGACGACGGGGAACCAGGGGACGCCGAGGACGGACAGGTGCTCCTTGAGCTCCCGCACCTCGTTCATCCAGGTGCCTCCGTCGCAGTACCCTTCGACGAGATCCCCTTCGGTCATCACGAACTCGGGATCGAGCCGGTTCGTCATCCGGATCCCCTCGTCCATGACCGCGAACCGAGTCGAGTCGCCCCCCGTCCGGTCGCCGAAGACGACGAAGCTGAATCCATCCCGTTCGGTGGGGGCGTACAGCTCGACCCCGGAGTCCGTGCCGGCGTTCACCGGGATCCGATCGTCTCTGGCGGAAGAGAGCGCGGTGATCGCCCCGCAGAGCACGAGGCACGCGGCGAGGCCCGCGACGCGCATCCAGATGGACCGAGCGGGGAGGTGGAGCGGGGCGGCGGAGGGGCGGGTGCTCATGGAACGGAGGGGATCGGAGGAAGAGGATTCCGGGGGATGCCGTGCGCGAGGATCGCGGGCGGCCCATGGTAGCGGACGCCGCCGTAACCGAAGTGTTTGCCCCGTGTTCGATCGAGGAGCGAGGCGAGGAGGGTCCGTCTGGTCCGGTTCGATCGACCGGTGGTAGATTGGGGGAACGCGCGGGTCCCCCGCATCGTCCTAGGCTCGCCCCCCGACCCCCGATCCCCCTCTTCGCCATGATCGAGCTCCTCCTCGCCATCCCCCTGCTGTCTCCCGCGCCCCTGCAGACCACTCCGGATGCCGCGTCCGAAGAGCCCTCCGCGGCAGAGGCCGAGGCGCTCCATCTACGAGTGCACGCGGTCCTGCACGGCGGTGACGTCGAGCTCCGCGACGCCCTCGTCCGCTCCGGCGAGGTGTGGCACGACTCGGGAGAGTTCCTCGTCGGCGCCTTCGACGGGGATACGGTTCGCGCCCTCGCCCGCCGCGGCATCCTGTCGATCGAGATTGGATCCACGACGATGAAGGGCGACCTCTGGGTGATCTCCGAGCAGGAGATCCATAACCTCGGTGGGAAGCTGTCGCCGTTGTGCACGCCGGTCCTGCGCGCGCCGGGGGCCCGCCTCCTTGTTCTTCCCTCGGGCATGAGGCCGAAGGGAGCGGGGGCTCAGGGCCGCGTCGCGCGGCACACGGGCGCATCCCTGATCCAGCGGAGCGCCTGGGTGCCGGGTACTCCCTTCACCTGGCAGGGCCAGACCGCAGCGGGTCGAGCCCTCACCGCGAAGGGGCACGATCCTCGGATCCAGGCGCTCGTGGATCAGGTGAGCCAGACGAACCTGCAGGCGAAGGTGGTCTCGCTTTCCTCGCTCTACACGCGGCGCTGCACGCGGCCCGAAGCCTGGACGGCGCGCGACATGATCCAGGGGTGGTTCCAGTCCTTCGGGCTCTCGACGAGCCTCGAGTGGTTCAGCGGCTCCTATCCGGAGAACGTCGTCGCGGAGATCACGGGGAGCGTACTCCCCGACGAGATCATCGTGCTCGGCGCGCACTACGACTCGATCAACGGCAGCGGGTCCGGCTACGCCGCTCCGGGGGCGGACGACAACGCCACCGGGACCTCGGGAGTCGTGGAGGTCGCGCGTATCCTCGCCAACGGCGGGCCCTACGTGAGGACGATCCGGTTCATCGCGTTCTCCGCGGAGGAGCTCGGGCTGTACGGGTCCGGCGCCAGCGCCCAGAACTCGCGGAACGCGGGCGAGAACATCGTGGCGATGATCAACACGGACATGAGCGCCTATCGCGCTTCGGGCGATTCGCGCGACTGTGACTTCGTCACGTAACCGTTCACGCGCCGGAGCGCTTCAGGCCGGAAGCAACGAGGGGGGAGG
>CAYRXS010000110.1:0-20723 GCA_964428225.1 uncultured Planctomycetaceae bacterium
GGGCGCCCACATGAGGGGGGCGTGGGCCGAGCCCACTTGACGGGGGCGCGGGCGGTGACGCGTATGTGGGTGCGGCGCAATCCGGGGCTGGCGAGATCTCTCGCGGCGATCCTCGTGCTCCTCGTGGTCGGCCTCGGGATCAGCCTCCACCTGCAGGGGAAGGCCCGGAGCCAGGAGGCGATCGCGGTGGAGGAGCGGGCCAACGTCATGCGGTTGTCCGCGTTCCGCGACCTGGAGACGCTCATCGGGGAGGCCGACGACGTGCTCTGGCCCCCGCATCCGGAGCACCAGTCGGCCTACGTCGATTGGCTCGCGGAGGCGAACCGTCTGAAGGCGGGTCTCGATCCGGATCCCGAGAGCGACGACCCCGGGCACCTCGCGGTGCTCGAGGAGCTGCGGGCCAAGGCGCTGCCCCCCGAGGCCGGCGAGGAGACCGGCGATGATCCCACGTATCGCTTCGCGAACGTCGAGGACGGCTGGTGGCACGAGCGTCTCGTGGAGCTCATCCAGGGGATCGAGGACCTCTTCGACGAGGACACCGGGCTCGTGTCCGGGATCTCCCCGGTGCACGGGTGGGGGATCGCGCGGCGTTACAGGTTCGCCTGCGAGATCGAGGAGCGGACCCGGACCGGCGACGACGCCCGCGCGAGCTGGGAATTCATCCTGAACGAGATGAAGAGTATCGACGCGTACGCCGGCCTGGAGCTCTCCCCCCAGCTCGGACTCCTGCCGATCGGCGTGGATCCCGATTCGGGGCTGGCGGAGTTCTGGCACGTCCAGAGCGGGGATCCGCCGGGGATCGGCACCGACGGCTACGTCTTGGCCGAGGAGACCGGGCTGGTGTTCGTCCTGATCCCCACCGGCGAGTTCACCATGGGAGCCCAGAGCGAAGATCCGGACGCGCCGTACTACGACGAGTTCGCCAACGACGAGGAATCCCCCCCGCACACCGTGCCGATCTCGGCGTTCTTCCTCTCCAAGTACGAGATGACCCAGGGGCAATGGATACGTCTCAACGGCACGAATCCGAGCCTGTTCCAGCGCGCGGTGGGGAATCAGGCCGGCCAGACGTTCGACGATCTCCATCCCGTCGAGCACCTCTCCTGGAGCGACTGCGACACGGCGCTGAGGCGCGCGGGATTGATTCTGCCGAGCGAGGCCCAGTGGGAGTACGCCGCCCGCGGCGGCAAGCGTCCGGTGTGGACGGCGTGGTGGACGGGGGACGATCCGATGATGCTCGAGGGGGCGGCGAACGTGGCGGACCGCGCCGCTCGCCGGGGTCGCGTTCCGCGCGAGTGGACTCTGAACTACGAGGACTACTACGTGCTCCACGCCCCGGTGGGCAGGTTCATGGCCAATCCCTTCGGCCTGCACGACGTCCACGGCAACGTGATGGAGTGGTGCCGGGACTGGTACGACGGTGGGTTCTACGCGAGCCGCGAGACGTGGGACCCGGATCCCGTCTGCCTGACCTCCCCGCACATGCGTCGGCCACTGCGGGGCGGGGACTACCACAACGACTACCGCGACACCCGCAGCGCGACCCGCATCGAGCACCACCCGAGCATCGCCTTCCCCTCTACCGGCGTTCGTCCCGCGCGCGCCATCGACCCCTGAACTCGGGATCGGCGGCTACAATGCGGATACGGGGCATCCTCCGCCCCGCAACCCCCCACGCCTCGTCATGATCAATCCGCGGTGCCTGCCCGTCGTGCTCGTCGCGCTCCTGGTTCTCGTGACCCGCGGCGCGGGACAGGTCGCCACGGACCACGTCGATCCCGTGCCCGAGTGGTGCTTCCTGGTCTACATGTGCGCGGACAACGACCTCGAGCACGACGCGACCATCGACTTCCTCGAGATGGCCCAGGTAGGCTCGACCCACGAGGTGCAGATCGTGGTCCAGCTCGACCGGCATCCCTCCTACGACACGCGGTACGGGGACTGGACCGACACGCGGCGCTTCCGCATCACCCCCGGCATGACCCCGGCTCCCGGGAACGAACTCGAGATCCTCGGCGAGGCCAACACGGGGCAGGGCTCCCGCCTGGTCCCCGGCGACGGGAGCCTCGAGGACTTCGTGCGCTGGGCGGGGGAGAGGTACCCGAGCCGACGCCGGGCGCTGATCCTGTGGGACCATGGCGACGGGTGGCGCTCGTCCCGCCCGCCCGTTCCGCCCTACAAGGGCATGGGCGAGGACTGGACCGACGACGACTGGCTGTCGATGGCCGAGATCCGCGAGGCGCTCGAGGGAGCGGCCGCCGCCGGCCACGAGCTCGACCTCCTCGGCCTCGACGCGTGCATCATGGGCATGCTCGAGGTGGCCTACGAGGTGCGCGATCGGGCGGACGTGATGGTCGCCTCCGAGCGGTTCGAGTGGTCGTCGGGGTGGCCGTACACGAAGATCCTGCTCGAGCTCGTCGCGGACGCCCGGATGGACGCCCCCGCGCTCGGGGAGGTGATGGTCGATTGCTACGGCATCTCGGTCCCCTCGATGACCCTGTCGGCCCTCGACCTGGGCGAGCTGCCCGCGCTGGCCGACGCGGTCGGCGCCCTCGCCCTGACGATGGTCGAGCAGAGGAGCGAGATCGCTGCGGCGCGCGACGCGGTGAGGCAGTACGACAGCTTCGACGGCTACAACCACGTCGACCTCCACGACCTCGCCGAGCTGCTCCGCCAGCAGATCCCCGCGGGGCCGATCCACGACGCCGCAGGGGCGGTGCTCGCCGGGTTTCCCGACGTGGTCATCGACTCGACCCCGGAGGTCGGGCGCGACCACGGCGTGGCGATCTACTTCCCCCGCTGGGCGGCGCGCTTCGACGAGGACTACCGCGCGGAGACGATCGAGTTCGCGCGCGACGCGTACTGGGACGAGTTCCTGGGCTGGTACTTCGAGCTCGTCCGCCTGTACCACGTCGGCGACGCGAGCCCGGGCGGCAGCTTCGAGCTGCGGGTCACCGGGCCCCCCGGCGCCATGCCGGTGGTGTGCGCGGTCGGCGCGGGCGTGCTCGATCCGCCGCTGCTCACGCCGTGGGGTGACTTCCACCTCGCGCCCCCCCTGCTGTACACGACGGACCTGATGTCGATCCCCCCCGACGGAATCGTCATCGTGCCCGTCACCCTCCCGCCGATCACGCCGACCCCGTGGGACATTCCCCTGCAGGCCCTCGTGGAGGATCACCTCTCGAACCTCTGCGTGATCCCCGTCCGGTGAAGACGCGCCGCCCGGCGCGCGAAGGAGTCGAGACCATGCTTTCGAGACGAGACCTCCTGGCCGGCACCGTGGGAATTGCAGCGGCCGGCGGGCTACAACAGGAGGGAGAACGACCAACGATGGAAGACGAGACGATCTTCGAGCTGCATCCCATCGGCACCGTTGAGAAATCGAAGGATTCGGC
The DNA here is from genome assembly GCA_964428225.1 of uncultured Planctomycetaceae bacterium. Classification (GTDB taxonomy): domain Bacteria; phylum Planctomycetota; class UBA1135; order UBA1135; genus JBFMCU01. The sequence goes on from CAYRXS010000110.1 coordinate 3,396, forward strand.
CCGCATCCGCATCGACGAGCAATACGCGGACGCGCTGCTGGGGCTGGACGGCTGGTCCCACGTGAACGTCCTCTACTGGTTCGACAAGAACGACGTGCCCGCGAAGCGCCGCATCCTCAGGGTCCACCCCCGCGGCGACGAGAAGAATCCCCTGACCGGAGTGTTCGCCTGCCGCGCGCCGGTCCGCCCGAACCTCATCGCCCTGAGCGTGTGCAAGATCCTCTCGGTCGAAGGCAACGTCGTCACCGTGGACGGAATCGACGCGTTCGACACTACACCGGTGCTCGATCTCAAGCCGCACATTCCCGCGGACGCGCCGACCGGGGAGATACGCGTCCCGCCCTGGGCGAAGAAGCGCTAGGGGGCACGGCCCCGGCTCCGCTCAATCCAGGGCGACGGTCCTGGTCAGGGCGTATTTCCCGCCGTTCGAGTCGTCACGCCAGGCGTCGACCCGGCAGCCGTTCGAGCCGACGTGGATCTCGAGGAAGGTGCTGGGAGCCCCCTGGTCCCCGATGCCGCGGGCGTGGCCGACGTCGATCTGCCACAGGCCGTTGATCTTCGAGAGGGAGAAGCCGTGGGTATGGCCGCACACATAGGCGGTGACGTCGTGCGCGCGGAGGAGCTCCTGGAAGCGGTGGCTGTTGACCGGATGGGCGTCCAGGTTGTCGCCCTTGTGACGGTGACGACCGCTGTCCATGTCGGGCATCGAGACGAGCGGCTCGTGGCCGAAGACGAAGACGATGGGGCGCGTGTTGATCGCGAGGTCGTTCTCCAGCCAGTCGTAGAGCGCGTCGTTCACGTCGCCGTTCGTTCCCACGTCGGACTGGCCGTCGTAGTAGAGGTTGAGCACGACGAAGTGGGCGTCCCCGTGATTGAACGAGTACGTCGTCTCCTCTCCGTTCTCGGGTCCTCGGTGCACGAGATCGGGCAGATTCGTCCGGCACCACTTCCGAAGCCAGGCCATGTCCGCCGGCGTCTCCGCCTCGTGGTTGCCCACCACGGGATACCAGGCGAAGTCCTCGCCCAGGACCTTCCGGATCGTGCCGAGGACGAACTCGGGGGGATCGATGTCGCCGGGGCTCACCATGAAGGACCCGGTGCCGAGCTCGCGCATCGCCTGGCAGGCCCCGAGGAAGTACTTCGCGGACACACGGGGAGGCGCGGCGAACTCGCGCATGTCGGCCGTGACGTAGAAGGAGAAGCCCTCGTCCGGCCGCGGCTCCTCCGGCTCCTCCGCCGGGCGAACGGTCGAGCAGCCCGCGAGGACGATCGCGAGCAGGATGGAACACGGGCCGAGAGGGAGTTTCTTCTTGTCGTTCATGAATCTCTGCGGGTGCCGGTCGAGGGGTCCCGATCGCCATCGTCACCGTCGGGGACGTCCAGGATCCGGAAGACTATGTCATCGGGATACGGTCGTGAAGCGAGGCCGCGACGGATTCTCACCGTTCGACGGAGCGATCGCTCCGGCGCTGTCGCAGCAGCCAGTCGTAGAGCGCCGGGTTCGCGTAGGTCCGGGTCCACGAATCGTGCCCGACCCCGGGGTAGACGGTGAGCTCCACGGCGCTGCCGATCTCCCGCAGGGCCTCGACCAGTAGCAGGGTCTCCCCGACCGGCACGACCGCGTCCGCGTCCCCGTGGAAGGCCCATATGGGGAGGTCGCGGGCGCGCTCGAGCTTCTCGACGTCGAACTCGCCCCGCGCGCCGTAGTCGTCCCGGAGCCGGTTCAGGCGGCCTCCGCCGCAGATCGGGACGGCCGCCGCGAAGAGGTCGGGGTACTCCGCCACGAGGCTCCACGTGCCGTAGCCGCCCATGCTGAGGCCGGTCACGTAAAGCCGGTCACGATCGATGCGCGGGTGGGCGGCGAGGACCTCGTCGAGCAGCACCCGGAGCGCGGCCGGTCGCCACCACTCGTTCCGCGGACACTGGGGCGACAGAACGACGCACCCCCCCAGCGCCTCCATCTCGCCGACCAGGCGGGGCGGGCCGTGCACTCCGACCTTCTTCAGATCGTCGCCACGCTCGCCGGCGCCGTGCAGGAACAGCAGCAGCGGCCAGCCGTCGGCCGATCGCCTCCGCCCGTCCTCCTCGGCCTCGAGGAGCCCGCCGGGGAGGTGGAGCACGTACCCCAGATTCTGGCCGTCGACCTCGGTCGCCATCTCGTGCGTGGATCGTTCGCCGGACCTCGTGATCGGGGCGAGGGCCTCCTCCGGCCCGACCGCCGCCGAGCCCCGGCAGGAGATCGCGAGTGGAGAGGCCAGGACGATCGCCGCGGCGAGCGCGACGCTCGGTGTTCTCGATCGATTCTTCTCGCGGGTCATGCGGTGTACCCTACTTCGATGCGAGCCGCGAACGCCATCGGATTCCTCGCCCTGGTCGTCGCCGGCGTCCTGCCCGCGGTTTCGTCGAGCGGAAGACCGCACCCTCTCGACTCGCAAGCCGAGGAGGCCCCCGCGCAGGAGAAGGCCTCCGGCTACCGCGGCATCTGGTACATGAACCAGCCCTCGAACGACGAGTACGTCTACAAGTACAGCGGGGGGCTCGGCACGTACTGCGCCAAGCATCAGCCCTTCGCCGTCCACTGCGTGGAGGTGAACAAGACCTTCTTCTGCTACGGAGGAACGACCGAGAACGCCGACACGGAGCTGCTCCACATGGTCTCGTACTACGACCACGAGACGGGCGAGGTTCCGCGGCCGACGATCCTGCTTGACAAGGAGACGAGCGACGCCCACGACAATCCCGTGATCTCCGTGGACGACGAGGGGTACGTGTGGATCTTCTCCACGTCCCACGGCCGCACCCGGCCCTCGTTCATCCACCGCAGCCGAGAGCCGTACGACGTCGACGCCTTCGACCTCGTGCACGCCCGGCGGAAGACGGAAGCGGGTTTCGAGCCGATCACGAACTTCTCGTACATGCAGGCCTGGCACGTGGAGGGTCGCGGGTTCTTCTGCTTCTTCACCCGCTACCGCTATCCGGCGGCGCGCACGATCTGCGCGATGTCGAGCGAGGACGGCGTGACCTGGTCGGAGTGGACGCGGCTCGCGGCCATCGACGAAGGGCACTACCAGGTCAGCACGGCCGAGGCGGGGAAGGCGGCGACCGCCTTCAACTACCACCCGGCGGGCAAGGGGCTCAACTGGCGCACGAACCTCTACTACCTGGAGACGCCCGACTTCGGCGCCACGTGGCGGACGGCCGCCGGGGAGGAGCTCGCGGTGCCCCTGACCGATCCCGCCAGTCCGGCCCTGGTCCACGACTACCGCGCGGAGGGTCTGAACGTCTACCTCAAGGACCTCCGCCTCGACGCCGACGGTCGGCCGGTGATCCTGTTCGTCACGAGCAAGGGGTACGCGAGCGGGCCTCGAAACGATCCTCGCACGTGGACCACCGCGCGCTGGACGGGCGAGGAATGGGAGGTGCGTCCGGGCATGACCTCCGACAACAACTACGACATGGGCTCGCTCTACCTGGAGGAGGACGGCACGTGGCTGATCGTCGGCCCCACGGAGACCGGGCCGCAGCCGTACAACCCCGGCGGGGAGATGGCGCTGTGGGTCAGCGAGGACGAGGGCGCGAGCTGGACGCGGCGGGAGACGCTCACGCGGAACAGCGCACGCAATCACACGTACGCCCGCCGCCCCGTGAACGCGCATCCGGGTTTCTACGCCCTGTGGGCGGACGGCCACGGCCGTCGGCCCTCGGAGTCGAACCTCTACTTCTGCGACCGTCGCGGGATAGTGCGTGCCCTCCCCCGGACGATGGAGGAGGAGCGATGCGTTCCCCCCGTGCTCCCGCGGTGAGCCTCAGAGGCTCCGGCTGACCGAGAGCACGTACTGAACGGCCTCGAGCTCGAAGTTGCCGACCCCTCCGCCGAAGTCGACGTCGGCCTCGATCCAGCGAACCTGGAAGCCGACCCAGGTGTCCGGGGCGAAGAGGAGCTCGAACCCGGTCCTCGCGTACAGCCCCGTGCCGAAACCGGAGTTGTCGATGTCGATCAGGACCCCGTCGATGTCCTCGTACTCGAGGTCGACCCGACCGTACTGGATCAGCGGGCCCGCGCCTCCGTACAGGCGCAGTTTGCGCGTGGGGTAGACGGCGACCATCGCCCCCGCGAACATGTCCCCGAGCACGAGGTCGTTCTCGTGGACCTCGAGGACCGCGGCCTTCCCCGAGTGCACCTCCACCGTGTCCCGGTGCGCGTCCCGGCCGATGGTGAAGCCCCACTCGCCGCCGAGCTGTACACGATCTCCCCACTGCGGAAACTGGCCGGACGCGCCCAGCACGAAGAGGGTCCCGGAGCCGTCGACCTGGAGCCCGCCCGGCTCCTCGTAGGCCACCAGGGGATCCCGGGACACGTCCGTGGCCCCGAGCATCCCCTGGATCATCGCGCGCGGCGGGCCCGGCTCGTGCCACTCCTCGGGCGAGGATGGCGGTGGGCCCTGGATCGTGCAGGATCCGAGGCCGAGCAGGAGAAGGAGCGCGGTCTTGGTGATGGTCATGCGGTGCGGAGTCGCGGAGGCCCGCGTACGAAGAGCGTAGCAGACGGGGCGAGCGCGGGCGCGACCGGAGTTGCGCGGACGCCGCCCCCCCCATAGGGTGGGCCGACTCTTCGGACCGGGAGGAACCATGATACGCGCCAAGCTCGAGCAGGCGGTGGGGGTGTTGAACGAGCTCGACATCGACCTGTGGATGATCTTCACCCGCGAGTCGTCGACGGTGCACGATCCGTGCATCGACCTGGTCGTGGGGCACAACGTGGTCTGGCCCGCGGCCTTCCTCGTCGCGCGGAGCGGCGAGCGCATCGCGATCATGGGCTCGCTGGACACGGGTCCCCACGAGACGGCGGGCCACTTCTCGGAGATCGTCGGATACGTCCAGGGCATCAGCGAGCCGCTGATCGAGACGCTCGAGAGGCTCGATCCGCGACGGATCGCGATCGATTTCTCCCTCGACGACGAGATGTCGGACGGGCTCACGCACGGCCAGTACCTGCTGCTCCAGCGGACCCTGAAGGACACGCGGTTCGTGGAGCGGTTGATCTCCTCGGAGCCCGTCGTCTCGCGGCTGCGCGGTCGCAAGATCGAGCCCGAGCTCGAGCGCATCACCCGGGCCTGCGAGGAGACCGTCGAGCTGTTCGCCGCCCTCCACGACCGCCTCCGGATCGGCATGACCGAGCGGGCCATCGCGGGGATCATCACCGAGCTGCGCGAGAAGAAGGGGCTGGAGTGCGCCTGGGACGAGGAGATGTGCCCGGCCGTGTTCACCGGCCCCGACGCGGAGCGCGGCCACAACGGTCCGTCGGATCGGGTGATGGAGCCCGGCCACCTGATGAGCGTGGACTTCGGCATGCGCTACGACGGCTTCTGCTCGGACCTACAACGCACCTGGTACTGCCTGCGGCCGGGCGAGGACGAGCCGCCGGCCGTCGTGCGCAAGGCGTTCGAGACCGAGCGCGACGCGATCCGCATGGCCGGCGAGGCCCTGAAGCCCGGCGCCGTGGGCAAGGACGTCGACGCGGTGGCCCGCGAGCACATCGCGTCGCAGGGCTTCGACGACTACGCCCACGCCCTCGGTCACCAGATCGGCCGCCAGGCCCATGACGGCTCCGGTCTGCTCTGTCCGGAATGGGAGCGCTACGGTGAGCGCCCGTTCTCCGTGGTCGAGGAAGGGCAGTGCTTCACGCTCGAGCCGAGCGTCACCGTTCCCGGCTACGGCGTGGCGACGATGGAGGAGGACGTGGTGGTCACGCCCGGGGGCGCGCGCTACCTCTCGCGTCCGCAGACCGAGATCCTGTTGATCCGCGACGGCCGATAGGCGCTGGAGAAGAACCGGAGGACCGAAACCGATGACGGGACTGGCGACGCTCGACTGGTGCGTGATCGCGGTGTACTTCCTGGGCCTCGGCGGAATCGTCTGGTGGTCCGCCCGGAAGCAGGACACCCCGGCCGACTACTTCCTGGCCAGCCGCAACGTCGGATGGTTCGTCGTCGGCGCCTCGCTGTTTGCCTCCAACATCGGCTCCGAGCACATTGTGGGGCTGGCGGGCAACGGAGCCACCGGCGGCATGGGCATGGCGCACTGGGAGCTCCACGCCTGGGTCATGATCATGCTCGGGTGGGTGTTCGTGCCCTTCTACCACCGCACCGGCGTCTTCACGATCCCGGAGTTCCTCGAGAAGCGCTTCAACGCGACCGCCCGCTGGATCCTCTCGATCGTGTCCATCGTGGCCTACGTGTTCACGAAGGTCTCCGTCACGGTCTACGCGGGGGGCATGGTGTTTGGGGTCATCCTGCCCGACACCTTCGGCTCGCCGGAGAAGGCCTTCTGGGTCGGAGCGCTGGTCACCGTCGTGCTGACCGGCATCTACACCGTGCTCGGCGGTTTGCGCGCGGTCGTCTACACCGACGCGGTCCAGGCGTTCATCCTCCTCGGGGGCTCTGTCTTCATCACCGTCTTCGGCCTCCGCGAGCTGGGCGGCTGGGGCGAGCTGCAGGAGATCTGCCGCGGCAACGCGGAGAACTTCGCCCTCTGGCGCCCCAACAGCGATCCGGATTTCCCGTGGCTGGGCATCCTGCTCGCCTCGCCCATCGTCGGGATCTGGTACTGGTGCACCGACCAGTACATCGTGCAGCGAACCCTCGCCGCGAAGAACCTCCGCGAAGCCCGGCGCGGCACCATCTGGGGCGGCTTCCTCAAGGTCTGGCCGGTGTTGATCTTCCTCGTCCCCGGCCTGATCGGCTACGCCCTCCACCAGAAGGGGATCATCGAGATCCCGACCAAGGAGGACGGCAGCGGGATCGTGGGAGACCAGGTCTTTCCCACGATGGTCGCGCAGCTCCTGCCCGTCGGCCTGCGGGGGCTGGTCGTCGGGGGGTTGCTCGCCGCGTTGATGAGCTCGCTCTCGTCGTTGTTCAACTCGTGCGCGTCGCTGTTCACCGTCGACATCTACGGCAAGATGGCGCCGCAGGCCTCCGCGCGGCGGCTGGTGACGGTGGGGCGTCTCTCGACGGGGGTCATCGTCGTGCTCGGCGTGCTCTGGATCCCGATCATGCCGATGATCTCGGACCGGGGGCTGTACCAGTACCTGCAGAGCGTCCAGAGCTACCTCGCCCCGCCGATCACCGCCGTGTTCCTCCTGGGGCTGTTCTACAAGCGGATCAACGGCGCGGGCGCGGTCGCGGGGCTCGCGGTGGGCTTCGTCCTGGGGATGGCGAAGCTGACCATCCAGGCCCTGGTGGGATCGGGGTACGTCACCGGGCCGGAGTGGCTGGTGTTCGTCGGCGAGTACAACTTCCTCTTCGCCTCCGCGTGGCTCCTGGGGGCGAGCGTGATCGTGATCGTGGGGACTTCGCTGATGACCCCGGCTCCGGACCTGAAGCGCCTCTCGGGGCTGACCTACTCCACCGCCACCGAGGAGGACCGCAGGATCAACCGCGAGAGCTGGAACATCGTCGACGTCCTCGGCACGGTCGTGGTGCTCGCCCTCGTGCTCGGGCTGTACCTCTACTTCAGCTTCTGGCTCGGATGACGCGCGGCCGCCGCGGGCCTGTGCTTGCACCGTCGGCGCGCTCTGCTAGAGTCGATTTCGAGACGCCGACGTCTCGATCGGGCGGCGTCGATCGAACGAAAAGGGGCTGATCATGCCGAGAAGAAAGGCACCGGTGATCTACGTCGTCTCCGACGGCCACGGCGACACCGCCAACATGGTCGTCACGGCCGCCGCCCTGCAGTTCGAGGGGCAGAAGCACCGGCTCGTGGTCAAGCGCAACGTCCGCAAGCCGGAGCGGGTCGTATCCATCGTGGAGAAGGCGGCCGAGGAGAAGGCGTCGATCTTCTACACGCTGGTGGCGAAGGAGACGCGACGGGCGATGCGCGTCGCCTCCACCGAGCACTCCGTGCCCATCGTCGACATCCTCGGGCCCGCGTTCCGGGCGCTGAACGACGTGCTCGGGAGCCGGCGCGGCGCGAATCCGGGGTTGATGTACGCGGCCGACCGCGAGCGGATCGAAAGGCGGGTGGCCATCGAGTACACGCTCACCCACGACGACGGCCAACGGCCCCAGGAGCTCGACAAGGCGGACGTCGTGCTCGTCGGGGTTTCGCGGGCGTCCAAGAGCTCGACGTGCTTCTACCTCGCATACGAAGGGATCCGCGCCGCCAACGTGCCGCTGATCCCGAACGTCGAGCTTCCCTCGAAGCTCATGAAGCTCCCGAAGGCGAAGGTCATCGGGCTGCGGATCAACACGCACCGCCTCATGGCGATCCGCGAGGCCCGGGCGGACGGGCTCGGCCTCAAGGGCGAGGAGGGGTACCTCGACAAGCGCTCCATCTCCCGGGAGATCGTGGCCGCCAACCGGCTCATGGAGGACAGCGGCTGGCGCAGCTTCGACACCTCCTACATGGCGATCGAGGAGATCGCGAAGGAGGTCATCCGCCTCCGCGGCCTGAAGGGCCGCAGGCCGTGGTGAGCCGACGGCTCAGCCGTCCAGCGTGGTGACGGTCTCCTCGTAGACGACGCCGCGCTCGTACAGGCCGTCGAGGAGGAACTCGACGCAGGCGCTCCGTCGGCCGATTCGCTCGGGGACGATCACCCCCTTCTCCCCGAAGAGATCCTCCGCGAGCATCCTCGTGGTCACCGTCGCCGTGTAGCCCGTGGTGCGGGCCATGGAGAGCACGCCGGAGGTCTCGTCGTAGCGATCGAGCAGATCGTAGACGTGGCGGACCCGCCGGCCGTCCTTGCGCCCCTCGACCAGCACCCTCATCACCGTCAGGTCCGCCTCGCCCTCCTCCAGCTTCCAGCGGGGGAAGAGCAGGCGGGAGGTGAAGTCGAGGGGACGGATCCGGGCGCCCCCGATTTCGATCTCTCGGCTGTCGAAGAACCCGGTGGACCGGAGCACGGCGATCTTCTCGCGATGCCCGGGGTAGCGCAGGGTCTTCTCCTTCTTGTTCGGAGCGTCGATCGTCGTGGCCAGCGTGCGCAGCCCGTCCGTGTTGAAGGCCTCCAGGCTGCCGACGCCGGGGAAGTCGAGGATCTCCGGATCGGAGAGGGCGGGGCGGACCACCGGCTCGCCGTTCTCCACGTAGCGGGCGGGTCGCGTGTACATCTCGATCACGTCCGCGGGGGAATAGACGGCTCCGTACTCCCAGGGCCACGTTCGCTTCTCGGGGAGCCCGCCCACGTAGATCAGGATCGTCTCCGTCTCGTCCAGCAGGTGATCGACGTGGCCCGCGAGCAGGTTGCTCATCCCCGGCGCGACGCCGCAGTCCACGACGGCCGTCACGCCCCGCTCGATCGCGAGCCCGTTCAGCTCGAACGGATCCTCGGGAAAGAACGCGATGTCCACGACACTCCGGCCCGCGCGGAGGATCGCCTCCAGCGTCCGGTACCCCATGGATCCGGGGACCGCGCTCACCACGAGGTCGAAGTCCTCGACGAGCGACGTGACCACGGCGGGATCGGACAGGTCCCGCCGTAGGACGCCAATGCGTCCGTTCATGCCCCCGAGCTTCTTCAGCGCCTCCCCGCGGGCGTCGACCGCGGTCACCTCGAATCGTCCGTCCTTCGCCAGGTCGACGGCCATCGGCCCTCCGACCAGTCCCGCACCCAGCACCACGACCTTCATCGCTACCTCCGTCTCCAATCCGAACCGTCGATCATTCGCCGCCCGGGCCGGTGACCTCTCGTCACCCGTCGACCTCGTGGCGGCCGCCTCGAACGTCCGATCGTTCGGCTCTAGAGGCCGCTGAACCGGCCGAGGTAGCGGATCAGGCGAGCCCGCGGTTCGTCGTGGTGGCCGGTCGGATTCCCTCTCTTCATCGTCGTTCTCGCGAGGATCCAGGCTAGCGCAAGGGCCGAGATCGGTCAATGCGAGCCGGCGCGCCGATCCCTGCTACACTGAGATGCCGCCGGCCTTCCGGGAGGGAGCACGCCACCATGAACGACGACTCGACCCGCGCCGAGCGTGCATTCCCGCGATGGGCCGCGACCGCGGGACTGGCGCTCCTCCTCGGAACCCTCGGGCTCGAGACCGCGCGGGCCGCGGGCGGCGGCGGATCGGATCGCAGCCTGACCCTCGTCTCGCGCTCCACCGGTCTGGCGGTTCCGGAGAAGGAGGAGGGAAACACCGAGCTCGAGCTCGCCGACTTCGACGGGGACGGCCACCTCGACATCGTGTCCGTGGGGGACCACGGCTCTCCCTACTTCAACAGCGGAGAGCACGGGATCATGGTCTGGCTCGGCGACGGCGCGGGAACCTGGACCGTGCACCAGTACGGCAACTTCGGGTACGGCGGGTGCGCCGCGGGAGACCTGAACCGGGACGGCCTCGTGGACCTGGCCTGGGGAGCTCACCACGACTACGGCGGCGGTGGCCTGGGGGACAGGGTCCTCGGCGCGGCGCTCGGCGACGGAACCGGCGCGAGCTGGACGCCCTGGGACTCGGGGCTCGCCACCGGCGGGGAGACCTGGGGCATGTTCGCCACGGCTCTCGCGGACTTCGACGGCGACGGTCTGCTCGACGTGGTCTCCCAGTCCTTCGGGGGGAGCAACGGCCTGCGCGTCTACGCGAACCACGGAGACGGGACGTGGAGCCCGGCGTGGTCCGCGACCGGGGGCTCGGTGGGGTACACGCTGGAGGCGTGCGACGTGAACGCGGACGGCCACCTCGACATCGTGTCGACCCGCGCGGGAACGAACGTGTACCTGGGAGACGGCGCGTTCGGCTTCGCCCTCGCCACCGCCGGCCTTCCCGCGGGAACGATCCGGGGGATCCACACCGGAGACGTGGACCACGACGGAGATCGGGATCTGGTCTTCGCGTACGGGTCCTCGGGCGTTCGGTGCTACCGGTTCGATCGCGTCACGTCGAGCTGGTCCGACGCCTCGAGCGGCCTGCCGACCTCGGGCACCTGGTACCTGACGCAGCTCGGGGACCTGGACGGAGACGGGTACGAGGACGTCGTCGCCTACCGGGATCCGACGGGGACGGTGTACCTCGGCGACGGCGGTACGAGCTGGACCGCCGATGCGACGTGGACCATGCCCTCGCCGGGGGAGAGCTCGGCGCTGCGCGTGGACGGAGACGTCGACCACGACGGCCGCGAGGACATCGCGGTCCTGGCCACGAAGAGCGGGTTCCCCTTCTACCGCAACCAGCTCCGCGTCTACTCCCCGTGGCTCGCCCCGACCGCGCTCGAGGCCCGGGTGACGCTCCCCCGCGGTGGCGAGACCTACCGCAGCGGCTCGATCCGCGACGTCCGGTGGCTCGCCGCGGTGCCCTCCGCGCAGGGGCCGGCGAGCGTGGAGATCCAGCTCTCGCTCGACGGGGACGGCGGGCCGTGGACGAGCATCGCCACGGGCCTGCCCGACAACGGCCGCTACGAGTGGCAGGTGAGCTCTCTCGGCTCGGACACCTGCCGGATCCGGGTGATCGTGACCACCTCCTCCGCATCGACCACCGCGACCTCGCCCGCCGACTTCCGCATCGACGGCGATCCCAGGACCCTGCGCGTCGACCAGAACACATTGCCCTCCGGGGGCGGGACGATCGAATTCACCCTGACCGCGGGCGTGGGACATGCGCACCGGCCCTATCTCCTGGTGGGGGGGATGAGCGGCACGGACCCCGGCACGGTCCTGCCCGGAGGGCTGGCGACCATCCCCATCAACCAGGACTGGTTCACGGATCTGGTGCTCGCCTGGGTGAATACCGCGGTCTTCACCGACTTCCAGGGCCTGCTCGATGCGCAGGGAGAGGCGACCGCCTGGTTGAACGCGCCGCCCATTCCCGGGCTCGTGGGGACGGTCATGCACTTTGCTTACGCGACGACGCTTCCTTTCGACTTTGCGTCGAATCCCGTCGAGATCATCGTGGTTCCATGATCGCGAGCGCGCCGCTAGCATCGGCCGCCGTTTCGCCCCGTCCCCATCTCCGACGAATCATGAAGAAGCTCTGCGCCCTCTCGTTCTGTCTCCTCCTCCTGGCCGCCATGATCGGGGCGGCGCCGCCGGTCTCCGAAGGGCCCGAACCCGCGATCGGCGCGGAGGCGGGCGAGTGGTGGAGCTCATGGCGCGGGCCGACCGGCAACGGCGTCGCGCCCGCGGGGAAGCCGCCCGTCGAGTGGAGCGAGGAGAAGAACGTCCGCTGGAAGGTACCGGTTCCCGGATTCGGTCAGTCCTCCCCGGTGATCTGGGAGGACCGGATCTACGTCACGACCGCCATCGAGACCGACGAGGAGGGAGAGGTCGCCGAGGAGGAGACCCCCGACGACGAGCCGCCCCGCGGCGGGCGCGGCGGACGCGGGGGGCGAAGGACTCGCTCCGCGCCGACGAAGGTCCACGAGTTCGCGGTGCTCTGCCTCGACCGCAAGAGCGGCGAGACCGTGTGGAGCACGACCGTCAACGAGTCCGTTCCCCACGAGAGCCTCCACTCGACGGCCAGCCAAATCGCGAACTCGCCCCTCACCGACGGCGAGCACGTCTACGCCCACTTCGGCTCGCGCGGCCTGCACTGCCTGGACATGGACGGGAAGATCGTCTGGTCGAAGGACTTCGGCCGGATGCGCACCCGCAACTCCTGGGGCGAGGGGAGCTCTCCCGCGCTGTCCGGCGACACGCTCGTGGTCATCTGGGATCACGAGGGCGATTCCTTCGTCACGGCCCTGGACAAGAAGACCGGCGAGGAGCGCTGGCGGACCGATCGGCGGGAGAAAACGAACTGGGCCACGCCGACCGTCGTCCCGGTCGGCGATCGCGCGCAGGTGATCATCCCGGGCACGATCGAGTCGTGCGCCTACGATCTGGAGAACGGGAAGACGATCTGGACCGTCTCCGGGATGACCGGCAACTGCATCCCCACCCCGCTCTACGCCGACGGGATCGTCTACCTGATGAGCGGCTTCCGCGGCGCGGCCCTCCAGGCCATCCGTCTCGAGGGAGCCAAGGGGGATCTCGCCGACACCGAGAGCGTCGTGTGGTCGCATGGCCAGAGCACCTCCTACGTGCCCTCGGGCCTGCTCCACGACGGCCTCGTCTACTTCCTCCGCGTCAACTCCGGAGTGCTGTCCTGCCTGGACGCCGAGTCGGGGGGGCCTCTCTACGAAGGGGAGCGCATCGAGGGCGTGCGCACCGTCTACGCCTCGCTCGCGGCCGCGAACGGCCACGTCTACGTGACGAGCCGCGAGGGATCGACCGCGGTGATCACCGCCGGCCCCGACTTCGAGCAGGTCGCCACGAACGTCCTCGACGACGCGTTCGACGCGAGCATCGCCTTCGCGGGTGACGAGCTCTACCTGCGCGGCGCGAGCCACCTCTACTGCATCGGAAAGACGAAGTGAGCCGGGCTCGTCGATCGCCATCCGCCGGGAGGGGGCGGCTCCCATGACCCTCGAGGAGCTGGTCGCGGCCCGCGTCGAGGCCATGTACCACGACGATGATCTCAGCTGCGTGCACGCGACGCTGAAGATCTTGGGGGAGGTCTTCGCAGTGGAGGTCTCTCCGCAGACCTTCGACGCGTCGTCCGGGATGTTCGGCGGGGGCGGCAACTACGGCGCCCAGTGCGGCCTGGTGCAAGGGGCGGTGATGTTCGTCGGCATCCTCGGCGCCGGCCGGGAGATGGACACGGAGACGCTGGGCAGGCACTGCTTCGACCTGTCGGAGCGGCTCGAGGGCGAGCTGGGCTCTCTCGTCTGCCGCGAGATCCGGCCGGAGGGCTTCGCCGACGACAACCCGCCGAACCTGTGCGAGCCGAGGTCGGTCCAGAGCATCGTCTCCACGGCCCGGTTCCTCGCCGAGCGATTCGATCTGCCGCTCGCCCTTCCCGGATAGAGTCGGCGCCCCACGGACGATCGCAGATCTCGCGCAAAAAAGATCCCGATCGGGTGAGGGATTCGTCGTCCCGCTCACAATGGGGGGGGATGGCACCCGAGCTCGACCTGGACCGGTTGATCGACCGATGGCGGGGGCCCCTGGTGGGGCTCTTCGCGGGCTGGGGTGCTCCCTGGGGGGCGGCGCGCGAGCTGGCCCAGGACGCGTTCGCCGAGCTCTACGTCTCGCGCGGCCGGTTCGAGGGTGACTTCGACGATCCCGGGGCCGTGGGGCCCTGGCTGCGGGGCATCGCGCGCAACCTCTACCGGGGCTGGAGCCGCGAGCAGGCCGAGCGCGGGGCGCGCGTCGAGCTCGCCGAGCCCGCCACGGAGCCACGGGAGGAGGATCCCCGCCTCGAGGATCTGCGTACGGAGGTGGCGCGGTTGCCGGAGCCGGAGCGGCTCGTGATCTCAATGTTCTATCTGGAGGGGAACCCGGTGCGGACGGTGGCGGCCCTGCTGGGGGTCACCGAGAAGGCCGTCGAGGGGCGGCTCGGCCGGGCGCGGCGGAGACTCGGGCGGGCCATGACCGAAAGGAGCCAGCGATGAACGCCCAGGAAACGATCGAAGAACGCGAGCTCGAGCGCGCCCTCGCCCCGGAGCGGCCCGAGCCCGACGCCTTCCGCGAGGCGGTGCGCCGCCGGATCGCCGAGCGCGAGGCGGCGGGGGAGGAAGCCGGCGCGCCGGAGCCTCTCGAGATGCGGGAAGGCCCCTTCCTGCGCCGGGCCGCGGCGATCCTGCCCCCGGGCTTCCTGCCCGCGACGGCGCTCATGGCCGGGAAGAAGGCGGGGTTCAAGGCCCTCTGGCCCCTGCTCGCCTCGCCCGCCCTCCTCGTGACCATGGCGCTGATCACCGCTTTCGTCTGCTTGCGCGCCCTGCGCAAACCGGCCGCCTCGTCCGGGAAGCCGGTGGATCGCCGCACCCTCGCGGAGACGATCGGGTGGTGGAGCGCCAATCCCCAGGTCGTCTTCCTCGGCCTGGCCCCGCTCATCCTCGTCGGCGTGCTGCGCGGTCCGTTCGGTCTGGCGGTGGTGCTGATCCTCTCGATGCTCGCCCTGGTCGTGATCGTGCAGCGCCTCTCGCGCGCGGGCCTGGCGCATCGCGGAGTGGTCGGAGCCCAGAGCGCGCAGGTCCTGGTCATGATGGTCTGGGGGATCTCCCTGGTCGAGCAGGTCTCTCCCACCGCCGTTCGCTCGGCGCTCGCGGCCATGGGAGCGGGCATCCTGGGCGCGGGGCTGTGCGGCTACCTGGCGCTGCCACCGCGCATTCCCGGACTGGGGCCCCGCCGGATCGTGCTCCTGATCGCGCTGATCGCCGTCTGGCCCATCTCGATTCCCTTCTACCTCTTCAGCAACCAGTCGCGGGTCGGCGTGCCGCGCGAGGAGCTCGTGGAGGTCGTCGAGGCCTTCGACGAATCGACGGAGAGGATCGCCCGCTGGAAGGAGTTCGCCCAGCTCGCGGCCTGGCTCCGCACCACGGGCGAGGACGAGCTCGACCTCTCGAGGGCGCGAGCGTCCCTCTGGGTCGGACTCGAGGCCGAGAGCCGGGGAGGGAAGAGCGTCAACCGCTACATGCTCTCCAGCGCGATCCACGCCGGACTGCTCGACGAGGGACTGGCCGAGCGGCTGGCGACCTCGAGCAGGGCCGAGAGGACCCTCTTCCTGGCGGACCGCGGGACGGCCCCGCTCCTGCTCCTCCCCTGGATCCGCGCGCTGATCCACCTGGACCGCCTCGAGGACGACCTCCGCGCCCTCGCCCTCCGCCAGGCCGTGGAGCGGTGGCACGAGGTCGCGGACGAGCCGGGGGCGCTCGACGAGCTGGCCGTCGTCCGTCGCTGGGTCGAGCTCCTGGGCGGGTCAGCGGAGCTCGAGCGACTGGACGAGCGGGAACGCGAGCTCCTGGTCGAGCTGTGGGTGCCGTTCCTGGAAGAGCGTAGTACTCCCAGCGGCGGCTTCGCGCGTGTGCGGCAGATGCGCGACGAGCACGGAGCCGACCGCAGCGGCACCTGGCACGGCCTCGCGCTCCTCGAGCGCCACGGCGTACCGGAGGAGATCGACATCGAGGAGCTGCGCACGTACCTGCGCGGGGAGGCCCGCCTGCCGAGGGGAGAGCTGCGATCCCACCGGCTGCTCCCCTGCGCATCGTTGCTGCGCTTCGAGGAGCGCTTCCCGGACTCGTCCCCGGCCTACTCGCGCTTCCTCGAGAGCCACGGGCTGCTCGTGGGGATCCTGCTCGTCGTGGGGCTGTGCGCCTACGCGACGCTCCAGGCCCCGCATCGCGCCGTCCCGAAGGCGTGACGAGGGCGGAGGCGTCGGCTCCGGCTGTTCGTTGACCTCCGGGCCCCCCGGCGGAGAATGGCCACCCCGCATCGATCGTGTCCACCGACTACCCGAGGAGCGCGCCGTGCTGAAGACGAACGAGAAGAAGGTCGTGAAGCTGTCCGTCCAGGGGAAGGTCTCCTACCCGATGGGATTCAAGCGCCACGAGACGGACGCCGAGGGAAGGCCCTTCCTCCTGCCGAGCATCGGGGGGATCAGCTACAACGTCGCGGTGGGGGATCCCGCCTTCGGCTGGGCCGGGGACCACATCGAGCCCGGAGTCTCGACGCTGGTCGACGCGGAGAAACGATACGACCCTCCCAACCTGTCCTACCACTTCTACTCCTGCGTCGGGAACGAGGCGGTCGTGGTCACCGGCGACGCGAAGGGGAAGAAGGGCGTCGTCACCGGGCACCACGGCGGCGCCGAGCACGTGATGATCGACTTCGACGAGGCCGTGCTCGCCAAGCTCAACCTGGACGACAAGTTCCTCGTCAAGGCGTGGGGGCAGGGGCTCGAGCTGCTCGACCACCCCGACGTCCGCGTCTACAGCCTCGATCCCGGGCTGCTGAAGAAGATGAAGATCAAGGAGCTGCGCGGGGGGAAGATCGAGGTGCCCGTCGCCGCGGTCGTGCCCGGCCACCTGATGGGATCCGGGACCGGCTCGATGTCGATGGGGACCGGCGACTACGACATCATGACCACGGACCGTGAGGAGATCGCGAAGCTGGGGCTCGACAAGCTCCGCTTCGGAGACTTCGTGGCGATCTCGGACCACGACAACACCTTCGGGCGCAGCTGGCGGCGCGGGGCGGTGACGATCGGGATCGTCATCCACTCCGACTGCCTGCTCGCGGGACACGGTCCGGGGGTCACGACCCTGATCTCGAGCGCCGAGCCCCGGATCGTTCCCCGCGTCGACGACAAGGCGAACCTCGGCCGGATCCTGCGGATCGGACGGTATCGGCCCCGGAAGAAACGCGCGACGAAGAAGACTCGCTCACGGAAGTGAGAGGAGGGACACCATGAACGGCCCCCGGATCGATCGAAGAGGTCTCCTGGGCGCGGCGGGCGCGTCCCTCGTCCTGCGCCCGAGCCTGCGAGGTTGGGCCGAGAGTCGGGAGCCCGCTCCCGCGCGAATACC
>CAYRXS010000111.1:0-20455 GCA_964428225.1 uncultured Planctomycetaceae bacterium
TGGTCGGCGGGGCCCCGATCGGCCCCTTCGAGGACTCCGCCGAGCTCCGCCGGACGCGCTTGGCCTTGTCGGGGCGGCTGTACGACGACCTCGAGTTCGAGACCATGTGGGAGTTCGCGGACGACCCGGGGCCGACGCTCAAGAACAACTTCATCGACTTCCTGGACGTCCCCGGGATCCAGAATGTCCGCGTGGGCTACTTCCGGGAGCCCATGGGGCTCGAGCAGAACACGAGCGCCAAGTACATCACCTTCATGGAGCGCTCCCTGACCGCCGGGCTCGCGCCGGCGCGGGGGCTCGGCGTGATGATCCACGGCACCGAGCTCGCGAACCGCATGACGTGGGCCGCCGGGATCTTCCGGCAGATGGACGACGAGATCGGCGCCCTCTCCATGGGCGAGGCCGAGCTCACGGGAACCGCCCGCGTCACCGGCGCGCCGTGGTTCGAGGACGGCGGCGCGAGCGCGCTCCACCTCGGCGCTTCCCTCAGCGTCCGGGGCGCGAACGAGGGGGTCATCGGCTACGGTTCCCGACCGGAGTCGCACCTCGCCCCCGACCTCGTGGCCACGGGAGACATCCCCGCCGATTCCGCCACCGTCGTGGGGCTGGAGGCGGCGACGGTCCTCGGCCCCGCCTCGTTGCAGGCCGAGTACTTCGGCGCGCGGGTCGATCCGGACACCGGATCGGAGCTCGACTTCTCCTCCTGGTTCGTCACCGCGAGCTGGTTCCTCACCGGAGAGCACCGCGCGTATCGTCCGCACCAGGGCGGGTTCGGTCCGATCGACGTCGAGAGCCCCGCCATCGGCCGCGGTCGGGGCGCCGGCGCGTGGGAGCTGGCCGCTCGCCTGTCGGCCATCGACCTGGACGACGGCCCCATCGCGGGGGGAGAGCTGACCGACCTGACCCTGGGGGTGAACTGGTACCTCTCCCGCAACGTCCGGATGATGGCGAACTACATCCGCGCGGACCTGGAGTCGGGAGGAGCGGCGGACATCCTGATGCTCCGGCTCCAGCTCGCTTACTAGCTACGCGACACCTTGTCGATCGCCGCCTCGATGTCCCCGATGATGTCGCCGGGGCTCTCGAGGCCGACGGAGATGCGGACCGCGGCGGGCCCTTCCCCGCCGTAGGAGGAGTGGGTCATGCTCGTGGGCATCTCGATCAGGGTCTTCGTGTGCCCGAGGCTTACGGCGAGGGTCAGGGAATAGGCGTCGTGGGCGATCGTGTCAACGAACTCCTCGGCGTGCACCCTCTCGGGATCGCACTCGAAGTAGATCATGTTCCCCGGCGCGAAGTCCCCGTCGAAGTCACAGAGCTGCTTCCGGGCGAGCTCGCGCTTGGGATAGCTCTCGAGGCCGGGGTAGCTCACGCGCGTGACGGTCGGGTGATCCTCGAGCCACCGCGCCAGCTTGTCCGCGGTGTACTGTTGGCGTTTCAGGCGCAGGGCGAGGGTGGGAAGCCCGTAGACCATGATCGCCCAGGCCGACTTCGCGGAGAGGATTCCCCCGAAGTCCTTGCGGTACAGGAGCAGCTTCATGAGCAGCTCCTCGGGACAGATGAGCGCGCCCCCGATCTCGGTACCGAAGCCGCCGAGGTTCTTCGTGAGGCTGTGGAGCACGATGTCCGCGCCGAATTCGAGCGGACGCTGGGCGAAGGGCGTGGCGAAGGTGTTGTCGACCAGGATCATGAGCTGGCGATCGGGCGAGCGCTCCCGGTTGACGTCGTCCGCGAGCTCCCGCACCGCGGCGATGTCGATGATGTCGAGGGTCGGATTCACCGGCGTCTCGAAGTAGAGGACCCGCGTGCGGTCGGAGATGTGCTCGCGCAGGGCGTCGCGGTCGTTCATGTCGATCCGCGCCACGTGGTAGCCCATGTTCGGGTACCAGTTCGTGAACAGGGAGTGCGTGCAGCCGTAGACGATCGGGTGGGCGATCACCTCGTCGCCGGGCACGAGCACGGAGCCCATCGAGGCCGAGATCGCGGCCATCCCCGAGGCGAAGGTCAGGCAGCACTCTCCCCCTTCCACGTCGGCCAGCTCGCCCTCCAGGATCGAGCGCGTGGGCTCGTCGAGCCGGTCGTAGATGTAGACCGGGGCCTCCCCGATGTCGGTCACGTGCTGGCCGAACTCGCTGAATCCCCGCGCCCCGCGCTTCGCCGAATCGAGCCGGTACGTGGTCGACGAGGACAGCGGCGGAGTCACGTGGTGGCTGAAGTCCCACTTCGCCGAGTGCGAGGGACCGTGGACGAGTCGGGTCGTCGGCTTGTACTTGCTCTTGCTCATCGGAGGAAGGAGGGCTGAGGGGCGGGGCGGCGCTCGTCGCCGAAGGAAACGACGGTGATACCTGCGCCACAGGATACCGATCGACGGGGCGGGGACGAAATCCGGGCGGCGGCGCAGCCACCCATTCGCCACCACCATTCCATGCGGATCCGTTGAAAGAACGCACGGCTCGATCGAGCGCTCCTCCCCGCGTCGAGCCGCGGGCTCAACGATTCACCAGCGCCACCCGGCACACGCGATCCTCGGAGGGAGTGTCCTTCCAGGCCCGATCGAGGAAATCCACCACGTCGGCCCACGGCAGCTCGGGATGGAGGTCGAGGACGAGGATCCCCCCGAGCTCCCAGTGCTCTCGCACCAGGGCGGCGATCACCTCGGGATCCGGCTCGAGCAGATCATCGAGGCCGTACAGGAACGGCGCCGCGTCTGGATCGTCCCCCGGGGCGATCACGAGGCAGGCGACGGCCCCCGCCCCGTTCTCCGCCCGCAGATCCCGCGGGGGTACGAGGCGCACGGGCAGGCTGCGCCGGGTCTTGCCATCGTCTCCCTCGACGAGCAGATCCAGCCCCCAGGAGTACGGCCACTCCTCGCCCCCTCGTCCGCAGATCAACGGCTCGAGCTCGGATTCCACCCAACGCCAGGGGACGCCGGGTTCGACGAACAAGGCGATTCCCCAAGGGGTAGCGTGCGATTCCTCGCCCGGAGTCCAATCCCATCGGTGCCACCCCGACCGCGCGACCCAATCCAGGTGGAACACGCTCGAGGGCGCATGCCATCGGGAAGGCCGCCTCATCTGGATCCTTCCCGTCCTAGGGGGAGGCACCAGGTAGATGTCTCCGCCGTCGTACATCCGGAGCTCCCATTCCTTCGGATCGGGAACCCACTCGGCCGTCCAGGCGTGCGCCGGCGAGGCGAGCTCGACCGGAGGCACGTAGTAGAAGTTCTCGACGTAGGTGGGACCATACAGATGGGCGAAGGGCAGGGCGGCGGCATAGACCCCCTGAACGAGGCAGCAGAAGGCGAGAATCGCTCCCCGGCGACGGGGTCGGAAGTGCAGGCTCACGAGAGCGACGAGGGCGAGCAGAAAGCCGGCAAGGAGGAGAACGAAGGAGACGTCGAACCAGAACGGATCCTCGCTCGGATTCCCCCCCTCTCGACTGAGCGTCCGCAGAGCGAAGACCCCCGTCAGGCCTCCGCTCAACGTGAAGGCCGCGGCCGCGAGGGACCACGGGTCGTGGCGATTCTCGCGGCGGCGATCGAAGAGAATCGTCAGCCCGACGAAGGCCAGGAGGACGAGCAGGAGGAGGAACGGTGCTTGGATCAGCCGAACGTAGAGGGCCAGGCACGCCCAGAGAAAGGGAATCGCGAGCAGGTAGCTGACGAACCGCACGAACGCAGTCCGTCGGCGATCGCGGCGTCGCCGGAAGCGGCGCGAGGAGGCGCCTCGTCGTTGTGCGAGCTCCCTCATGCTCCTCGAACCCTCTCCCTCGATCGATGAGCCTACCGGATCGCGGTCGGCCTGTGTACGACACGGGAGAAGAGGCTAGGGATTCTCGCCGAGGAGCTCCACGAGCAGGTCTTCGTCGATGCGGTGGCCGCCGTCGTGGCGGACGAGCTCGAGGGGGAGGTTCGCGTCCTCGAGGCGGGCGATCTCCGCCTCGGCGCGGCCGGAGCGGAGGAAGGGATCGCGCCGGCCGAGGACCAGGGTGAAGCCCGCGGGCGGGAGCTTCGCCCGGAACGCGTCGAGGTCGAGGTCCGGGGGCGCGCTCCCCGCCCAGAGCGTCACCCGGTCGGGGCGCACCGCACCGCTCGCGATCCACCGGCAGGCGGCGGCCGCGCCCTGGGAGAAGCCGAAGACGTGGACGGAAACGGCCTCGCGCGAGAGCTCGCCGAAGATCCGCGCGTGCAGGGCGTCGAGCCAGGCGAGCTGGTCCGCGATCTCGCCCTCGCGCTCGACCTTCGTCATCCACGAAGCCCCCACGTCCCCCCGCGAGCCCTGCAGGTAGAAGCGCGAGAGCCCCTCGGGGGCCACGAAGAGCCGGCGCGACGAGCGGATCGGCTCGAAGGCGCCCAGGAAGACCTCCGCGGAGTGCCCGTAGCCGTGGAGCGCGAACCAGACCTCCCGCACGTCCCCCCCGGGGCTCCCGAGCAGGCCGTAGCGCGCCGTCCGCTCCACCCGCATCCGCTCGTAGTGCACCTTTCCCATGGGCCCATCCTAGCGAAGCGCCCCGTTGGAATCGCCGGGCCGATCCGTACCCTGGTGTCCATGGGCGAGGAGGAGCAGAGAGAGCTGACCGGCTGGCGCGCTCGCGGACACGAGATCATCTTCGAGTCGGACACGCCCGCGGGGAAGGCCTTCGACGTCGCCCTGATCGCGGCGATCTTCCTGAGCCTCACGGTCATCGCACTCGAGAGCGTGGAAGACATCAGGGAGCGGTGGGGAACCACCCTGCGCGCTGCGGAGTGGGTCTTCACGGTTCTGTTCACCCTCGAGTACGTCCTGCGCCTCTCGTGCGTCGGCCGGCCGAGCCGCTACGCGAAGAGCTTCTTCGGGATCGTCGATCTCGTCGCCTTCCTGCCCGCCTACGTGAGCGCGCTGGTCCCCGGCGCCCAGGTAACGCTCGTCGTCCGCACGATCCGGATCCTGCGAATCTTCCGGATCCTGAAGCTCGCGGCCTACGTCACGGAAGCCGAGGCCCTGATGCGCGCCCTGCGCGCGAGCCGGCGCAAGATCGCCGTCTTCCTCTTCACGGTCTTCACCCTCGTGGTGATCTTCGGCTCGCTCATGTTCATCATCGAGGGGCCGGACAACGGGTTCTCCAGCATCCCCCGCGGCATGTACTGGGCCATCGTCACGCTGACCACCGTCGGCTACGGCGACATCTCGCCCCAGACCGATCTCGGGCAGGCGATTTCCGCGGTGATCATGGTGCTCGGCTACGGCATCATCGCGGTCCCCACCGGCATCGTCACCGCCGAGCTCGTCGCGACGAAGGACGTCTCGGGCCAGGCCTGCCCCCAGTGCAGCGCGGAGGGGCACGACGTGGATGCGGCCTACTGCCGCGTCTGCGGGGCGAAGCTCTAGTCCCACGTCCTCGATCGGGGAACGCGGTTGCGCGGGGCGTCGCTCCCGCCGAGGATACGGGTGGTGCCGGACGAACATCGAACGGACAGGGCTCGGACGGATGGGACCTCCGAGCGCGGTCGGGTGCGCTACCTGGGGGAAGGGCTCGTCGCGGGGCTCGTCTTCGGGGTGAGCGACTGGCTGGCGGCGGGAGTCACGCGGACTCCCCCGGGGATCGTACTGGTCGTTCTCGGCGCGGGCCTGCTCGGCGGGCTCGTGGCGGGGGGCGTCGGGGCGCTGTTGCGGAGACGGGGGGTCGCCCTCGGCCTCGTCGTCCTCGTGGGCGCCGTGCTCTGCGACGCCTCGATCCTCTCGAAGGACGTCGATCCCCTGATCGCGGGCGGCTGGCTCGCGGTGATCGTCGTCGCCCTGCTCGCGCTGATCCTGGTGACCGCGGCCCTGGTCACTCTGCGCTTCGCGCTCGAGCGGGGATCGGGGTGGACGTGGCCCGCCCTCGTGATCGCCTCGATCCCGGGCACCTCTCTTCTGTGGTGGGTGTTTCATCGCGAGCCCCTGATGTTCTGCGTGGCGAGCGTTCTGCCCTTCGCGGTGGCGCTCCTGTGGTGCTTCCTCCCGGGGATCGGTAAGCGGGCCGAGCTCCTCGCCCTTGCGCTGGCGGTCGTCCTCCTGTCCCTGCCGACGACCCTGCTCGACCGCGACCCGCGCCTCCGCCACGAGCCGGCGCCGACCGACGCGCGGGCTCCGGAGGACGCCCCCGACGTGCTCCTCGTGATCGTCGACGCCCTGCGGAACGATCACGCGTTCGACGCCCCGGAGGGGGTGACCGAGAGCACCTTCGCGCGGGTCGCGCGCGAGGGTGTCCGCTTCGATCAGGCGATCGCGGCCTCGTCGTGGACCCTGCCCTCCGTCTCCTCGATGTTGACGTCGCTCCACCCCGCCCGCCACGGCGCGGTCACGCGGCGCCGTCCTCTTCCTCCCGGCGCCACCACCCTCGCCGAGGTCTTCCACGAGGCGGGTTACGAGACCGCGGCCTTCACCGGCGGGGCGTTCCTCTCGCCGGGCTTCGGGCTCGATCAGGGTTTCGAGGTCTTCGATCACGAGGCCGAGGAGCGCGTCCTTCCCTTCCGCGTCTATGTGCCCCTCGCCTGGCGCCTGGTCAAGAACCGCTACGTGCCCCTGCGCTTCGTCCTCCGTCGCGTCGACGAGTACGGCGGCATGTCTTCTCTCCGCGGGCGCGTGCGCGATTGGATCGCTTCGCGGGACCGGTCGAGGCCCTTCTTCCTGCTCGTGCACACCTACCAGGTGCACGACTACCACATCTATCAGCCGGAGCCCGACGATCCGCTCCTGGCGGGCGACGTGGAGCCGCCGGGGGACGTGGGCAATCGCCTCACCATTCACCCGGACGAGCTCCAGGGGTTCTCGCAGGAGGAGATCGACTGGCTCCACACCGTCTATCGCGGTCGGGTGGCGTTCGTCGACCGCGAGATCGGCGAGCTCCTGGCGGAGGTCGAGGCGGAGACCGCGCGCGACGGGCTGGTGACCGTCCTCACCTCCGATCACGGCGAGGGTTTCGACGTCGATCGCGGCCGCGTTCACCACGGCCGACGGTTGCACGACGACCTCCTGCGGGTTCCGTTCGTCCTGCGGGCGCCGGGCCGGCTCGAGGCGGGTCGCGTCGTCGAGGAGCTCGTGCGGGGGATCGACCTGATGCCCACCGTGCTCGAGCTCGCGGGGATTCCCGCGCCGAGGGGGCTGGATGGCGTGTCGCTGCTGCCTCCGCTTCGCGAAGAAGGGAAGTGGCCGGCCGCCGCGTGGAGCCAGCACCACGTCGGCGAGTTTCCGCTGCTCTCCCTGCGTACCGCGCGGTGGAAGATCGTGTCGACGGCCCGGGGCGAGCTGCGCTACCGGATCGACCTCGACCCCTTCGAGGACCACCCCGTGCCCGACGGGCTTCCCGGCTGGTTGAGCGAGCGGTGGGAGCGGCGCCGCGAGTACCTCGTCCCCCGCAGCGTGGCGGGGGGTGACGTGGGGGGCTCCGTGCGGTATCGGCTGGACGCCCTGGGTTACTGACCTCGGTCGGGGGACTCGGGTTTCGCGCGGGAGCGCGGTGCGCGTGGGGAGGCGCGGATCGCGAGGAGGCACGGGAGTTCGGCGGAGGGGAGGATCTTTCGCGGCGAGGAGCGCAACCGGACGGCGGTCGGGGCGATCCTTGGGCTGTCTCCCCTGGGGTGGGTGGGGGTTTGGGATGGGCGACAGAGGCCCCTCCGCGCAGGCCGACGCCCCTCCCTCCGCCTACTCCCGATCGAGCCGCGCCCAGCCTCCGGGCCCCTGCTCCGCACGCCCTTCCTCCTCCAGCTTGATCAACCCCGCGAGGAGCGAACGGCGCGCGAGGAACAGGAGCTCCTCGGGCGTGTCGCCGTAGGCGTGCGCCAGCAGGTCGTCGGGGGCCGTCGGCTCCGGTCCGAGGGAGGCGAGCAGCCCCTCCTCACGCTCGAGACGGTGCGCGAGGTAGTGGCGGACGAGGCCCGGGCCGTCGAGGTGCTGAATGCCGTGGGCCGGGTGCACGCTGCCGATCCCCTCGCGCAGGAGACGCTCCAGGCTGGCGAGGTAGGTCGCCATGTGACCCTCGGGCGGATCGATGACGATCGTGGAGGCAGTCGAGAGCATGTCGCCGACGACGGCCGCGCCGTAGCGGCTATCGAGGAAGACGAGATGCCCGGGGGCATGTCCCGGCGTGTGCAACACCCGCAGCTTCCAGTCGGGCGAGCCGTCGGGCGCGACTCCGAGGTCGATCTCGTCCCCCTCGTCCAGGGGTCTCGCCTCGTCGGGACGGAAGGGCAGGTGCTCGAGCGTCCAGGGGTGCGCGTGGACCGGGAGGCCGTAGCGATGAGCCACGACCTCCACCGCGCCGATGTGGTCGGGGTGGTGGTGCGTGAGCAGGATCCCTTCGAAGCGACGCCCCTCGTCACGCCACTCGTCGGTGATCTCGAACAGCCGCACACGCTCTCCCTCGTCCACGGGAGCGGGATCGACGATCCACACGCGCTCCTGGCCCACGAGATAGCAGCTCGTCGAGAGGGCCGGAGGCTGCGTGTCCGTGAGCAACGGCAGGACCGTGATCCCCGGCGACTGCCGCGCCACCTCGAGCCGGCCCGCCACGATTCTCCCGCACTCCCGGGCGCAAGCCGCGAGCCACTCCTCGACCCCGCTGCCCCGGTGCAGACCGAGCTGCAACAACGTGGGCGGTGACACCGGGATCTCCCCCGCAATCCACGCGTCGAAGGCCTCCCCCGGAGACCAGAAGCGACCGTCCACCAGCTCGCCCTCGGAGAAGCGCGGCACCTCACCGGCGGGCAGCTCGAGGTGGTGGAACCACGTCTCGTAGCGCAGCCGCGAGAACGGAGGCGTGATCAGCCGACAGAAGGAGCGCACGCTCGCCAGCGCCTCCGGGGTCCGGGCGAGCGCCTCGCACCAGCGCGGCACGAAGGATCCCTGCCGCAGGAGCTCCGCCCGCAGATCCTCGCGCTCCTCGGAACCGATGACCCGCGCGAGGGCGGCGGGCAGGACGCCGGTCTCCTCGAAGAGCTCCCGGATCGCGCAACGCGTAGCCGTGAACTCGTCCTCCTCACCGTCCTCCCCCCGGTCCATCCGATCCACGACTCCCCCGGGAAAGGCCCAGTACCCTCCGAGGAAGCGCAGGGCGGGGGAGCGTCTCACCAGGAAGGCCTCGAGATCCCGACCGCCGCCGCGCGTCAGGACCACCGCGGCGGACGGTCTCGGAGGGGGCATGGCGCCACCATAACCGCCGAGGCGGTCCGGATCAGCCGTCCTTCTCCACGAGCAACCGCCAGCTTCGCTCCGACTCGAGCAGGCCGTTCGCGTCCTTCAGAACCCAGGGCCACTTGTCGCCCCGCATCCTCGTCGTGTCCACGGCGCGGCAGAGGATGCGGTGGGGCCCGGGCTCCAGGTCCCGGGGATCGACCCGGAAGACGTGGACACCCCGGCGGTTGTGCTTCGACGTCACGACGGGCCGGGCCTCGATCGGGAGCAGAGGGCCCCGAGCACGTCGGGGGACGGTGCGCTCCCGGTCGGGGCTCGCCGCGGTCGGAGGTGCGGTCTCCTCGAGGAAGATCCACCAACGCACCTCGAGGTTGTGGCGCGCGGGGCGCATCACCGTGACCTCGAGCTCGAAAGGCCCCTCGCCCAGGAGGACGCGGCGCGCAGGATCGCCCTCCGGCTCGACGACGCGACACGAATCGATCGGATCGACGAGGTCGTAGACCGCGAGCACGAGGGCCTCGCGGCAGACCCGGCAGAAGAACTCGCCCTCGCCCATCATGCACCCCGCGGAGGTCGGCTTCCACGCGCCCCGCACACGACCGTCGGCGCCCTGGTACACGCCGATGCCGGGCACCTTCTCCTCGAGCCAGTGGGCCCAGGGCACGCGGCTCGGTTCGGGCGTGTTGCTGACGTTGACCGCGTGGGCGATGTCGCCGCGAAGGCCCGTGTGCGTGGCGTACTCGTCGCCGAGGTTCGCGAAGGCGTGACCCCACTCGTGGATCATCGTCTTGAACTCGCGTGCGGCCACCGCGGCGATCCCGCCGCCCCCCGTACCCAGGCTCGCCCCGGGAACGAGGACGATGGCGAGCCCGTCCTGGTCCGGCAACCGCCGCAGCGCCGTGCGAACCTTCGTGCGATCCACGGTCACCTGGTACTGCTCGGCCCCGGGCGAGATCCGCGCTCCGAAGGCGGTCGAATAGTCCCGGCCGTGCTGGTCCACGCCGCTCTCCTCGCTGACCGCATTCGCGCGGATGAAGTTCAGGTAGGAGAAGTACTCCTCGAAGACCCGGTTCTGCTCGAAGCGCTCCACCGCGTCCTCGGCAAGGTCGTCGAAGTCGTCCTGCTCGTCGAGCTCGAACCCGTCGCCGGTGAGGACGACGTCCACGCGGTTCTCCGAGGGTCCGTGCCGCAGGATGTCGGCCCATCCGACGAGGTCGTTGGGCACCAGCCTCCGCGCGGCCTCACGACCCGCGGTCGTCTTCGGCCACCGCCGGGCGATCTTCTCGTAGGCGCTGATCGCGCGGCGATAGCGGCCCTTCGCGATGTGCTCTTCCGCGGCGACGAGAGCCTCGGCCGCCTCCTCGGCTTCGTCCGCTTCGTCCGCCGCCGTGAGAATCCCGAGCGGCGCGATCGCGAGTATCAGGGTCGCCGTGAGCTGCGCGTGCATGATCCTGCCTTCCTGCCGACGATCGATCCTAGGTCGATGCGCGGAGGGGTCAAGGTGCCGCGGGCGAGGGAGGTCGCCGCGCCAGGGGGGAATGCGGTACCGTGTCCCGTCATGAACACCTCCTACGTCACCCACCTCGAGGCGGCGATCGACGGGACCGTCCTCCCCCATCGCGAGCTGCAAACCACGCACGAGGGCCGCCCGCTCTGGGTCCGCTACGATCTCGACGCCGTGGGACGCGCGGTGAAGCGCGATGATCTCACGACCCGCGCGCCGAACCTCTGGCGTTATCGCGAGCTGCTCCCCGTCGAGCGCGACGAGAACGTCGTCACGCTCGGAGAAGGGATGAGCCCCTTGCTCCCGTGCCCCCGGCTCGGCGAGGAGCTCGGCCTGTCGCGCCTCCTGATCAAGGACGAGTCGCAGCTCCCGACCGGCTCCTTCAAGGCCCGCGGGCTCTGCATGGCGGTCAGCATGGCCAAGGAGCTCGGCGTGAAGCGGCTCGCGATCCCCACCGCGGGGAACGCGGGAGGAGCGCTCGCCGCCTACGCTGCGCGCGCCGGGCTCGAGGCGTGGGTCTTCATGCCCGCCGACACTCCCGAGGTGAACCGCGTCGAGGCCTTGCTCTACGGCGCCCGCACCTTCGTGCTCGACGGCCTCATCACGGACTGCGCCGCGGTGGTGGGCGAGGGAGCGGAGCGCATGGGCTGGTTCGACCTGAGCACCCTCAAGGAGCCCTACCGGATCGAGGGCAAGAAGACGATGGGGCTCGAGCTCGCCGAGCAGCTCGGCTGGAGGCTCCCCGACGTGATCCTCTACCCCACCGGCGGAGGCACCGGCCTGATCGGCATGTGGAAGGCGTTTGCGGAGCTCGCCGAGCTGGGATGGCTCGAGGACGACGCGCGGCCGCGCATGGTCTCCTGCCAGTCCGACGGCTGCTCGCCCATCGCCAACGCCTTCGCCGCCGGGGAGCGCTTCGCGGAGGAGGTGGCCGACGCCGAGACCGTGGCGAGCGGGCTGCGCGTGCCGCGGGCGGTGGGCGACTTCATGATCCTCGACGCGGTACGGGAGTCGGGCGGAACCGCCGTGGCGGCCCCCGAGGCCGAGATCGAGCCGTGGATGCGCCGGGCTTCCGCCCTCGAGGGGATCGCCCTCTGCCCGGAGACCGCCGCGTGCCTGGTCGCGCTCGAGCGGATGGTCCGCGAGGGAACGGTGGACCGCGACGAGGAGGTCGTCGTCTTCAACACCGGTGCCGCGCAGAAGTACGTCGAGCTGCTGGGCCGCGCCGTGCCGGAGCCGTGGACCGGATGACCGCGGCTACTTGTAGGCCACGAGGTAGGTGACCCAGGCCTGGCAGTTCTCGCCGCGCTTCGACTTGCGGTAGATCCCGTTGCCGCTCTCGCCGTCCTCGTCGGTGCCTTCCCAGTACGTGTCCACGCGAGGGAAGCCCACCTCGAGCAAGGCGTCGCGCACCTCGACCAGGGACCACAGCCGCCAGTTGTAGGTGAAGGCGCGCTTGATCTTGCTCCCGTCCTTGAACTGGAAGTGGATGTACGTCCGGTACTCGCCGGTGGCGGGCCAGTAGCGGTCCTGGTCCCAGACGTAGGTGAAGCCTTCCTCGATCTCGCGCTCCTCGAGCATCTCCTCCATCGACTCGGGGCCGCCGTAGATGTCCATCACGAAGGCGCCGTCGTCAGCCAGATCCTCGTACACCGCGCGCAGGTAGTCGATGAGCTGAGGACGCTCCTTGAACACGAAGTAGGAGAAGTTCTGGGCGCAGCGGACGTCGGGCGGCGTCGAGCTGGGCTCGCGAACGTCCTTGACGTGGATCGTGACGCGCTCGGCCTTCTTGCCGAGGGGTTCGAAGTTGTTCTCGACGCCCCAGGCCACCGTGTCGGGACAGATGTCGAAGCCCTCCGCGGTGTACTTCGCCCCACGCTTGACCCAGGTCGCCGCGAGGAGGGCGGTGCCACAGAAGTCCTCGCGGAAGTGGAGCGGCTTCTTCTTGCGGACCTTCTTGTACACGCGGGTGAGGAACTTCACGTCCTCTTCGGGCGACTGCACCGCGAGCTGGTAGAGCTCGTGACGGTCGGCGGTCTTCGCCGTGAACACCCGCTTCTTCTTGCGGGCCTTGGGCTTGTCCTTCTTCTTCCCCTCGCCCTTCGTCCCGGAGCCCTTCCGCTCGCGATCCTGCCGGCGCACGACCTCGCCCTCCTCGACGTGGGCGGCAGCGCGCGAGTCGGGGGAGGCGGAACGGCGTGACTTCTTCTTGGCGGACGTCGTGGTCGAGGGCATGGGAGCTCCTGCGCGGAGGTAAGCAAGCAATCGGGGGGGGCGAAGGCTGGATGAAGTGGGAGATGGTAGCGAGAGCCGGGTCAAGAGAGGAGTGGCGAGAGCCGCTCTTGCTTCCTCGCGACCGAGGAAGCGATCCAACGCCTCGATCAGGCCGGATTTATTCCGCCATGGAGACCTGGCGCAGCTCCTGGAAATAACGTGTCCGGGCCTTCTTCAAGAGAAGGTCGCGGAACACGTGGAAGATCTCCTCGTTGTGCTTTGGATCGCGCACCGGTACGCGAACCGCTCCCGCGACGTGGCGGGGCACGCTCACCGTACCGGGATCCAGCCTGCGGTTGACCTTGCGGGCCAGATCGGCGGGGTTGTCGACCTCGACGAGGATCCAGGATCCGATGGACGGCATGGTCCGGATCCCGGGAATGGTTGCCAATCTCGAGAAGAAGCGCTCGCGTTCCTCGTTCATCCAACTCCTCCCTGGACGGGGGATGAGGGCGTGAGTTCCCACCGCTCGATTCGCTCCCGTCTTGCCTACCTTATCTGGTGTATCAGAGGCTCACAAGCACCATTTCCAGGGGATCCTATTCCCGAAAACCGAGAATCGGCGAGGAGGAATGGGATCGGGCGGGCGTCGCGTATGCTCCCGGACAGGCCGATGATTCCCCTCTCCCACGTCGAAAACCTCCCGCTCGAGGTCCGGGTTCCCGCCTCCACCTCGAACCTCGGACCCGGCTTCGATCTCCTGGGTCTGGCGATCTCTCTCCACGTTCGGGTGCGGATCGTCGGCGAAGGAGAGGGAGAGGCGCACCTGCTCGCGAGGCGCGAAGGCTTCGCGACGGAGTGGCCGAAGGCCGAGGAGAACCTGGTCTTTCGCGCCTTCGATCGCGCGCGGGGAGGAGCGGAGTCGCGAGCGGGTTTTGTCTTCGAAGCCGGCTCGGAGGTTCCGCTCGAGCGGGGTTTCGGATCGAGCGGAGCGGCGGTCGCGGCGGGATTGCTGCTCGGCGCGGCCATGTCGAGGGAGGCGCCGCGGCTCGCCGAGCTCCTGAGGATCGGTGTCTCGCTCGAGGGTCATCCGGACAACGTCACCGCGTCGTTGTACGGAGGATGTACGCTCTGCCACCCGAGCGCGGGACGGGACGGCGCGCCCGTGCTCGTGCGGAACGAGGTCCACCCGTCCATCGGTCTCGCCGTCGCCTGGCCCGCGGCCGCCCTCTCCACGCACCAGGCCCGCGGCGTCCTCCCCGACGCGGTGCCCTTCGCCGACGCGATCGAGAACCCGCGGCGGCTGGCGCTGCTCCTCGAGGGCCTGCGCCGCGGCGATCCCGAGCTGATCGCCCTGGGCGGCGAGGACCGGCTGCACACGCGCCACCGCCTCCCCCTGATCTCGGGCGGGGCGGAGGCGATCGCGGAGGGGAAGGCGGCGGGCGCGTGGCTCGTCGCGATCAGCGGCGCGGGCTCGGGCCTGGTCGCCCTGGGGCCCCGGGACCGCGCCGGGGCGTTCGCCGGGGCCATGGAGGATGCGCTCCGCACCGGCTCGGGCGAGGGCACCGCCCGGGTCGTCGAGCCGGTCCTCGGCACCCCGCGGGTGGAACGGGGCTGATCGATCCGGCTACTCCGGCGGCGCGTAGCCGTGCCGGAAGCCGGAGACCAGCGACTGGGTCTCCTCGGGGCAGGAGCTCTGGGCGGCGGCGCGCATGGCCCGGGCCGAGGCCTTCGCGTCGACGGCCCCGAGCTCGTTCAGGAACCCGCGCAGGCTGGCGGGGGCCAGGCAGAAGTGGCGGAGCCCGGCCCCGATCAGGGCCGCCACGTTCTTCGGGTGGGATGCCGAGACCCCGAACACCGAGACGGGACGCCCCTGCCCCTCGGCCACCTTGCAGGCCTTGGCGAGGGCCCGGAGCACGAAGGGGTGCAGGAACTCGAACGCCGAGGCCAGGTCCGCGTCGTTTCTGTCCGTGGCGAGCAGGTACTGCTGGAGCGAGTCGAGGTTCAGCAGGAGCAGGTCCGCCTCCGACGCGAGATCGCGGATGCCGAGCATGGCGGCCGGAGTCTCGATCACGACGCCCACCTCGACGGAGTCCTGGAAGTGCGCCTGGGCCTTGCGCAGCTCGAAGCGCTCCTCGAAGAGGATCTCCTTGACGCGCCGCAGCTCGCCGCAGTCCGTGACGAAGGGAACGACGATGCGGATCTCGTGCCCGTCCCCCGCGATGAGGATCGACTGGAGCTGACGCCGCAGCACCGTCTCGTTGGCGAGCAGGGCCCGGATGCCGACCCGGCCGAGCGCGGGGTTGCGGTCGCGGTCGGCGTGCAGGTAGCGGATGTCCAGCGAGGAGTCGACGTTGAGCAGGCGGAAGGTGACGGGAGCCCCCCGCGCGCCGCTCACCACCGAGGAATAGTGGCGAATCAGGCTGTCGCGCGAAGGCGGGGTCTGCTCGACGAGATAGAGGAGCTCGGTGCGGTACATGCCGATCGCCCGCATGCCGAGCCCCTGGGCCTGGTCGACCTCCGGCAGGTTCCCGCAGCTCGCAGCGATCTCGACCTGGATCCCGTCCAGGGTCCGCGCGGGACGCTGCGCCCACTCGGGGACGTCGTCGAGGCTCTCCTCCTCCTTCTTCTCGTCGACGGTATCCGCGTACTGGGAGCGCACGACGTCGTCCGGGTTGACGCGCACCGTGCCCTCGGTGGCATCGAGGATGACGAAGTCGCCTTCCTCCACGACGTCGAGCACGTCGTCGACGCCGGTGATCGTGGGAATCCGCATCGAGCGCGCGAAGATTGCGGCGTGGCTGGTGAGGCCGCCCTCCTTCGTGATGATCCCCTTCACGTGCTCGTTCGACAGGTTGAACATGTCGACGATCGAGAGCTCGCGAGCCACGAGCACGTACTCCGTGGGCGGCTCGTAGCCGTTCTCCCCCGCCACCGCCTGCTCGAGGCAGCGCAGCACGCGAATTCCCACGTCGCGCAGGTCCACCGCGCTCTGGCGGAGCGCGTCGCTGCGCACGAGCCGGAAGATGCGATCGAAGTCCCCCACCACCTTGGCGATGGCCGCCTCGAGGCGCATCTGCTCCTCCAGGATCAGGCTCTCGACGTCCGCGATGAACACCGAGTCCTTGAGGTAGGTGATGTGCGTGTCGAGGATCCGGGCGTCGTTCTCGCGGACCTTGCCCTCGAGGCGCGACTTCAGGTCCTGGAGCTGGAGACGCGAGTCGTCGAGGGCCTTGCGGAACCGGTTGAGCTCGCGGTCGACCTCGTCGAGGGGCACGCGCTCCGTCCCCGCGCGGTCGAGCTCGTAGTCCTTGTGGTGGGCGGTGCCGAGCACGAGCCCGGGGCTCACCGTCGCGCCGCGTAGCAGCTCGCCTCCGGGGGAACGTCGAGGCAGCTCGGGATCCGTCGCGGCCCCGATCGCTTCCTCGGAAGCCTCGGGAGACGGTGAATCGTCCCCCATCGCGGCGGCGATGTCGGGGGAAGGGACGTCGGGGGGGGTGGGGTCCTCGGGCATGGCGGTATCGTATGCCACGGCCCGGACAGAACCAACACGAGCATGACGGACCGGTGGGAGGCGGGCGACGATCTCCCGCCTCCGCGGGCCCTCCCCGGCTCGGTTATCTCGCGGCGGTGACGCGCACGACCAGCGGCTCGCTCCAGCGCTTTGCCTCGGGCGTGTAGTACAGGTACGCCCGCGAGGCGGGCCCCGTCGTCGTCCCCGGGATGCGCGCGATGCAGTCGACGGTCACCTCGACCCGCTCCTCCGGGGCCAGGTCGCGCCAGTACAGGATCAGCTCGCGGCCGCGGATCTCCCACAGGTCGAAGCGCCCGGCGTCCTCGAGGTCCCCGAGGACCGCGGTCGGTACCTCGAGCCCCGCGGGCAGGCCGAGGACGGCGAGGGTCATGGGCCGGCCCTCGGCGGTCAGGTTCGTGACCCGCGCGGTGAGCCCCACCGTGCCGCCCTCCTCGACCTCGTCCGCGTTGAGCGCGGTCTCGATCATCACCGTGGCGTCCGGGTCGTCCGCGGGCGTCTCGGCGTGATAGCGCACGTCGCAGGCCCAGGGGAGCTCGTTGTCGCCGCTCACCGCGAGGCGGATGCGGTTGATGCCCGGGTCCAGGTGCTCGACGAGGGTCTCGAAGGAGAGCACACCGCGATGGCCGGCGAGGAACGCGATCGTGTCCACGGGGTAGTCGTTCACGAAGACCGTCACCTCGCCTGCGTTCGCCACGCGCCGGTTCACCCGGGCGTACTCGGTCAGGGCGCGCAGGGCCTGGATCGTGGCCTGGGTCGCGCCGAAGGTGCCGCCGCCCGAGCGGTTCGCGAGCAAGAACTCCACCGCGCGAGACACGTGGGCCGCGTCGTCGGGGTCGGCGAGCCAGGCGAGGATCGCGAAGCTCGTCGTCTCGACCGCGAGGTCCTTGCCCCCGGAGCGGGTGATGCTCGACGTCGTGCCCATCAGGCCGCCGTCGTCGCCTTGCATCGTCTTCAGGCGCTCGCGCGCGGCGTCCGCGGCCTCGATGCGCTCCGCCGCGTGCAGGGCGCCCGCGGCGAGGGCGAGCTCGTAGGGATCGTCGCTCTCCACCGCCCGCTCCGCGATCCGCTCGAGCTCGGGGCCGAGCTCCTCGGGCGCCTCGCCGGTAACGACCAGCGAGTAGGTGAGATAGGCGTCGGTGATCGGCTTCGGTGCGCGGCCGAAGGAGTCGAGGGCGCGGTCGTTGCGCAGGAAGTAGCCGTCGCCGTCGCGGCGATCCATGAGCCACGCGCGTGTGCGCTCGACCATCTCCTCGCCCACGCCGTCCCACACCTGAGCCATGTCGTGGAACTCGAGCAGCCCGTAGGCGGTCAACGCCTCGTGGCCGGGGTCGCCCCCGAACCACTCGTAGCCGCGGTCGGAGCACTCGTAGCCCGCGATGCGGTCGTACCCGGGTTGCATCAGGGCGCGAGCGCGGGCGGCCACCGCCGGCTCCTCGATCCCCGCCGCCTCGAGGTACGACAGGACGAGCAGGTTCGGATAGTGCGCGCTCGATGCCTGCTCGAAGCAGCCATGTGGCTGCCGCACGATCCCGTCGATCCCGTCGAGCAGGTTCGCGAGCGGCGAGGGATAGAGCTTCAGGTCGACGGCGAGCGAGCCTTCCGCGATCTCGTCGGGGATCGCGATCTCGAATTCGATCTCGTCGCCGACGACGCCGCTCTTCGAGACGTGCCGCGGGAAGCCGCGGGGCACGACGCGCAAGGATCGGACGACGCGGTCGCCCCAGCCCGCGGCCCAACCCGCGAGGCCGAGGAACGCGTCGTCACCGACGCCGGTCACCTCGATCGAAAGCAGCGTGCGCCCGCGGCCGTCGGCGAGGGGCACGTCGTAGGCGTCGGAGACGTCGCCGAGGAGGCGTAGCGGCCCCTGGATCTCGGCCCGAACTCGCGCCGTCTCGATTTCGGGGTTGCCGCTCGCGAGGGCCACCGGGAGCTTGATGGAGTCGCCCTGGGTCAACTCCACGGGCAGCTTCGCGTCCAGGTGGAAGGGCGTGACCGCCTCGAAGCTCGCCTGAGCCTGTCCGACGCGGCCCGCCCCGTGGGCGTCCACGTTCACGTTCCAGGTCGTCACGCGATCGGAGAGGTCGAACTCGACGCGGTAGGCCCCGTTCGGATCCGTGCGCAGGAGCCCGTTCCAGTAGACGGTCTCCGCGAAGTCCGTGCGCGGAGCGTTCGGCGCCCGCTCGTTGCCGTGGGCGTAGACGCGGACGTAGGTCGTGTCGCGGCCCCAACCGTCGGGCGGCCGAAGCTCCCGGATGGGCGGGCCCGCGAAGTCCATGTTGCCCTCGATGATCGGGGCACCCATGAGGTCCCAGGCCGGATCACCGGCGCCCTGACCGAAGCCGTTCTGGTCGATGCGCGAGATGCCGTCGACAAAGAAGGCGTTCATCTCATCGACGAGGAGGCCCGTGTCGGGGATTTCGAGTTTGAACTGCGGATCGGGCACCCCTCCCGGATTGAAGCCACCGGAGGGCACGAGCCTGAGATCGAAATCCTCCCCCCATGCATGCTCGACGCCCGCGCCTAGCTGGAGCTCGTCCGGGGCCATGGCCACATTCATCATCGGAGCCTCGGCCTCGACCGCGCCGTCCCGGAACGCCCTCGCCAGGGAACCGCCTCCCGCGGTGGGTCCCCCGATCCAGGGGAGGACGAGGAGGAAGAGCAAGGCGAGGCCACACGCCCCGGACAACGCCGCCGAGGTCACCGGCCGCAACACGGGCCGTTGACTCAGGGGCCGGCGCAGGAGCGCGGCGAAGAGCAGATAGAGGCCCCAGAAGCCGAGGGCGCCCAGCACGAGGGTCGCGGCATCGGCGAACCACTCGCTCGCCCGCTCCTTCGTCCGTCGCGCGGTGGCGAGCAGGGCCTCCGTCTCGCCGCGCTCGTCGAGGACGCTGGGGGCCGGCGAGTGACCCTCGCGGGCGATGAGCCGCTTCGCCTCGTCGCCGCGCTCCTCGATCAGCGCCGCGGGGTTCAGCCACGCGAAGCGCCGCCAGCCGCGGGTGCCGAGCAGGAGGTCGACGTTGCGCCGCGAATCGGCGTCCGGGGCGAAGAACTCCTCGACGTCCTCGAGCTCCTCCACGTCCGCCGCGAGCCACGTCTGGTCGGCGAGGCCGACGCGGGCGTCCCCGACCATGTCGCGCACCGCGCGGTCGGTCACGCTGATCCCGAGCACCGCGGAGACGCCCCGACCCTGCTCGTCCCGGGCGAAGATCGACAGGCCCTGGTGGGCTCCGGGGAGGAGCGTGCTCTCGTCCGGCGTCACCTCGATCGTGATCTTCCGCCCCGAGGCGCGGTGCACGAGCCGCTCCGCCACCGGGCGCAGTCCGCTGTCGAACACGGTGACCCGCAGCACGCCGGCGACCGTCTCGGGCAGGGTGAGCATCAGATCGTGCTCGCCCTCGCCCCGGAACGCGTCCTGGGCCACGAGCACGCCACGGCAGAAGACGCCCGCGATCCACGGACCCTCGTCCCGCGTGTCCACGGTCACCCGGACGGGATTGTTCGCGTCGAAGGAGTCCGCCGCGGAGCGCAGCACGACTCCGGATCCCATGGGCGAGGGAAGGGGAACGGGGCTCGCGCTCGGCTCGTCGAACACGAGCTCGTAGCGCTCGATGCAGTGCGGCGTGAATTCAAAGCGCGCGCGCCCCTGGTGCATGGTCTCGAAGGCCACGACCTCGCGTCCGCGCGAATCGACGACGCGCCCGCGGGCGCTCACCGGCCGACCGAGGGGATCGGTCACCTCGGCGTAGACGCGCGAGCGCAGCCCGTCGACGAGGTCCCCGCCCTCGGGATAGAACACGACCTCGAGCTCGCCCGTGGGCACGACGAAGGGCTCGATCGCGGTCTCCACGACGCCTCCGTCCACCACGCGGGCGGCGAAGCGGGCGTCGCCGCGCTCGACCTCCTCGGGCACGGTGAACCGGAAGATGGTGCGTCCTTCGGCGTCGAGGACACCGTCCTCGCTCCACTCCTCGAGCCCGTCGATCGCGAGCGCGCCGCGCACGGCCGCCCCGGCGGGGATCCCGCCCTCGACCCGTTCGACCTCGACCTCCGCCGAGC
>CAYRXS010000112.1:0-20377 GCA_964428225.1 uncultured Planctomycetaceae bacterium
GGTACAGGGCCTGCTTGAGCGAGGTGAGGCAGCAGATCGACGAGCAGTAGGAGTGGTGCTCCGGATCGCGCGAACCGCCGCACTGGATGAAGGCGATGCTCTTCACCTCCTTCCCGTCGGAAGGTCGCGTGATCTTCCCGTCCTTCGCGAGCATCTCCTCGACGTCCACGTTCAGGACGACGTTCTCGGCCTTGCCGTAGGGCAGGCGCTCCCGAGGATCGTTCGGCGTCCAGCCGGTGGCCTGGACGATCGCGCCCACGCGGAAGGAAGCCACGGACTCTCCCGCGGGCTTGCCGTTCCCGCTCGATTCGAGCGTCACGTCCCACAGCCCCGGCGCACCGACGATGCCCGCGGTGGCGGCGGAGGTGTGCACCGTGATGTGGGAATTCGCCCGGACCTCGGCCACGAGCTCCTCGACTCCCGTGTCCTCGAGGTCGCGGAAGGGCGGCTTCGTGGGGATCGACTTGTGCTGCCACGCGAGCCAGCCGCCCAGCTTGGCGCTCTTCTCGACGAGCTGGACGTCGTAGCCGGTCTTCGCCGCCTCCAGGGCCGCGGTCATTCCCGTGATGCCCCCGCCGACGACCAGGATGGTCTTGTCGATCTCCTCCTCGGCCTGGAACGGCTCGAGGGGCTTCATCTTCTTGACCTTGGTCGTGTACATGCGGAGGTAGTCCTCCGCCAGCATCTGCGTGTCCTCGTCGTTGGGGGGCTGGCACCACACGACGTGCTCGCGCAGGGCGACCTTCTCCACGATCACGTCGGGAGAAAAGGCCGTCTCCTCGTACCGCCGCGGCGAGATCCCGGCGATGACGACCTTGTTCAGGCCCTCGCTCTTGATGGTCTCGTTGATCTCGTCGAGCCCGGATCCCTCGCAGGAGGTGACGGTCTTGCAGAAGGGCACCTCGCACTCGTCGGTGACGACCTCGCACAGGGCGTCGATGTCGAGCGCGTCCGCGATGCCGTAGCCCGTGCAGATGAAGACTCCGATCTTGTCTTCCATGAGATCACTCCCCTCCGTTGAGGCACTGGATCGCTCGCAGCGCCGCCGCCGTGGAATCCTTGGTCGACCGGGCCACGTCACATGGGTGTTTCGCGCACCCCGCCGCGAAAATGCCTGGTATGTTCGTGACTCCCTCGGCGAAGCCGTACTCGTCGAGCTCCAGGTCGAGTGGGAGCGTGGTCCCCGACTCGTTCGGAACCATGCCGGTGGCCAGCACGACGAGGTCACACTCGTGGTGCAGGATCTCGCCGTTCAGCGTGTCCTCGACGGTGAGCTCGAGGTTCCCCGTGCCGGAGTCCTCGGTGATCTTCGCCACCTTCCCCTTGGTAAAGGCGAGGTTCTCGTCGTCGAGCAGGTCGTAGTAGAACTTCTCCAGACGGCCGATGGTCCGGATGTCGATGTAGAAGACGGAGGCCTTGGCGCTCTCGTTCTTCTCGCGGAGATACCTCGCCTGCTTGAGGGTCGCCGTGCAGCAGACGGCGGAGCAGTAGGGGAGGTGATTCTCGTCCCGGGATCCCGCGCACTGCACGAAGGCCACGTTCTCCGCGGGCTTGCCGTCCGAGGGGCGGAGGATCTGTCCGCCGGTGGGGCCGGTCCCCGCGGCGAGCCGCTCCATCATGACGTTGGTGATCACGTTGGGGCACGTGCCGAAGCCGAGGTTGTCGAGCGCGTCGGCGTCGTAGGGCTTCCAGCCCGTGGCCAGGACCACGGCGCCGACCTCGAGCTCGATCTCCTCCTCCGCCATGTCGAGATCGATGGTCCCCTCGGGACACACGTGCGACAGG
This sequence comes from uncultured Planctomycetaceae bacterium, assembly GCA_964428225.1. Taxonomy (GTDB): domain Bacteria; phylum Planctomycetota; class UBA1135; order UBA1135; genus JBFMCU01. Next base: position 1,786 of record CAYRXS010000112.1, read on the forward strand.
GTCCGGGCGTCGGCCTCGGACAGCGCCTCCTTGTCGATGACGTGCAGGTGGGGATAGGCGTTCTGGTGGGGCATGTACAGGGCCTTCGTGCGGTTCATGCCCAGGTTGAACTCGTCGTCCCGCTCGGAGGTCAGCTGCTCGGTCACGGCGTCGTCCACGGACAGCTCCCCGGTCACGTAGCGCGGTCGGAGCTTGATGCGCGCGCGGAAGTCGCCGGCGGTTCCGGAGACCTCCTCGACCGTGGCGAGCGTGTGCACCGTGATCCGGGGGTTCTGTCGGATGCGGCGGACGTTGATCTCGAATCCGCAGGTCGGCGGGCACATCTTGGGGAAGTAGCGATACGTGCGCATCACCCGTCCCCCGAGGTAGGCGTCCTTCTCCACGAGAACGACTTCGTATCCGACTTCGGCGGCTTCCACGGCCGCGGTCATCCCCGCGATGCCGCCTCCGATGACGAGAATGGGTCTCTCACTGGCGTTCATACTTCGATCCCCCGGGACATCTCGAGATGTCTTGAGCGGACGGCCCTCGATTCGTACGCACCGGGGGCGTCCCCGGTGATGAAGTCGAGCGGTTCGAGTATTCGTGGAGCGTGGCCCTTCCTGCGAACATCAACACGGCAGTCACTTCCCACTACCACTTGTCGCACTACCCCTCCCAGGGAACGGCCATTCCGAATACCGCGCTCGTGATATCACCTGCCGGCGCGAACGTCAAGGAAAGAGCCCTCCGGCGGACTTCACCCTTCCGTACGTTTCACAGTTACGACGAGCGTTCCGATGGGCGAGGCTCTCCGCCCCCGTGGAGACCGGACGAGACGCAGTCGCGTGACTACCGCCCCGCCCCCCGCAGCTTCGGATCCAGGGCGTCGCGGAGACCGTCGCCGAGGAGGTTCAGCGCGAGCAACGTCGAGCCCATCGCGGCGGCCGGCCAGGCGACGAGCCACCAGTAGGTGCGGACCGGGTTGATCGCCTCGGTACCGTCGACGGCGAGCAGACCCCAGCTCACCTTGGGGGGCTCCACGCCGAGGCCGAGGAAGGAGAGGAAGGCCTCGAACAACATGACCGCGGGGATCGTCAGGGTCAGATACACGATGACCACGGAGAGCACGTTCGGCAGGAGGTGGGCGAACAGGATGCGCGGGGTCGAGGCGCCGAGCACGCGGGCGGCCTCGATGAACTCGGAGCTCCGCAGGGCGAGCACCTGACCACGCACGACGCGGGCCATCGTCAGCCAGTACACCATCCCGATCACCGCGTAGAACACGGTCATGTGGTCGATGCCGACCTCCGCCAGGTCCGCGCGGTACTCGTTGACGATGCCGATCAGGAAGATCACCAGGAAGATGAACGGGATCGAGTAGAGCACGTCGACGAACCGCATCATCAGGTTGTCGACGCGACCGCCGAGATACCCGGCGAGAGCGCCGTACACCGCACCGATCACCAGGCTGCACAGGGTCGCGGCCAGGGCCACCTGGATCGAGATGCGGCTGCCCCACACGATGCGCGAGAGCATGTCCCGGCCCTTCGAGTCCGTCCCCAGCCAGGGCCCGGTCTGCCATTCGCCGAACACCGCGGCCCGGGCGCTCTGCATGGCATCGTCGATGGGATTCAGCTCCCAGTAGGCCTCCGCGTCCCACTCCGCGTTCCCGACCTCGTGCCACGGCCACGTCGGCGCCTGCGGCTCGTCCTTCAGGTCCAGCTCCATCGGCGACGGCAGGGGCAGGAGCGGGGCGAGCGCGCTCACGAGGACCACCGCCACGAGGAAGAGCAGGGAGATGTACGCGATGCGGTTGATCCGCAGCCTTCGCCACGCGTCGCGCCACAGGCTCTCACCGGCGGACTCGCGAGACGCCTCGAGGATCGACTCGAAGGCGCGCTCGTTCAGGTTCCACCGGCTCGTCGACACTACGCATCCTCCAGATCGATCCGCGGGTCGAGGAACGTGTAGGCGAGGTCCACCAGGGTGTTCAGCCCGTACACCATCACCGTGTAGAGGATGGTCACTCCCATCGACAGCGTGTAGTCGCGGTTGAGCGCGCTGTTCACGAAGTGCGAGCCGGTGCCGGGGATCGCGAAGATCTTCTCGATGACCAGCGAACCGGTCAGGATCCCCGCCGTCGCGGGACCGAGGTAGGACACCACCGGCAGGATCCCGCCCTTCAGAGCGTGACGCAGCAGCACGGTGCGCGGGGGCAGGCCCTTCGCGTGTGCCGTGCGGATCCAGTCCTGGGAGAGCACCTCGAGCATGCCCGTTCGCGTCAGCCGCGAGATGTAGGCCGCGAACGGCGCGCCCAGCGCGAAGCTCGGCAGGAGCAGGTGGCGGAAACCGCCCCAGCCGGCCACGGGGAACAGCGGCCACGCGAACACGAGCAGCAGGATCAGGAATCCCGCGATGACGAAGTTCGGCAGAGCGATGCCGCCCGTGGCCATGATGCGCAGCAAGACGTCGAGCTTCCCGCCGCGCCACATCGCGCTGGCCATGCCCGTGACGAGGCCGAGCACGATCGCCCACAGGAGCGCCACCGCGCCCAGGGCCACCGAGATGGGCAGCGACTGGGCGATGATGTCGTTGACCGTGAAGTCGCGGTACTTGAAGGAAGGACCGAGCTCGCCGACGAGCACCCCGCCGAGGGGCTTCGAGCCGTCCCCGCCCACGAAGTCCGGGCCCCGCTCGTCCAGGTTGACGGGGCCGACGTACTGCAGGTACTGCTTCCACATCGGCCAGTCGAGGTGGTAACGCGCCTGCAGGTTTCGCTCGACCGCGGGGTGCAGCTCGCGCTCGTCCGAGAAGGGTCCTCCCCGGACGGAGCGCATCAGGAAGAACGACACCGTCACCACCGCCCACAGGGTGAGCAAGAACCAGAAGAACCGCCGCAGGAGGAACCGCGTCATCGCCCCTCCTCGGATTCACGGTCGCGCCAGTACAGGAACTTGAGGAAGTGCACGTCGAGCACGTTCTCTCCGAAGCCCCCGAGGCGCGGGTTCACCATGTTCTGGGTGACGTAGGTGTAGATCGGGAGGATCGGCAGCTCGGCCATGAGGACGGCCTCCGCCCGCGACAGGAGCTCGAGACGCCGCTCCTCGTCCACCTCCGCCGCCGCCTCGTCGAGCAGCGCGTCGTACCGCGCGTCGCTCCACCCCGTCCGGTTGTTCGCGCTCCCCGTGCGGAAGATGTTCAGGAAGTTGACCGGATCGACGAAGTCGCCCATCCACGACGATCGCGATACGTCGTAGTCGAGACTCCTCTGGGCGTCCATGTACACCTTCCACTCCTGGTTGGAGAGCTTCGCGTCGATGCCGAGCATCCGTCGCCAGCCGTCCGTCACCACCTCCGCGATGTCGCGGTGGGTCTCGGAAGTGTTGTAGTGGATCGCGATCGGGGGCAGGGACGCTCCGCCCTCGCCGTATCCGGCCTCCGCCAGCAGCTCGCGCGCGCGAGCGCAGTCCGCGGCGAAGACCTCGTCGTAGTCGGACAGGTCCGGCCGCGGGGTCCCGTGCTCCAGCTCGGAGCGCGGGTAGTCCGCCAGGCCGTGGGGGACGAACGCCCAGCTCGGGATCTGACCCGCCTTGAGGATCTTCTCGCAGATCGCCCGGCGATCGATCGCGAGGGCGAGCGCGCGCCGGACGCGCACGTCGTCGAGCGGAGGTCGGCCGACGTTCACCCGGTAGAAGTACGAGCCGAAGTGCGGCGAGGGCGCGAAGTCGTCCCGCTCCCGAAGCCGGGGCACGAGGTTCGTGGGGACGGCGCTGATCCAGTCCACCTCGCCGGTCAGGTAGAGGTTGAGCGAGGTCACCAGGTGCTGCACCGCCAGGACGTCGATCGTACGCATCGCGACGTTCTCGACGTCCCAGTACACCGGATTCCGCGCGAGCCGGATCCGGTCGTTGATGCGGCGCTCGACGATGCGGAAGGGTCCGTTGGTGACGAGGTTTGCCGGCCGCACCCACTCGACCTGCCACATGTCCGGCCAGCGCGCCTTCGCCTCCTCGAGGCTCTTCACGTGCACCGGGTAGAGCGGATAGAACGCGGTCAGGTCGAGGAAGTAGGGGGTGGGGCGCGCGAGCTCGACGACGAGCGTGTGATCGTCGTCGGCCCGAACCCCGACGTGCGGCCAGTAGACGGTGCGCCGGGCGACGTCGGCGGCGAGGATCGCGCCCTCCGCCAGCGCCCGCTCGATCGCGCCCTCCGCCGGCTCGAGCTCGAGGAGCCAGCCCCCCTCGAACGGATCCTCGGCGAGCTCTCCGACGGTCCTCGGTGCGTCGGGATTCACGGCCAGGATGCGGCCCGCCACCCGCGCCGGGAGCCGCGCGTGCTCGATCTCGAGGACGGGGTCGTGGCTCTCGACCTCGTCGCCGGGCTCCACCAGGATCGCGAGGGGAAGATCGGGGGCGGCGGTTTCCTCCAGCCAGGAGCCGTGCAGGCCGAGCCTCGCCCTCCCGTCGTCCTCGATCCGGATCCACGGGCCCGCGGGAACCGGTCCGTAGTACCGGTCGTCCGGCATGAGCGAGTACGGGCGGGCCCCGCGCACGCACCAGAGCTGATACGCGTACTCGGCGGCGGTGGACGGATGGAGCAGGCGCTCCCACGAGCGAACGAAGTCGTGGGCGGTCACCGGATCCCCGCGCTCGGCGAATCGCTCGGAATCCGTCCCGGGCCGGATCCAGCAGGCGTCGGGGCGGAGGTGGAAGGTGTAGGTCTTGCCGTCCGCGGTTACCTCCCAGGACGACGCCATGCCCGGGCGGGGCTCGAGGGTCGACGGGTCCTGCACGGTCAGTCCCTCGAACAGCGCGCGGATCACGTTTCCCTCGGCGATCCCGGTCACCGTGGACGGATCCAGCGTGCGCACCTCGTTGCCGTTGTTGAACACGAAGTCCGCGCGCTCGAGACGCGCGGAACGCGTCGCGGCGACGAGCAGGGCGACGAAGGTCACGACGAGAACGAGCGCCGTTCCCTGCCGCGCGATCCGCCCCCGGTGTTCGACCATCACGCGACGGATGCTATGCACCCCCCGCGATCGTCGCAAGTCTCGTAGCGGCAAGGGTTTGGATGCTTGACGAAGGGGGGTGGGGAGGGCTAGCCTGATCCGGCCTTGCGAGTCGCCTGATCTCGGTCCGGCCCAGCCTCTTTCTCCCCATGAAGATCCACGGTTGCCCCCCCCTCCTCCTGCCGTTGCTCGGCGCTCTCCTGCTCGCGTCCACGGCCCTCGCCCAGGGCGAACGATCGGCGCGAGAGGAAGTTCCGATGGACGCCTTCCATCCCGACGTGCAGGCCGGCAACCCCGTCCCCGATCCGGCCTGGGGCGGGCGGATCATCGTGCACATCGCCGGCATGCCGAAGGGGCTGAACAAGGTGACCGAGAACTCCGCGGTGGTCACCGAGATGCAGTACGAGACGAACGACACCCTGCTCTTCCGGGACTGGGAGTCGTGGGAGTTCGTGCCCCGGCTCGCCGAGCGCTACGACGTGGAGGATGCCGTGATCCTGAAGCCGGAGGCGGCCGAGAAGCACGGCGACGGCGCGGTGGCCATCGGCTCCGGCGAGAAGGCGCGGCGGATCCTCTTCGGCAAGGTGGAGGAGGCGGAAGGAGGCTGGATCGTCCACCCGATCTCCCATGGCAATCCGCTCGGCGCGGACGTGACCGTGGCGGCCGACGACGTCCTCTCGGTGGAGCGGGACACGGTCTTCACCCTCCACCTCCACGACGGGGTCAAGTGGCACGACGGGCATCCCTTCGATGCCGACGACGTGTTCTTCAGCTGGGACGTCTACAACAACCCCGAGGTGATGTGCGACGAGACCCGTCCCTACTACCTGAAGATCATCCACGGCGACGTGCTCGACCGCCTGACCGTGCGGTTCTTCTACGACTTCCAGTACTTCAAGGCGCTGGAGACGGTGGCGCAGATGCCCATCATCCCGCGGCACCTGTACGACCTGACGGATCCCGACAACCAGGAGTACCACCCCGAGGTGCACGCCGAGCTCCGCCAGGAGCACGGCGACGAATACGTGCCCACGATGGAGGATCGCGGCGACTTCGTCGACCGGAATCCCCACAACCAGGGCGACTGGATCGGGACCGGGCCCTACCGGATCACGGCGTGGGACCAGCAGTACATCAAGGCGGAGCGGTTCGACGACTACTGGGACAAGGACAATCCCGAGTACGCCGGCTACCTCGACACCGTCTGGTGGCACCACATCCCGAGCGACGACCTCGCTCTCCAGGCCCTCCTGAACGGGCAGCTCGACCTCTTCGCGCGGGTGGAGGTGGACGACTACTTCGGGGCCGCCACCCAGTCCGCGCGGTTCAAGAAGAACTTCTACAAGGGCTACTTCTACCTGGGCAATTACGGTTACACCGCCTGGAACCTGCTGAAACCACAGTTCCAGGACCAGCGCGTCCGGCATGCTCTCGCCCACGCCTTCGATCTCCAGGAGTTCAACCGGAGCCAGTACAAGAACCTCGCGATCCAGGTCACCGGTCCGCAGAACTACTTCGACCCCGGCTACGACCGCAGCGTCAAGCCGCTCGCGCACGATCCCGATCGCGCGGAGGAGCTGCTCGCCGAGGCCGGCTGGTACGACCGGGACGGCGACGAGATCATCGACAAGGACGGGATCCCGTTCGAGTTCGACCTGCTCTACCCCTCGGGGAACGCGCTCGGCCAGAACTTCGGGCTGCAGTACCAGGAGTCGCTCGCTCGCCTCGGGATCAAGATGAACCTGCGCCACCTGGAGTGGGCCACGTTCCTGGATCGGCTCCTCGACCGGGAATACGACGCCGCGCACCTCGGCTGGGCGATGCCGCTCGAGAGCGATCCCGAGCAGCTCTGGCACTCCCGGTGGGGCCAGCCGGAGCGGCGCAGCTCCAACCACCCCGGGGTCATGGATCCCCACGTGGACGAGCTCATCGAGCGCGGCCAGAAGGAGCTCGACCCCGAGAAGCGCGCCGCCGTCTGGCACCAGCTACACGCGCATCTCTATGACATGCAGCCGTACCTGTTCATGCTGAACACCCCGCGCACGTTCGCCATGACCAAGCGGATCCGGGGGTTTCAGACGTTCAAGATCGCGCCGGGGTACTCGCTGCGCAGGCTCTTCTACCCGGCGGGCGCGCCGGGCACTCGGCCCACGCGGGACGAGCGTCCCTGATTCCGGCCCCGGCTCGCCGGCTTCGATCGCGTGCTCGGCTACGTCCTCCGGCGGATCCTGTGGATCATCCCGACGATGATCGGGATCACCCTGATCGTTTTCGTCGCCATCCGTCTCGCGCCCGGCGATCCCGCCACGGTGATGATTGGCATGTCCAGCGGCGGCGAGATGGGGCAGAGCTCGGACTACGAGGCGCGGATCGAGAAGTTCCGGGAGGAGCACGCCCTCGATCGGTCGTTGCTCGTCCAGTACCTGGGCTTCCTCGGCCCCTTCAACGTCAAGCCCGACGGCCACCGCTGGTTCGGAGGTAGCGGGCGCGATCCCTGGGGCGGGCTGCTCGCGCTCGACCTGGGAACCGAGTTCCAGCGCCAGAGCGTCCCCATCGTGGAGGAGCTCGGGAGGCGGCTCCGGGTCACCGTCCCCCTCTCCCTGATCTCCAGCATCCTGATCTACCTCCTCGCGATCCCGCTGGGCATCTACTCCGCGGTCCGGCAGGGGACGAAGCGGGAGGCCGGTCTCACCGTGCTCCTGTTCGTCCTGTACTCGATCCCCACCTTCTGGGCGGGACTGATGCTGATCCTGGCCTTCGGCGCGGCGGGGCTGGACTGGCTGCCCATCGTCGGGCTCCACGACATCGACGCGGAGGAGCTGTCGACCGGGGCGTATCTCTGGGACACCGTCCTCCACGCCATCCTCCCGATCGCCACGCTGACCTACGGAGGCCTCGCCTACCTGTCGCGCCAGATGCGGGTGGGGATGATCGACCAGATCCACCAGGACTACATCCGCACCGCGTGGGCCAAGGGGCTCTCCGAGAAGACCGTCGTCTTCAAGCACGCCCTGCGCAACTCGGTGATCCCCGTGATCACGCTGTTCGCCTCGATCCTGCCGATCCTCATCGGGGGGTCGGTGATCGTCGAGTACGTCTTCAACCTGCCCGGCATGGGGCGCTACGCCTACGAGGGGCTCGTGGAGCGCGACTACGGGATCATCATGGCCACGACGACCTTCTCGGCCTTCATGACCCTGCTCGGCATCCTGCTCGCCGACGTCGCCTACGCCCTGGTGGACCCGAGGATCAGCTATGACTGAGCCTCGGCCGGACCCCGGGGGCGGCGCGGAGCCGGGCCCCGCCTACTCGAAGGACTACTGGGATCAGGTCTTCGACCAGCTCGGGCGGCGCAAGCTGTTCAACCTGGCGATGTTCGTGCTCGTCCTCCTGTACGCGATGGCGGTCTACGCCCCGCTGATCGCCAGCGACCGGCCCTACGTCCTCGAGGCGATCAGCTACAAGGAGTACGGACAGGCCCAGCGCACGCTCTACCCGGTCTCCCTGAGCCTCGGCCGGCTCCTGGAGCAAGGACCGGCGGAGTACCTCGCGAGCCGGCCCGAGGGCGCCGATCTGAGCTTCCGGGAAGCGCTCGAGAACGAGAGCCACGCGGCTCACGAGCGCGTGGCCACGATGCGGCGGTATCTGGCCGAGGGCGAGAGGGTCCGGACGCTCGACGACTTCCTCGCGCGGATCGACGAGGCGGTGGCCGTGGGCCTGGCGGGAGACGCGGAGAGGGCGCGGGAGCTCGCCGGCGAGGCGAAGGCGCTCGCCTCGGGAATCCGAAAGGAGCTCGCGCCCCTCGACCCCGAGGATCCGGAGGCGGGAGGGGTCGAGCTCTCGCCGGTGAAGAGCTATCCGCTCTGGGAAGCGATCACCGCCACCGAGCTGTTCCTCATGGTGCTGTGGGCGGGGGTCATGACGTGGCCCCTGTGGAACACGTTCGTCAACCGGATCCTCCTGGGGGGCAACCGCAATCGCATCCGCCGTCTGCGGAAACGCAAGATCGCGATCGTGCTCCTGCTCGCCCTCGTCGCGGGGATCGCGTGGAAGGTCCGGGTGGGTGGGTCGATGACTTTCGAGGCGGCCTCCTTCAAGGAGAACCTCACCAGCGGCCAGATCGTGGCCACGCGCGTCGTCTTCCCTCCCCTCTCCTTCGGATTCGCGGAGACGAGCTCGGGCGAGCACCTGCGGCCGCCGACCTGGACGAGCGTCTCGGAGATCTCGGGGGAGGGCTACTACCTGCACGGGCCCCGGGTCCCGGTCGCCGATCCGACCACCGGCTACCTCCCTCCGCCGCATCCCGTCGAGATCCGCTACTCGGAGCCCGCCACGAACAGCGCGTGGCGTCACCCCCTGGGCACGGATTCCGTGGGGCGCGACATCCTCGCGCGGCTGGTCTGGGGGAGCCGGGTCAGCCTCTCGGTCGGGCTCGTCTCCGCGGCGCTGCTCGTGATCATCGGCACCTTCATCGGAGCGATGGCCGGGTACTTCGGGGGCTTCGTGGACTTCGCCCTGTCGCGCCTGATCGAGATCGTGCTCTGCATCCCCGCCTTCTTCCTGATCCTGATGGTGGTGGCCTTCACCGATCCGGAGGTCGTGCCACCAATCATCGCCATCGTCGTGGTCATCGCGCTGGTGCGCTGGACGGGGGTGGCCCGGCTGGCGCGGGCCGAGATCCTGCGGCTCCGGGAGCTCGAGCTCACCCTCGCCGCCCGCGCCCTCGGCGCGTCCTCGCTCCGCACGATCTTCCGCCACATCCTGCCCAACGCCATCGGTCCGATCCTCGTGGCCGGGACCTTCAGCGTGGCCGCGGGCATCCTGACCGAGTCCGCCCTGTCCTTCCTCGGCTTCGGCGTCAACGACCCGATCCCCTCCTGGGGCTCGCTCGTGAACGACTCGCGAAGCGCGGAGCACTGGTGGATCCACGTGTTCCCCGGGTTCCTGATCTTCGTGACCGTGGTCTGCTACAACCTCGTCGGCGAGGCCATTCGGGACGCGGTGGATCCCAAGATGCAGCTGTAGCGATGACCGATCCCACCACGAGCACCGTCCCCGATCCGGGCGCCTCCCCCGCCGCGGGCGAGGTCCTGCTCCAGGTGAAGGACCTGCGGACGTACTTCCGCGGCGACGAGGGGACGGCGAAGGCGGTGGACGGGGTGAGCTTCTCCATCCGCCCCGGCGAGACCCTCGGCCTGGTGGGGGAGTCGGGGTGCGGCAAGAGCGTCTCGGCCCTGTCCATCCTGCGGCTGATCCCCGATCCGCCCGGCTCCATCGAGGGAGGGGAGATCCTGTTCGGGGGCCGCGACCTGCTGCGCCTGGCCGAGTCCGAGATGGAGGAGATCCGCGGCAACGACATCGCCATGGTCTTCCAGGAGCCGATGACCGCCCTGAATCCCGTCTTCTCCGTGGGGGACCAGATCGTGGAGGCGATCCGCCGGCACACGGACCTCGGCCGGGCCGCCGCCCGCGCCCGGGCGGTCGAGGTGCTCGACCTCGTCGGCATTCCCGGTCCCGAGGATCGCGTCCGGGAGTATCCCCACCAGCTCTCGGGAGGCATGCGCCAGCGGGTCATGATCGCGATGGCCGCGTCCTGTCACCCCCAGCTCCTGATCGCCGACGAGCCGACGACCGCCCTTGACGTGACGGTGCAGGCCCAGATCCTCGAGCTGATCGCCGACCTGCAGGCGCGCACGGGGATGAGCGTGCTCCTGATCACCCACGACCTGGGCGTGGTGGCGGAGGTCGCGGACCAGGTGGCGGTGATGTACGCGGGGAGGATCGTGGAGCACGCGGCCGCCGAGGAGCTCTTCGGGGCGCCCCGCCATCCCTACACGATCGGGCTCTTCCGCTCGCTGCCCGACCTCGCGGATCCCGGGGAGCGGCTCCACGCGATCGAGGGCACGGTGCCGAGCGCGTTCCGGCTTCCCTCGGGCTGCCGCTACCGGACGCGCTGTCCCATCGCCCGGGAGCGCTGCGCGAGCGAGGATCCCGTCTTCGAGCCCATCGGGTCCGGCTCCCATCTCGTCGCCTGTCCCTTCCTGGAGGAGGCCCGCGTCCGATGAGCCGTCCGATGGAGTCCGCCGAGGAGTCGAGCGTCGATCTGACGATCGAGAATCCCCTGCTCGACGTCTGGGGGCTCGTGAAGCACTTCCCCATCCGGCGCGGCTTCCTCGGTCGTCACGTGGGCGACGTGAAGGCGGTCGACGGGATCGCCTTCCGCGTCCGTCGGGGGGAGACGCTCAGCCTGGTCGGCGAGTCCGGCTGCGGCAAGACGACCGCCGCTCGCGCGCTCTTGCGCCTGTGCACGCCCACCGCGGGCGAGGCCTACTACCGGCCCACTCCGGAGTCGGTCCCGATCGATCTCTTCGCCCTGAGCCACCGGGAGATGCGGTCCCGGCGGCGCGACCTCCAGGTCATCTTCCAGGATCCCTTCGAGAGCCTGAACCCGCGCATGTCCGTCTCCCAGATCGTGGGGGAGGGGCTACGGGTGCATCGTCTGGCGCGCGGGAGGGCGATCGACGAGCAGGTGGGCGAGCTGCTGGCGCGCGTGGGCCTGGGGGCGGACGCGCGCAACCGCTTCCCCCACGAGTTCTCCGGCGGCCAGCGCCAGCGCATCGGCATCGCCCGCGCGCTCGCCCTGCGTCCCCGCTTCGTGGTCTGCGACGAGGCGGTCAGCGCCCTGGACGTGTCGATCCAGGCCCAGATCATCAACCTCCTGCGGGACCTGCAGGAGGAGTACGAGCTCTCCTACCTCTTCATCGCCCACGACCTCTCCGTCGTGAAGTACATCTCGGACCGGATCGCGGTGATGTACCTCGGCCGGATCGTGGAGTCGGGCCGGGCGAGCGACATCTTCGAGAGCCCGACGCACCCCTACACGCAGGCCCTCCTGTCCGCGATTCCCCACGCGGACCCGGCGCGCCGGAAGGACCGCATCATCCTCCGCGGCGACGTCCCCTCTCCGGCTCACCCTCCGACCGGCTGCCACTTCCGGACGAGGTGTCCGCGAGCGGAGAAGCGCTGCGAGGAGACCTACCCCGACTTCGTCCGTCTGAGCAAGAGCCACACGGCGGCCTGTCACCTGGTCTAACGTACGTCTCTACAACTCCAACCCGTAGCGCGTCCGCAGGATCTCGAGGAGCTGATCGAAGTCGTCGACGGTGTGGTCCGGCTGGATGCCCTCGAGGCCGCGCTTCGCGGCGCGGCGGGCCCAGACGGTGATCATGCCGATGGACTTCGGCGGTGCGATGTCGTGCTCGGGGCTGTCGCCGACGTACATGACCTCCATCGGGTCGAGCCCGAGATCCTGGACGGCGAGGGCGTAGAGCTTCGGGTTGGGCTTCGAGATCCCGATCTGCTCGGAGATGAAGATGGCCCGCGGGTCCAGGTAGGGCAGGACTCCGAGGCGGATGAGCTTCTCGGCCTGCTTGATCGTCAGCCCGTGCGTGATGACGCCGCGGCGGATGCCCGCCGTCCCGAGGGCCTCGAGCATGGGGAAGACGTCGTCGAAGGGAGCGAGCTCGCGGAACTTCGTGTCGTGGTAGGCGACCACCCCCGCGGCCACGATGGTCGCGGCGTTCACCCGCTCGAGGGCCTTGGGGCGAAGCCGGCGCAGGAGCTGGTTGTAGTGGTGCTCGTAGTTCGAGGTGAACTCCGAGATCACCTCCTCGAGCTCCTGCAGCACCTCCTCCTCCGGCAGGTCGAGCCCTCCCTCGACCATCGCCTTCACCGCGTTGCTCCGCGCCTTGCGCGCGAACTGCGTCGTGGAGAAGAGCGTGTCGTCGACGTCGAACAGGATGGCCTTGAGCTTCGTCATGGCTTCAGGGCACTAGCCTACGAAAAGGAGCACGGGATCCCCACCTCCCGGAGGAGATGGGGATCCCGTGCTCGAATTCGCTTCTCGGATCCGGCTAGCGGCGCTCGAGGTTGGCGAGCTCCTCCTTCACGTCCGTGATCCAGGCGCGGATCATGATCATGAGGCTCTCCTTCTCGTCGTTGTAGCCCTCCTCCTTGAAGAAGAAGCCGAGCAACGGGATCTTGGCGATCCACGGGACCTCGGCGCGGCGCTCGATGTTGCGCAGGCGCGAGAGGCCGCCGATCAGGATGGAGCCGCCGTCGGGGACGACCGCGGTCGTGAAGACGCTCTGGACCTCGAGCTCGGGGAGCTGGAAGGTCACCGAGGCCGTCGAGCCGCCCAGGGTGGTGGAGAAGTCCGTCAGGCTGACGACGGTGGCCACCGTGGGCTGGATCTCGAGGGTCAGGTAGCGGCGGTCGTGGTGGATCGTCGGGCGGACGTCCAGCACGATGCCCTCGGTCAGGACGTTGATGACCGGGTCGGCCACCGCCTGGAACTGGGCCACCTCGACGTCGAAGTCCTGGATGTAGGCCTTCTGGTTGACCACCGTGACGAAGGCGCGCTGCGTGTTGTGCACGCTGAGCACCTGGTCGTTGATCATCTCGATGTTCGAGCTCTTCTCGACCAGCCGCAGGATCGCGGACATCTGGAGGTCGTTGAGGAAGGTCCACTGCGCGGTCAGACCGCCGATGGCGGAGAGCGCGTTGCCCAGGGGATCGTCCCAGATGTGCTCGGTGCGTCCCTTGAAGTCGCCGTCCTCACCGTCGTTGTAATACCAACCGGAGGAGGGGGCCGAGGCGCTGCTGCCCGTGCCGTTGTTGTCGAGGCCGAGCGTGGGATCGTCGTCCAGCGAGAGGTCGTCGAGGTCCGTGAACAGCGTTCCCGGATTGTCGACCCCGCGGAAGTCTACGCCGATCTCCTGCAGGTAGTTGTCGGAGATCGTCATGAACTTGGTCTCGATCGTGACCAGGGAAGCGCTGAAGCGCCGGAGATCCTCCAGGAACTGGCGGACCTCCTTCTGCACCCGCGGCGTGTGGACGACGATCATGTTGCCGCCCTCGACGCCGATGTTGATGCCGTCGTCCTCCCAGGTGCCGACCGCCACGTTCTCTTGCACGAGGGTGACGATGTCGTCGGGCTCGTTGGTGATCTGCTTCTCGCCGATGCCTCCGAACTGGCCGCCGCCGTCGTCGTCCGTCATATCGTCGAGGAGACGCAGCTTGTTGATCCGCGGACCCATGAAGTCGGTCAGGCCGAAGATCAGGTCGTGGACGTCGTGGCTGTAGGGCTGGAGCTGGCCGCGGGCCTTCTCGGTGGTGGTCACCACGACCGCGTCGTAGCGGATGGTCCAGGTCACGTTCTCGCCGGCGGCGTCGGTGATCAGGTTGAGGACCTTGTCCACCGACATCGGGTGGGTGAGATCGAACTCGAAGACGATGCCCTCGTCGTAGGCGGCTTCCTCGGCCACCGGAGCCACCACCAGCGGAAGGGCGGTGATGAGCCGGACGGTGTCGATCACCGTGGTGAGGCTCTCCTCTTCCTGGATGGTCAGGCCCGGGATCAGCGTCCCGGCGAGCTGGTTGCGCAGGGCGATCTCGCTCGGGTCGAACGACTGCTCGAGGTCGAGGCCGGGGCGGCGGGCGCGCAGCTCGGTGAGCTCACGCCAGGCGTCCTCGTCGGGCAGGGTGATCACGTCGTTGTAAGGGATCCGCAGGTCGTCGATCTCCTCCTGCCAGCGCTTGTACTGCTCACGCCGGCGCTCGAGGAAGTCCCGCTGGACCTTGTTGCGACCCTGGCGGAAGGCGGTGTCCCGGATGTCCTGGGCCTTCTCGTTGCGGGGGTCGAGACGGGTGACCCGCTCGGCGTAGTCGATCGCCAGGTCGTAGTTCTCCGCGCGGAAGGCGCTGATGGCCTCCGAGAGCAGGTTGGCGATCAGCGCGTCCTCGCGGTCCCGCTTCGCCTGCTCCTCGCTGCGCAGATCCGCGAGCGCCTTCCTCTCGGCCGCCTCCTGGCTGGCGTCGGCCGCGGCCGCGCGCTTCGCCCGGGCCTCCTCGAGCAGATCCGCCGCCTGGGTGTCGAGACCCTGCCAGTCGATGGAGTAGGCGTCCCAGCGAATGTGATCCAGGCACAGGCCCAGCTCGACGATCGCGGAGTCGTAGTCCTCGCGGGCGAGGAAGACCGTCGCCTTGCGGTAGTTGTCCTTGGCCTCCTCGCGGAGCTGCTGGATCCGCAGATCGTGCTGCTGCCCGAGGATCTCCTTTGTGGTCAGGTAGTCTCCGATGGGCTGCCCCCGGAGACCGGCGACCTCGGCCATGAGCTGCTTCGCCTCGAGGCAGTCGGGGTCCAGCTCCAGGGCCCGCGCCAGCTCGAGCTGGGATTGCTCGAGCAGCAGCTGGTCCTTCAGCTCCTTCGCCCTCGCGATGTGCTGATCGACGAGGAACACCTTGCGCTGCTGGGCCAGCGTCAATGCCTCCCACTGCTCGGAGAGGGGCTCGGTGTCCTGGGGAGCGGTCTCCTCGGCGACGGGGGGACCACCCGTTTCGGTGGGATCCGCCGTCGGCGTTTCCTCGCGAGAGGAGCTCGAGGAGCAGGATGCGGCGAAGAGCGCGGAAAGGCAGAGCGCGCAGAAGGCTTTCCTCATCGTGGGCTCTCTACTTGTTCTGGACTGCTGGGGGCCGGTGCGTGGCTTCCCTTGTACCGGGGGAAGGAGGAGGGGACTACCGACGAGATTCGAAGGGCGCGTCGTTTCTCTCTCCCGATCCCGTGCGGGCTCGGCGAGCCTGCGGGCAGCGAGGGAAACCACGAGAGCAGGGGGTTCTCCGCGTCCCTTTCCGACCCACGCGGAGCCGGCGGAGGGGGCGCTTTGAAGGTGCGGAATGATACGTCCTGCGCCCTTCGCAGGCAATCGAGGAGGCTCAAAATCAAACCCCTGGCGCACAAGGACTTAGGACCGATGAGAGCCGCGAGAGAAGGCGGCCTCGGGAGGCCTTGCGGAGATCGCGAAGGCGGCTCGCAAGTGAGTGATTTCGCTCACCGGTGCCGGGCCCGGATCCCGCTCGCGAGACCCGAGCGCGCACCGGAACGCAGGAGCGAGGGCCGGGGCTCGCTTACCGATGCGCTCCCGTGAATGCGATCTCGTCGAAGCCGGCCTCGATCGCGGTGTCGACGGCGGTCACGACGTCCTGGGTCACCGTCCCCGAGCCGGCGTCGATCCTCACCTTGCGCTCGGGATCCGCCCGGCGAAGGGCGGCGAGGTCCGCGAGCAGCGTCGCGGGATCCGCGTGCACGCGCGGGCCGACCCCGTAGCGGACGACGCGGTCCGCGAGCTCGAACCTCCCCGTGCCGCTCCAGCTTCGCGAGGTCCCGGGGGCGACGCGGCGGCCCGGTTCGACGACGCGGATCGTCACGTCGACGTCGAGCTGCCTCGCGATCGGGTCCGGCTGGATCCCCTCGCCCTTGGGCAGGTAGGCGGAGAGCTTCCCGTCGAGGGTCCGGAACTCGATGGTGAGCAGGAAGAACACGAGCAGGAGGAAGGTGACGTCGATCATCGAGGTGAGGGAGAGTCCGCTCTCCTCGGCTCGACGCTGGTGCTTGCGGTTTCTCATGGGACGGGTCCTCCTTGGCGGTTGCGTCCAGGAGCACTACCCCTCCACCGCGTCCGGGTTTCCCCGACGCGAACGCCCCCGGAGACGAGTCGCTCGTCTCCGGGGGCGTCTCCCGATCTCGTGGGCCGCGGACCCGTCGGTCCCGCGTCCACGGCCGTGCTGGTCTGCCTACTTCTTCGGCGCGTCGTACTCCCCGACGAAGGTGATGTCGGTGTAGCCGATGTCCATGGCCGCGTCGAGGACGGGGATCATGTCCCCGTAGACCGTGCCGGGGCGGCAGTCGAGCGTGGCGGGCCGCTCGTTGTCCTTCTCGTAGAACTCACGGATCTGCTTCGTGAGCTCCTTGAGATCACTCGTCTTGCGGGGGCCGATCGAGTAGGTGACCTTGCGAGTTCCGGCCCGGTAGTCGTAGCGCTTGTGCCGGTCCGGAATGTAGGGGTCCCTCTGGTCGAAGGGACTGCACTTGATCCCCGGCTCCTTGACGTCGATCCGGATCTCGACCTTCTCCTTGGGCTCGGCGGGGGAGGTGTTCACCCCGACGTCCTTCGGCAGATAGGCGGAGAGCTTGCCCTCGAGGAGTTTGAACTTGATCGTCAGCAGGAAGAAGATCAACAGGAGGAAGGTGACGTCGATCAACGGCGTCATCGCCATCTCGTACTCTTCCTCCGCGATTCTCTTGAGTTGCTCTCCCATGGCTTACTTCTCCTTCTCGTCTTCCGCGAATTCCGAGGCGGCGAGCTGTATCTTCCAGATCCGGATGCCCTCCTTGCCGCAGAGCTCCATCACCTTCTGGATGTACTTGAACTCCGTGTTCTTGTCCGCGCGGATCAGGATGGGCTCGTCCGGGATGTCCATCTTGCCGGAGGGGTTGTCCGGGTCCATGTAGTTCTTCTTCATCATCCGGGCCTGGTTGGCCAGGTAGCGCTCCAGGTCCGTGAGGTCGTCCAGGTCCGACTTGTAGAGGTACTTGAGCCGCACGATGATGTTCCCGCTCACGGGGATGTTCAGCACGGGACGAACCTGTTTGGGATCCGGCTCGTCCGGCACCGCGGACCGGGCCTTCGGGAGCTGCAGCTCCTCCAGGTCCTGCTGCGTCAGGTCCGTGATGATCATGAAGAAGATGATGAGCAAGAACACGACGTCGATCAGCGGCGTCATGTTCATCTCCATCTCGACATTGGGGTCGCGTCTGCTGATCTTCATGGGAATCCTCCGGCTTACACGTTCCTATCCGGGTTGGGAGGGGAGGTGACGGACTCGCTCTCACGCTCCCCGAAACGGCCCCCCGTGCCCCCCGGGAGCGGGTTCCCGCGGGGCAGGGGCCGATCGGGGCGGGCGGATCAGGAGGCTGGGCGGAACCGGTCGAAGAGATCCTCGACGATGGCTCCCACCTCGATCACCGAGCGGACCAGGTTGTTACGCATGTACGCGAAGGCGGCGGTCGTCGGAATGGCCACCATCAGCCCGAACAGGGTGGTCAGCAGGGCCTGGGAGATACCGTCCGCCAGCTTCGCGGGGTCGGCGTTGCCGCCGGAGGTCGCGATCACGTGGAAGGACAGGACCATCCCGAACACCGTGCCGAGCAGACCCATCATGGGCGCCACGTTGGCGATCAGGGAGAGCCAGCCGATCTTCTGGTGGAGCTTGACCGCCTCCTGGTCACCCATCTCCGCGATGGCCGAGGCGATCACGTCGAAGGGGTGGCCGATCTTCGAGATCCCCGCTCCGACCACGTTGGTCATGAAGGTGGGCTCGTTCTCGCAGAGCTCCATCGCCTCCTGGAACTGGCCTTCGTCGAACAGCGCCTGGATCTCGTCGATGAGCTCCGGCGGCGCCAGCTTCTCGCGCTTGAGAGTGACGAAGTTCTCGATCGCCACGGCGAGGGCCACGATCGAGAGGACGATGATCATCCAGCCGAAGACGCCGGAATCGGCGATCAGCTTGCCGACGGTCAGCTTGGTTTCCTCAACATCTTCCGCGGCGGCGGCTTCTTGGAGGCCGAAGAGCGGACCGGCGAGGACGAAGGCGAAGACGAAGATCAGGGGCATCGCCCGAGAGGCTAGGGAAAGCACCCGGGAACGGATTGATTGGGAATCCATTCTCGACGAACTCCTTGGGAGAGATTTGCAGGGGTAGATG
>CAYRXS010000113.1:0-20012 GCA_964428225.1 uncultured Planctomycetaceae bacterium
GAAGAATGCGGAGCCGATCCTGATCGTGGACGACGATCAGGCTCTCCTCGATGCACTCCGGCGGAATCACCGCAAGACCTTCAACCTGCACGTCGCCTGCGGCGGGGAAGAGGGTCTCGAGATGCTCGAACGCGAAGGACCGTTCGCGGTGGTCGTCTCCGACTACCAGATGCCGGGAATGAACGGTGTCGTGTTCCTGCGCAAGGTACGCGAGAGAGCGCCGGACACCGTGCGCATCATGCTCACGGGCAACGCGGACCTCCAATCGGCTACGGAGGCGGTCAACGAGGGCCACATCTTCCGGTTCCTCACCAAGCCGTGTGAGCCGGAGGTCTTCGTCGCGGGCCTGGACGCGGCGCTCGAGCAGTACCGGCTGCGACACGCCGAGCAGACCCTGCTGGAGCAGACCCTGCAGGGGACGATCGAGGTGCTGGCGGACGTCCTCGCGCTGTCGAGCCCGGGCGCCTTCGGTCGATCGGCGAGGGTCCAGAGCTACGTCAGCCAGATCGTCGCCAAGCTGGAGCTCGCCGATTCCTGGCAGTACGAGACCGCGGCCTTCCTCTCCCAGGTGGGGTGCGTGGCCATTCCCTCCGACGTCATCGAGGGAGTCGTCGCCGGAGAGCAGCTGCCGCTGGAGTACGAGCAGTTGATGTCCCGGCACCCCTCCATCGCCAAGGACCTGCTCGGAAAGATCCCGCGCCTCGAGCCGGTCGCCGAGATGATCGCGAACCAACGCCTGCGTCATTCGGAGGCGGGGGAATCCTCCCTCGATCCGGAGATCCAGACGGGCAGCGAGATCCTCGCGGCGGCGCTCGACTTCGACGAGCTGATCGCCCGCGGGACCAACCGGGTCGAGGCCCTCAAGGCGATGGCGTCGCGGCAGGGCTTCTACGACTCGCAACTCCTCCAGATCCTGGCCGACGTCAAGCTGCCCGGCCAGGGGGCCGCGGTCCAGTCCCTGGGCGTCATGGATCTTCGTGTGGGGATGATCCTCGGCCAGGACGTCTGCAGCACGAGCGGAGCCATGGTCGTGACCAAGGGAAACAAGATCACCCAGGGATTGCTCGCGCGCCTGCGCAACTACGCAGAGCTTCGAGGGATCTCGGAGCCCATTCGAGTCCTCGTGCCGGAACCCCAGGGCGCAGCCGGGAAACGGCCCGCCGCGTAGTCCACATCGAATCCAGGTCCCCACCAGAGGGAAACGAACCGCCATGACCTCCGAGGAAAAAGCCTGCACGGTCCTGATTGCCGACGACGACATGTCTCTGATACAGGCACTGTGCCGGCGCCTGCGATCCAGGAACTTCAACATCATCGTCGCCGCCGACGGATACCAGGCGGTGCAGCTCACGCGCGAGTACGCCCCGGACGTGGTCGTGCTCGACGTCAACATGCCGGCCGGAGACGGCTTCAGCGTGCACGACCGGATCAGCCAGATCCCGGAAATCGGACCGACTCCCGTGATCTACATCACGGGCGAGCAGACGCCGCGCGTCTACTCGGAGAGCCAGAAGGCGGGCGCCTTCGCCGTCCTCTACAAGCCGTTCGACGCCGAGGATCTGGCCGAGGCGATTCAATCCGCGAGCGCCGGCGAGGCCGCCTAGCCTTGCAGCCGCCCACACGATCCAAGCCCCGCGGCCTCACGAGCCGCAGGCACGCCGGAGGACCCGCATGACGAAGAGTCAGGTGCTGTTCGTCGACGACGAGGTGTTCATCCTCGACGGACTGAAGCGCATGCTGCGAAATCGACGTGATCGATGGAGCATGAGCTTCGCCACCAGCGTCGACGAAGCCCTCGAGCTGCTCGGCACGACGGAATTCGACGTCGTCGTGTCGGACATCAACATGCCGGGACGCGACGGGTTCGACCTCCTGTCCACGCTTCGCACCTCCGAACGCATGCAGGACATCCCGGTCGTCATCCTGACCGGCAACGCCGAGCGGAGCCTCAAGCGGGCGGCCCTCGAGCTCGGAGCGACCGACCTCCTGAACAAGCCCGTCAACCACGACGACCTCGTGGCGCGCATCAGCAGCGCGCTCCGGCTCAAGGCCTATCAAGACGAGGCGAAGGCTCACACCGAGACGCTGGAGAAGAAGATCCTCGAGCGGACCGCCGAGCTGGAGCACGGTCGCATCGAGCTGATCTGGTGTCTGGGCCGGACGAGCGAGTTCAAGGATGCGGAGACGAGCCACCACGTCGTGCGAGTCGGCCACTTCGCCGGCGAGCTCGCCACGGCGCTCGGCCTGGATTCCGTCCTCACGCGGCGGATCTTCCTCACGAGCCCTCTCCACGACGTCGGCAAGACCGGCATCCCGGACGAGGTCCTGCTCAAGCGCGGACCGCTCACCCCCGCCGAGTGGGAGGTCATGAAGCAGCACACGCGGATCGGCGCGGAGATTCTCAAGACCGACGTCGTCGGCACGAAGGTGTCCGGCTTCCTCGAGAGCCTCTTCCCCGACGCCGCCGCCGGCGGGGGCCGGAACCCGATCGCCGAGCTGGGGGCCAGCATCGCGCTGCACCATCACGAGCGCTGGGACGGCGGCGGGTATCCGGAGGGACTGAGGGGCTCGGACATCCCCCTGGGGGCGCGGATCACCAGCGTGGCGGACGTCTACGACGCGTTGTCCACGACTTGCTACGACGGGGAGCTCCTGTCCGACGATCGGATCTTCTCCGTCATGGACAGCGGCGCGGGGGCGCAGTTCGATCCCGAGATCGTGGGCGCGCTCGCGGGCTGCCTCGCGACGTTCCGCGACATCGCGAACCGGTTCGCGGATCCCACGACGAGCAGCCGGGCCGATCTCTTCCCGTGCCTCGAGTCGCTGGGGGCGGCCTGAGCGACGAGCCGCGCGACGTTGCGTGACCGCTCGCGCGGGCCGGGGTAGTCTGGGTCGGGACATCGACTCCCGACCCCGCCCACCCCCGCCGAGAGGATGAGCCATGCCCGGCGTCGCGCTCGTAGCCCTCGCTCTCGTCTCGCCCTGCCTCGCGTCCGGCGATGCCGCGCTCGCGGATCGCATCACGATTCGCGGCCGTCTCCTCGCCGAAGGGGGAGAGCCCGTCGAGGGAGCTCGATTGACGCTGAGCGACCCCTACGAATCGCCGGTCCGGGATGACGTCGACTCTCCGCCCCTCTCCACCACGGCGAGCGACTCCGACGGAACGTTCTCCATCGCCTGCGATTCCTCCGACCGGATCCGGATTCTCCTGGCCGCGCGGAAGGACGGCTACGCGGCGGCGCGGTGGGAGTGGCGGGAGTGGGAGCTGACCCAGGATCTCGACCTCGGCGACACGGTTCTCGTGCGCACGGGGGTGCTCGCCGGTCGACTCGTCGATGCGACGGGTGAGCCGCTGAACTCGGACTGGAAGATCGCCACGAGCCCGGCCGAGGAGTGGAATCACCCCTCCTCGGCCACGGCGGCGGCTCGCATCCGCATCGATGCGAGGACGGGAGGGTTCAGGCTCGAGGGGCTGCCCGCGATTCCCCTGAAGCTCGAGGCCCACGCGCCGGGGTGGATGCGCCTGGACGGACCGGTGGTCCGGATCCGCGGCGGGGAGACGGTCACCGTCGGGATCCAGAGCGACGCGACGAACACCGTCGGGGGCGTCCAGGTTCGCACGACGTACGGGACTGGAGACACCGAGGACCGCCCCGTCTTCCGGCTCGTCGGGCCCGACGGGCAGGTCCACGACTACACGGTTCGCTTCCGGGAGGACGGGCCGAAGCTCTTCCTCGATCTGCCGCTCGGGGAATACACGCTACGGCTGGACGACCCGCGCTTCCTGCCCTGGGAGGAGAGGACCGTGCATCCCGGCGACCTAGTGGAGACCCGCATCGACGGCTCGGCGGCCCTGCAGCTCGTGGTCTTCGAGCGAGACACGGGGGAGCAGATCGACGAGTACCAGGCGACTCTGTTCGCGGAGGACGGCGTGGACGCCCGGCGATGGGAGCTCTCGATCCGGAAGCCGGCGCCCGAGGGGGAGCACGTGTTCCCCGGGATCGTGCCCGGCGACTACGTCCTCCTCGTCGACGCCCCGCCCCATCCCCGCAAGCACCTGCGCGTGGAGGGCCTCGAGGCGGGCGAGACGCAGCGGATCGGAGTGCACGTGGGGGGCGGCCCGCTCCTGCGCGGCACCGTTCGCGACGCGGCGGGGAATCCCGTGCCGGGCGCGTGGATCGAACTGGTGGAACCCGGCCGGTCCGTGGATTCCCCCAGCCACTGGTTCGCGAAGAAGAGGAGCGAGACCGGGGACGGGGAAAGGTCCCTTTGGATGGCCCAGACTCGCACGGGGGAATCCGGGGAGTTCCTGTTCGACGGATTCCCTCCCGCCCAGTACCAGCTGCGTTTCGATGCCCCCTGGGCATTGGGCGCATCCAAGGAGAACGCGCTCGAGCACGGACCCCTCCTCGTCCGGGACGACGAGATCCTGGACGGGTTGGAGCTCACTGTTCCCTCGGCCTTCGGCTCCGTCTCGGGAAAGATCGTCTGGCCCGAGGGAGTGGACACTCCTCAAGGCAGAATCACCGCCTACGTGGGAGATTCACTCACTCGCGCCTCCTCGGACTATCTTCGACCGGGCGAGAACGAGTTCCACCTAGAGCACCTGCCCGTCGGCCGCGTCCTTCTGCGGCTCTACCTCATGTCGGGGAGGATCACCCTCCCGTCGGGGAAGGTGAAGTCCGGCATGCGCGGCCACCGTGACCTCGGTCACGTGGAGGTTCGCGCGGGCGAGGAGTCGACCGTGGAGCTCGACGGCTCGGCGGTCTTGCCCGGGACCGTCCGCCTCGACGTGCACACCGGGGAGCGGCCCCTTCCCGGGACGGAGATTCGCCTCATCGGCACGGGGGAGAATGAAGGAGGGCGGGTGCACGCCGTGACGGACTCCTCCGGGGAGGCCCTCTGCCGCCCCGTGTTCCCCGGGCGCTGGTCGGTCGTGGCCCGCAGCGAGGACGACGACTGGGAATACCTCCACCCGGTGCTCGTCGCGCTCGACCCGGGAGAGGAGGCGGTCTGCGACCTCGACATCCAGCGCCGGGAGGGGACGCTGCTCGTCCTCGATTCCCGCACCGACGTGCCCTGGCATGCCATGGACCTCGAGCTCGCGCCCCATCTCGGACCGACGCCCAAGCACCGGTCGGAGGATTGGAACCAGGTGCGGACCGACGACACGGGCGAGCTGACCCTCCGCCTCCCCCCGGGCCGGTACTGGCTCCGGCGCTCGCGGAGCAGTCCCGGTTCCGGTCAAGGGGGATCCGAGCCGGCGGTCGTGGTGTGGGGTGCCGCCGGACCGGCTACGTCGGTGATCATCCTGCGCTGATCGGCTACCGCACCAGGGCCGGATCGCCGAACAGGTTGTAGTCGAACAGGTTCTGGAACTCGTAGATGTGCACGAAGACGTAGTTCGTGTGGACGTACCACTTCGCGTCGTAGATGGCGTCCCCGACGGGCTTGCCGTGCGTGATCATCTGGTTGTTGAACTCATAGGCGTAGCCCTCCGCGCCGCCGGGATACGCGGCGAAGTCCGCCGAGATCGCCGCGGGGCGGCTCGCGCTCACCAGCCCGGCCGAGGAACCGATGCCCGGCTTGGTCAGCAAATCGATGCCCAGGTTCCCGTAGGAAGTGACCTCCGGGTAGCCCACGTTGCAGGAGATCGCGAAGACGATCGACGGGTGATCGTCGTCCAGGACGGATCCATCCTGGACGATCGGCGACACAGTGAGTCCGTCGGACCCGTTCGTCTCGAACACGCCGTCGCCGTCGTCCCAGTCCCAGATGATGCGCCAGGCTCCGTCCGGCGAGCCGTGGCCGGACCAGTTCACGATCCCGTACTGGCCGGAACGCCACGAGCCGATGAAGTTGCCTTCCGTCAGCGCCGCCCAGGGATAGGGCGAGGTCACGATTCCCGCCTGCTCGCTGTAGTGGGTGATCGTCATCCCGCTCATCAGATCATCCTCGATCGCGGCTAGGCTGCGGCAGCCGCAGATGAAAGGCACGCCATCGTAGTTCTGGTTCTCGAAGAAGAGGATCGCGCCGCCGTGCAGCACCCGGTCCTTCCAGCCGCCGGTGTCCTGCTCGAAGGCGACCAGCTTGTCGAGGGCGTAGGTGATCTGGCCCGGATTGCTCGTCGGGATTCGGCCGACGTACACCTCGGTCAGGAAGTCCGGATCGTCCTCGCCGTACTCGCCGCAGAAACCATCGCCGTCCGAATCCCAACCGGCGCTTTCCGGATCAGAGAGGTCCGCGTAGTAGTGGTCCGTGGGCACGGCGCCTCCGTAATCGTTCGGATTCCACCAGCGGTTCGTGTGGTTGGAGGGATCCGGGAAGCAGTAGTGCATCGGGACGGTGTCGACCCCGCCCACGAGCAGCACGTACTCCACGCCCCACGGCCCATAGACATCCCGCAGGAAGCTGCGGATCTTCTGAGACAGAGACGGACCCGGCTGGCCGGTGATCCGGGGATCCGACGTGGTGACGATCTTCATTCCGTGGCCGAGAGATCCCTTCCAGGCCGGGAAGTCACTCGTGGTGATCGCCTCGACGAAACCGGCGTCCGTGATGATCAGGTAGTCGCTTCCCCACGGAACGGGACCGATCAGGCTGCCCCTCGAGCTGGCATAGAACGAGCGTCGCTGCGCGCGGTTGACGAAGAGCCCCGAGGCCCGATCGTCGGCCGCCTGATCCCACGTCAGCGCGGCCTGATGTCGAGCCGCCGCGGTGCCGGGCTCGGGAAGCCGGTAGTGGACCGTGAACCGGACGTTTTCGTGACGAATCAACCGACCCGATCGCGGGTGGTACGTGAACGGACGAACCGCGACGGTGGCGTAGGCGTACTTGCGAAGCGAGCCGGTGCCCACGAGCTCGCAGATCGCCGCGGGGTATGCGCGGTCGGTGGAGTACATGGCGAGCCGGTTCCGCGTCCACTCCCGCCGGAGATCCCGCAGCTCATCCTGGTTTCGCGCGGGATCGACGAGAGGGATCGGCGAGGACGCGGGTTGAATGCGATAGACGCCCGGCAGAGCCGTGCTCTCGACGGACTCGACCGATACGGATTCCGCCCGCGCCCCCGGGGGCAGGGCGAGCGTGATGCTCGCCGACGGAAGAAGGGGGCGACCCGGCACCGTCAGGAGACCGCGGCCTTCCATCTCGATCCTTTGCCCATCCTTCGTCGGCACGATCCGGTACTCGCCGGCGTGGAAGGTCCACGTCAAGGTGTTGACGGAGCTCGAGTCCGGTGGAATGGAGGCGTCGGACGCCACCGCCGACCAGGTGCAGAGGGAGAAGGAGACGAGGGCGAGACGGACGATCGACGTGGACAACCTCATGGCACACCTCCCTGAATTCCGCTTCGTGCCAGTGTAAAGCCCCTCCACCGAGGAGGTTCCTCGGCCCGAGCGCGATACGGAACCGAAACACGGCTCCGCGAGCGAGAATCAGTGCAGCTCCGACAGGGGGATCCGCTGGAAGGCGAGGTGGGCGCGGCTCGACTCGTAGAGGATGCCGACGGTCTTTTCGTCGACCATCGTCAGGCAGGAGTAGCCCGCGGAGCGGCCCTCGTCGAGCAGGAGCTTCCGCGTCGCGGGCCAGGTGCCGCCGAGATCCGGGGAGGCCTTGATCGTCATGCGCCGCCGCGGGGGTTTCGGCACCGCGGGGTTGGAGAAGAGCAGCAGGCCGTCGGCCTCCCCGGTGAGCTCGCGGCCGACGTGGAGGAGGCTCGCCATGCACACCGGCTCGGGGAGGGCGCGGCGCGTCGTCGGGTGCTCCGTCCAGGTCGCGCCGAGGTCGTCGGTCACGTACACGGAGCGCGCGCCGCCGCGGTTGTCGCGCATGTTGAGCATCAGGGTGCCGTCCTCGAGCTCCACCACCGCCGATTCGGTCGTGTTCGCCTTGACGCCGGTGCCGATGTGCCATGTCTCACCGTGGTCCTTGCTCCAGATCACCGTCGAGTGGGGCATGCGCTTCTCGTCGGGAGAGAGTTGGAACTGCGCGGGGAACACGAGCGTGCCGTCGTGCATCGTGATGCCGCGCCCCGGGGCCGCGAGCAGGAAGCACCACTCGGGACGCTTGAGCATCCGCGTCAGGTTGTGAGGCTTCGACCACGTCACGCCGTCGTCGTCGCTGCGCACGATCATGAGCTGGCCCGTCTCCTCCGGGGTGACACCCGGACCCGAGCCGTTCCACCCGCGGTTGCCGTGGCTCCACACCGCGGCGACGAAGACCGCACCCGTCGCGCGGTCGACGAGCACCGCCGGGTCGCCGATACCGTCCCCGCGCCACTTCTCGTCGTCGCCCATGTCCATGACGATCCGCATGGGCTCCCACGAGCGACCGCCGTCCGTGCTGCGCGACATGCCGACGTCGATGTCGCCGGGCAGATCGCCCCAGCTCTTCCATCGCACGTCGTACACCGCGATCAACGTGCCCGCGTTCGTCGTGGCGAGGCCGGGGATGCGGTAGACGGCCACCTCGTCGTCGCCCGCGTCGCGCAGGGCGATGCCGAGCCGTTGCCGAGCCGGGGGGCGGGTGACCTCGGGCTCGATCGCTCGGTCGTCCGCGAGCCGGAGGCGGAGGCAGCTCGCGTCCACGAAGCCGTCCACGTCCGCGGTCGCGCGTGGCGTCACCACGATCGTGAGCACGTTGCGGCCGGGGGCGAGCTCCCGGCGCCCGCGGAAGACGAGCTCGCCCGCCTTCGGCCTCTGCGCCTTGCCGAACGGGTCGTCCCCTTCGCCCACGATGAGAGCCACTTGCTCGAAGTCCTCCACCCGGGTCGTTCCCGCGAGATCCACGACGACTTCCTCGAGGGCGAGCGGATCGAGATTGCCCCGCGTCACGAGCTCGATGCTCGCGACAGGGTGGGGGCCGTTCCCCACCAGCACCGGCAGGATCGGCTGCACCGTCGTGCAGGACACGAGCTCCATCGGCGCGGGCTCGACGAGCTCCAGATCGTCGATCAGGATCCCCTTGCCCTCGGGCGCCGTGCAGACGAACCGCAGGCGGTCCACCTCGGCCTGCACGGGGACCCGCACGTGGGAGAGGAAGCTGCGTCCGACGCGGACCTCCTCCGTGCCGTCGTAGGCCACGCGCCAGCCCTTCCGCTCGTGTACCTCCACGCGGAACGCGAAGGGCGCGTTGCGCGTCCAGCGCTCGGCGTGGAAGGCGACCTCGTGGACGTCCCGCCGTCCTCCCGCGAGCCGCAGCTCGACCGCGCTCTCCTCGCCACCCATGAGGTGCAGGCACTGCGCGCCGGAGCGAGCGTGCTCGGGATCGATCTCCGCGTGCCCCTTCTTCGCCGTCCAGGTGCCGAGCTCCGTCTCGAGCTTCGTGAACGGGCCGGGGGGAAGATCCTCGAAGTCGGTGCTCGCGGTCGGGGCGAGAGCGAGGAGTTGAAGCGCAATGGACCCGAGGATCATCATCCGTCCTCCCGGCGTCGCATGGTGGTGAAGGTGAGCCCGGCGAGGTCGCGCCCCCGATCCGGCAGGAGCAAGCTCGCGACGTATCCCACGGCGAGACATACGACCATCCCCACTGCGGCGTAAGCGAGCCCCGAGAGATGCGTCGCGGTCTTCGCGTAGACCAGGGCGGCGATTCCCGCTCCCGCGCCGACCAGGGCGCCCGCCCCGCTCGCCCGCTTGCTGAGGATGCCGAGGGCGAACAACCCCGCCATCGTGCCTCCGAGCAGTCCGAGGTAGGCGAGGAACTCGTCCATGAGCGACTGGAAGCCCAGCCAGGACATCGCGAGTGCGGCCCCGGTTCCCGCCGCGCCGAGCACCACCGTGACCCAGCGAGCCATCGCGAGGTAGAAGCGATCATCGTGCCGCGACGAGAAGCGACGGTGCAGGTCCGTCGTGACGACGGCCGCGATCGAGTTCATGCTGCTGTCCAGACTCGACATCGCGGCCGCGAACACGCCGGCGACAACGAGCCCCGCCACGCCGGCCGGCAGCTCGCTCACGATGAACCAGGCGAAGACCTGATCGGTCGGGGCCGTCGCGTCGAGGCGCTCCGGGTGCGCCTGGTAGAACGC
Organism: uncultured Planctomycetaceae bacterium; assembly: GCA_964428225.1. Classification (GTDB taxonomy): domain Bacteria; phylum Planctomycetota; class UBA1135; order UBA1135; genus JBFMCU01. The sequence goes on from CAYRXS010000113.1 coordinate 10,025, forward strand.
GAAGAGCACCGTGCCCACCGCGAAGAACAGGATCGAGGCGGGGAACGAGAGAATGGCTCCCGCCCACACCGCACTCGCCGCGCGCTTCTCGTCGCGCGTGGTGAGGTAGCGCTGGACGACGGCCTGGTCGCTCGTGTACGGCACGAGGTTGTTGAACAGCGCGCCGAGCAGGATCACGCCGATCGCGGGGCCGGTCCAGTCCCACGACATATCCGCCAGCCGCAGCTTGTCGTGCGCCGCCGCGGTGTCCATCACCGCACCCATGCCGCCGTCGATGCCCGCGATCGCGATGCACACCGCGACGAGCGCTCCTCCGAACAGCACGAAGACCTGGATCACGTCCGTCCAGATGACCGCCTCGATGCCCCCCAGCACCGTGTACAGGGTGCAGAGCACGCCCATGATCACGATGCACGCCGCCACGTCCATCCCCGTGACCGCGGCGAGGGCCAGAGCCGGCAGCAGCATGACGATTCCCATGCGCGCGAGCTGGAAGGCGATGAACGAGACCGCTCCGAAGAGGCGCGCCGCGAGGTTGAAGCGCAGCTCGAGGTACTCGTACGCCGTGGTGATCTCGAGCCGGCGAAAGAACGGCAGGTAGAGCCATACCACGGCCGGGGCGATGGCGATGATGCCGAGGTTCTGGATGAAGTAGAGCCAGTCGGTGGCGTACGTCTTCGCGGGCAGGGCGAGGAAGGTGATCGCGCTGAGCTGGGTGCCGAAGATGCTGATGCCCGCCGCCCACCACGGCACGCGCCGGCCGCCGAGGAAGAAGTCGCCCGTGCTCTTCTCGCGCCGGGAGAAGTACACGCCCATGACCACGAGCGACGCGAGGTAGACCACGAGGACGGAGTAGTTGACCCACCCGAAGCCCGGCTCGGGCACGACGGGCTCCGCGACCAGGACGCGAGGCGTGCGCACGCCGGGACGAATCTCGCCGGTGGGCACGATCCAGGCGTCGTTCCACCGCACCGCGCCCGTCGTCACCGGAGGCCATGCGCCCGCCGCGGGATCTTTCGGCAGCCGCCCCGCCGCGACCCAGGTATCGGTGATCGTGTGGTAAGCGAGAACGTCGTCGGGGAATCCGGGGTGATCGCCCCGCAGGTCCGCGCCGAGGAGCGAGCCGTCGTCCCCCCCGAGCACGAGCAGGTGCGTCGGCCCGAGCGCAATCGCGGGATTCGGCGCGGCGGCGACGGGGCGGGGCAGGTCGCGAATCACGCGCCACTCGCCGCCGATCTCTCCCGGCCGCGGCGTGAACCGGTACGCGTCGGAGAGGTACGGCGACACCCGCTCGGGCGCTCCGTCCTCTCCCGCGACCAGGCGAACGCCGCCGAAGAGGAACAGGCTCCCGTCCTGCACGCCGGCGACCGCGAGGTGGCGCTCCGGTCCCGGCCAGCTCGGGAGCGACGACCACCCGCGACGCTCCGGAGGAACGGCGAGATCGAGAGCCAGGAAACGATCGAGGCACTGCGTGGCGTTGGGCTGCTCGATCCCTCCCATCACGTAGAGCACGTCTCCGAGCATCGCACCGCAGAGGAACGCGGTCGGCTCGGGCAGGGGCGGCAGGTGCCGGAGCACCACGTCGGTTCCCGCCCACCGGAGCATCCAGACTTCCAAGGAGCTCCCGTCCTCGTTGCAGCCGCCCACGCAAATGACGAAGTCCTTCCAGGTGAACGACGCGCCGTAGGCGAGAGGTCGCCCGAAGCGGGTCTCGGCGATCTTCCACTCGCCGTCCGGCTCCTCGAGCACGTAGATCCGATCGTGCCACACCTTCGGATGACCGTCCCACGGGGCGCCGTCGGGGAAGTTCGCGCCCCCGGCCACGATCAGGGCGCCGTTCGAGACCCCGACGAAGGGGCCGGCGAGGCCGATCGAATCCGGCAGGGGGGGGAGCTCGTCCCAGTTCAACGCACCGTCGCCGATCCCCTGGGCGCGAAGCGCGGGCGCCAGGACGAAGAACGCTCCCAGGAGCGCGACGAGTGCGAGCATGCGATGCAACCGCGGGCTCGACATCGCTACACCTTCCCTTCTCCGAGCAGCCCCGCGATCGTGAGGTCGCGCTCGAGCGTCGCGAGCTCCTCCGGAGCCAGCGCTCGATGGGGCAGCCGCAGCGGGCCGCAGTCGACTCCGGCGAGAGCCATCGTCGCCTTGAGTCCGGGAAGCGGCGGATGGCGCAGGATCGCGTGCACGATCCGGTTCGCCCGGGCCTGGCCGTCGCGCGCCGCGGCCAGATCGCCGCGCTCTACCGCGTCGATGATCTCCCCGTACCGCGGCCCCATGTAGTTGTACGTGCTGCCCACCGCCCCGTGCGCGCCGCAGGCCATTCCCGCGAGCAGCATCTCGTCGGCGCCGAACAGGATGTTGTACCGCTCGCCGTGCTCCGCGACGCAGCGCACGAAGAGATCGAGCGACGGATCGCTGTACTTGATGCCCGCGAAGGTCGGAAGGCGCTCCGCGGCGAGCTCGAGCATGTGCAGCGGATTCACCGGCACCCCGGTCAGCCGGGGAATGTGGTAGTAGTAGAGCGGCGTGTCGGGCGCGCAGTCCGCGATGTCCGCGAGGCCGTCGATCACGCGCTCCAGGTCGTCGAGCGGGAAGTACGTGGGAGGCGTGGCCGCGATCGCGAACACGCCGAGCCCCTGGGCGTGGGCGGCGAGCTCCCCCGCTTCCCGCACGCTGTTGCGGCCCACCTGCACGATCACCGGCAGGCGGCCGTCGACGGCATCGACGTAGGCCTCGGCCACGTCCCGACGCTCGCGCAGCGAGAGCGACTCGCCCTCTCCGGTGCTGCCGTTGACGAAGATTGCGGAGATCCCCTGGCCCATCAGATGCTCGACGACGGGCCCGACCCGCTCGAGATGGAGCGAGCCGTCCGCGTGGAAGGGGGTGAAGACGGCGGCGATCAGTCCGTTGAGCTTCGTCATCCTCGGGCCTCGAAGATCTCCTGCGCCCGGCGTTGCATCCAGGCGAACTGCTCGTAGCCCACGTCCGGCGGCACGGAGTGGTCGGAGTGCATGAGGAACCCCCCCTGCCGCGCGAGGGGGATCTTGCGCTCGAGCTCGGCCTCGAGCGCGTCGCGGGGCCCGGCCATGGCGCGGGCGGAGATGTTGCCGTGGAAGGCCAGGCGATCGCCGACCCGCCGGCGCAGCTCGACGGCGTCCATGCCCGCTTTCACCTCGAGCGGATTCAGGACCTGGACTCCGACGTCGACGAAGCGCTCGACGAATTCGTCGATGCGGCCGTCCGAGTGGACCCAGAAATCGATCTCCTCCTCGCGGAGCGCGGATGCGAGCCGCTCGAAGTGCGGGCGGAAGAGCGCGTCCCAAGTCCGCGGCGAGAAGAGGGGTCCCGCGGTGCTGCCGAGGTCCTCGGCCAGGAGCAGGCCGTCGGGCCTCGCCCCGAGCGCCGCGCCGTGGCGCACGACGTCGATCACGAGATCGACGTGGACGGCGGCCATCTCCTCGACCCACTCCGGATCGTCCACGAGGTCCATGAGTAACGCCTCCATCCCCCGCAGCCGCCACAGGGCCTCCCACGGCCCGTAGACCATCGCGAGCACGTACCGGCCCGTCGCCGCGAGACGCCGGTGCTTCTCGACCGCCTCCTCCCAGGTCGGGTAGGGATCGAAGTGGGCGAAGTACGACGCGTCGTCCAGCCGCGCCGGCTCCGCGGGATCCGTGGCGAGCACGAGCCGCGGCCGGACGTCCTCCTCCCACGCGTCCCGTCCCGTGAGCGGGTGCGCGCGGAAGTCGATCGTCCCCTCCCCGTGCTCGATCTTGCGCATCGTGTATCCGTAGCGGTCCTCGTAGGTGAAGAACTTCTCCGAGCGCTCGAGCACGCGCATCTCGAACCGCGGCGAGGCGTCGAGGTAGGTCATCGCGACGTCGAAGCCGAAGTGATCCGCGACGGACACGTCCGCGGGCATCCCCTCCCGGCGCCAGCGCTCGACGGTCTGGGTCCAGGGCGAGTCGTGGCGCGGCAGGCGGTCGGGGGGCTCGAAGCGGATCGCGGCCCGGACGCGCTCGCGGGAGCCCGCCGAGGTCACTTCCGTCCTCCCGGATCCTCGCCCGGCGGGGGCTCGACCATCTCGACGGGCACGAGCCGCTCGCCCCCCTCGACCGGGCGGCCGCGGTACTGGGTCCACAGGGCCTCGACCCCGATCTCCGCCATCTCGCGGCGCTCCATGGCCGAGCGGGCGTGAGGGATCTCGGTTTCCTCGATCTGGGGGCTGCGATGGTCGTAGAAGACGACCTCCGTGCCGTCGCGGAGGTCCGGATCGAGGCGGTCGAGGGCGGCCAGGACGTGCTCGGCGGCCGTCCACCCGTTCAGGAGGAAACCCGTCGGTGCATCGGGCCCCTCGAGGAGCTCCCGGACGCGCGCCTCGATCGCGGAGTGATCCGGGGGGACGTAGCCCACTCGCAGAGGGTTCGCGGCGAGTCCGCTGGCGGCCAGGGCCTCCGCGGCGCCGTTCAGGAAGTGGTCGTCACCCGGGCGCAGCTCGGTCACCTGGAGCAGGGCCAGGCGGCGGTGGCCGCGCCGGATCAGGCACCGGGCGAGCATCTCCCCCGCCGCGGCGAGGTCGGGGTTGATCGCCACGAGGCCCCTCTGTCCCGGATAGAGGCAGCCGAAGACGACCGCGGGGATCCCGGACTCTCCGAGGACGCGGTACACCTCCGCGGGGCAGCTGATGGCCACCGCGCCCGCGACGATGCAACCCTCGCCCACGGCCCGCAGGGTCCGGAGCACGGTGGCCGCCGTATCCCGTTCGGGGAGGGGACAGAGCTGCACCGAGCTCTCCCCGAAGCGCGTCAGGAGGATCTCGGTGAGCTCGTGCACCTCGGGCCCGAGCCGCTCCCGGCGCGCCTCCGGGAAGAAGACGAGGAGGCAGCTCACCCCGGCTCCGCGTTCGGGCCGGAACCCGGAGGCGATGCGCGTGCCGTGCCGAGGCCGCCGTTCGACGACTCCGTGCTGCGCCAGGAGGCCGAGGGCGCGGTTCGCGGTGGCCGGGCTCACGCCGAACCTCGCGCCGGCCTCCACGGCCGTGAGGTAGCGGTCCCCGGGGCCCAGGCCTCGTCGTTGGATGTCCTCCACGATCCGCTGTGCCAGCGGCGAGAGGGGAGTGGGGACGGCCCCGGGGGCTTCGGCGTCGGGAGGGCTCATCACGGACTCACGGGTCTCTACCCGGAGCGTGACGAGAATAACAGGAAAGGCGACTCAGATTACATCAAAAAAAATCATCACGAATCACGCCGGGAGCGAATGAAGGCACGGGCCCCCCGGGGGGCTCACCATCCTGCGCCCTAGGGAGCGTCCGGATCGGCCCCCGGCCCCGCCATTCCCTTGGGAAGGAAGGTGATCTCGCGGTCGTTCGGCCGGGGCTCGCCGGGGGTGGAGCGGCCCCGCTCGACCTGGTCGGCGAGCAGGCGCAGCAGCTCGTCCACCTTGGCGGGGTGGGCGTCGACGAGGTTGACGCGCTCGCCGGGGTTCGCGTCCAGATCGTAGAGTTGCATCGGGGGGAGGCCCTCGCACGCCTTGCCCTCCCGGGGCGCGCTCCAGCCGCCGGAGCCCGCGCACAGGCAGAGCTTCCAGCGGCCCTGGCGGATCGCGAAGCAGCCACTGATCGAGTGGCTCACCAGGTGCTCGCGCGCGCGGGCTCGCTCGCCCCGCAGCACGGGGAGCAGGTCGACGCTGTCCTCTCCCTCGCTCGCGGACAGCGCCTGGCCCGTGACGGCGGCCAGGGTGGCGTAGAGGTCGGTCACGCAGGCGAGGGCGGACGTACGCCGACCTCCGTCGACGCCCGCCGGCCAGCGCACGATGCACGGCACGCGGTGGCCGCCCTCGTAGATGTCCGCCTTGTGGCCGCGGAAGCCGCGCGACGGATCGTGCCCCTTCTCGCGGAGCAGGGAGAAGTTCGCCTCGGGCGAGCAGCCGTTGTCGCTGGTGAAGAGCACCAGGGTGTCCTCGTCCAGCCCCGTCTCCTCGAGGGCCGCGAAGAGCTCCCCCATGTGGTGGTCGACCTGGCGCACAAAGTCGCCGTAGGGATTCAGCCCGCTCGAGCCCTGGAAGGCCTCGATGGGCAGGATGGGCGTGTGGGGGGCGGGCAGCGCCAGGTAGACGAAGAAGGGACGACCGGTCCGAGCCTGAGGCGCCCGCTCACGGACGTGGGCGATCGTCTTCTCGAACAGGTGCGGCAACACCTGCTCATGGTCGAAGTCGGAGCCCGTGGGGCCCTTGCGATACCAGCCGTAGGGATCCTCCTTCTTGGTCACCCCGATCACGCGGTCGGGCTGCGCGGTCACCTTGCCCGTGTCCACCCACACGTAGGGTGCCATGTCGAGCGAGCCGCAGTGGGCGTAGTAACGGTCGAAGCCGTTGATGTCGGGACCGTTCGGCACCGGGGCGGTGAAGTCCACCTCGCCCTCCTCGTCCAGCGGCCAGTCCCAGCCGAGGTGCCACTTGCCGATCATCGCCGTGTGGTACCCCGCGGCCCGCATCAGGTGGCCCAGGGTGGCGCGCTCGGGGGGGATCAGGTGGCTCGAGTACCCGTTGAGCACTCCCTTCGCGAGCCGCGAGCGCCAGTTGTAGCGACCGGTGAGCAGCGCGTACCGCGTCGGCGTGCACACGGCGCTCGTCGAATGGAAATCGGTGAACACGACGCCCTGCTCCGCCATCGTGTCCAGGTGGGGCGTGGCGATCTTGCCCTCCGGATTGGCGCAGCTCAGATCCCCGGGCCCCAGGTCGTCCGCCAGCACCACGATCACGTTGGGCCGGGGCGGCGGGGACCCCGCCGCGTCGGGGGGCGAGTCCGCGGCTCGGCACGCCAGCGAGGCGACCGCGAGCAGGAGCGACGACAGGAGAGCGAACGAACGGTCAGGAGCGTGATGCATGGTTCCCTCCGGAGACGCACGCATCCTACTCGCGACGTCCGGCACCGGGTACCGTGCGTCGGCCGCCGCGACTCAGCGCTTCTGTCGAACCAGGGCGGATGCGCGCTCGCCCGCCTTGGTGCCCTTCCACTTCTCGGCGAAGTCCTCGAGCTTCTTGCGCTGCTTGCTCGTGCTGAGACGCTCCAGGCTCTTCTGCAGCTTGCCGTAGGCCTCGGCGGCGTCGACCTCCTTGCGAAGGCGGGCGTCCTTCTGGATCGCGGAGAGCCGCTCCTTCGCGATCTTGCCCGCGCCGGTTCCCGAGAGCTCCTTCGCGACCGCCCCGTACACCTCGATCGCGCGCCGCACCTCGAGCCGCTCGATCATCTTCGCCGCCTGTCCGTTCAGCAGGCCGGCGAACTCCTCGATCTTCGGCGCCGGATCGCCGGCGACGGGATCCTGGGTGACGGGAGGAGCCGAGCTGAGGAGGGGAACGCTGACGAGGAGCGCGCCCACGAGTGTGATCGCCTTGTTGCGCATGTCTCTTTTCGGTGTGGTTCTGTTCTCGGGTACCCGCGCCTCCTGGTGAGGCGCTCGCCCCGCGGTACGGGCCCCGCACGATGGGAGGGACGCGAGAGCCTCGAAAGATGGATCTTTCGCCCCTCCGGATGCGCGGGGCAGGGCCGTGGAGCATTCGAGGCTCGTAAACGGCGCCGGCCCGACGACTTCGCTCACTCGCCCGCCAGCCACTCCCGGGACAGGCGCGCGAAGACGATGCGGCCGTAGCCGTCGGCCTCGAACAGACACCCGGCGTCGCCGTCCGGCAGCGCGACGAGGCAGGAGTAGGCGCTCGAACCCTCGTAGAGGACCCGCGATGCGGCCCAGGTCGCGCCGTCGTCGAGGCTCGTACGGATGGTCATGCGGGAGCGGGAATCGGAGCTCGCGGGATTGGAGAAGAGGATCACCCCGGGCTCGTCCCCGGCGGGCCACGCGAGGCGCCGGAGGCTCGCCTGGCAGATCGGCTCGGTGAGCGTCGAGTCGTGTCGCTGATCCGTCCACGTCTTCCCCCCGTCGGCGCTGAAGGCGACCTGGCGGAGGTGCTTGCTCCGATCGTAGTTGCGCATGTTGAGCAGGAGCCGGCCGTCGGTCAGCTCGACCACCTCGCACTCGTTGACCTGGTGCTCCGGCGTGCTGCCGCCGAGCTTCCACGTTTTCCCGTGGTCGTCGGAGCAGATCACGTGGGAGTAGTAGTGGTGCGTGTCGGCCTCGATGTGGTCGCAGGGAACGACCAGACGACCGCGATGCGGGCCGCGCTCGAGCTGGATGCCCGCGCCCGGTCCGGTGGCGTACCAGGTCCAGTCCGGCCGCTTCGTGCTCTCGGTGATCTCGACGGGCTTCGACCACGTCTCGCCGTCGTCCTCGCTGCGCGTGATCCACACCGTGCGCGTACCCTTCGACTCGCCGCGGATGATCTGCGGCTCGCGGTCGGTGCCGAGGTTGTGGGTCGAGAGGAGATGGATCGTGCCCGTCGAGGCGTCGACCACGGCGCACGGATTGCCGCAGGTGTTCGCGTCGTCGTCCCAGACGACCCGTTGCGGCGACCAGGTGCGCCCGCCGTCCTTCGAGCGCTTCACGAGCAGGTCGATGTCCCCGCTGTCGCCCCGGCCCCCCTTACGGCCCTCGCAGAACGCCAGCAGGTCGCCCTTCGGCGCCACAATCACGGAGGGGATGCGGTAGGTGTGATAGCCGTCCTCCCCGCTGACGAAGACGTCCGTCGTCTGCGGGAGGAGGAGGAGAGCAACCGCGAGAGAGCTGAGGAGCATCGTTTCGACCTGGTAGGGGATGGTCCGAGCGGTGGATCGGGATCGTACCTCCGGATCCGCCGATCACCGCGGATTCCGGCTGATCCCCTTCGTGTCCTGCCTCAGGGCAGGGGCAGGTATCTCCAGTGGTTGAAAGCCAGCGTCTCCGTGCAGCTCGCGTCCACGTAGGTGGTCCACGCGGAGGAATCGGTGCTGAAGTTGCAGAAGGCGATGAAGGCGTTCGAGGAGCTCACCGCCCGCACTCCGTAGGCTCCGGTGCCGGCGCCGACCCTCATGTACTCCATCTCCAGATCGGATCCGGAGAGCTCGACCGCGTGGCTCGACCCGGAATGGACTTCCGCCTGTTCCAACCGGGTTTCGCTCACGTTGGTGAGGGTCACCGTTGTCTGGTTGCTGTTCAGGAAGACGCCACCGCTCCAGAGGTGACCGAGGTTCGTGATCCTGAGCGCCCGGTCTCCCCAAGTCGCGCCCTGGAAGAGAATCACCTCCGTGTTGTCGTCCGCCGGACCACACTGGAAATCCAGAGCGACTCCCGCGGCCTCGTAGATGCCCATACCGGAGAACATCCCGACGTGGTTGCCGACGTTCGCGACGATCCCGTCTCCTTCCGAGGAGATCTCGGAATCCCAGAGGTCGAGGTTCATGCGCTCGTCCGAGCCGTAGCCGCTGCCCGACCAGGAAATCGCGGGGATGTTGGCCTCCGTGAAAAGGAAGCATTCGTCGAAACCGAGCCGGGTATCCGAGGTCGAGCCGACGAACTGCACCGCGGACTGCATGTACCCCCGGACCGTGATTCCCACGAGGATGGCCTCCGTGGTGAGCGGGCCGCTGACCGGCGAGAAGCGGACGGCCGGCAGGTTGACTCCCGGGCTCCCCTCGATCGTCGTCGCGAGCCGTCCCTCCCTGCCGATGATGTACGTGGTTCCTCCCGGAGGGAGAACGAAGTTGCCGGTGTAGATGCCGGCGTCGAGGAGGATGACGGTGGGGACGGGCGCCCTCGCGGACTGGGTGTCGGAGAAGCGGAGCGCGGCCTCCAGATCGTGGAATCCCCGCTGGGCCGGAAGCACGACCACCCTGTAGTCGTCGAGGTCGGGATTCACGGACCAGTCGCGCAGGCGAATCCCCTTCGTCGGCCGGCTCGCCAGCTTCGCCAGCGGGGGAGCGGCGCGGTGCTCCGCGGCGGAGGGCGCGGGCTGCGCGGTAGGTACGGGAGTCCGGTCCTGGGCCACGTAGAAGGACGCCGAGCAGACGGCGAGCAGCCCCACGGCGGCGATCCGCCAAACCTTGCGCGTCATGAGATGC
>CAYRXS010000114.1:0-19983 GCA_964428225.1 uncultured Planctomycetaceae bacterium
GTTCGCCGTGTTCTACACGAATGACCTCGAGATCCTCCCCGGACCGAGCATGACCCTCGGCGGACGCGTGCACTCGAACGGCGACATGTACATCGGATGCGGGAACACCCTCACCGTGGACACGAACTACCGTCGCGCCGTGGGGAACGTGTACCGCGTCCGCAAGAACGATCCCACCGAGTCCAAGGGCACGGTGGAGATCCGCAAGTGGGTGCTCGATCCCTACGATCCCCTGGAGCCCGAGGAGTATGTCACGCTGAACAGCATCTCCCAGATGGACGCGCTCGGCGTTCCCACGGAGTCGGGATACGACAGCAACTTCACGGAGGGATACGACGCGGAGGGGGACGGCGAGTACGACGGGCCCGACGACTGGCTGCCCTTCGCTCTCGGCGCGCTCGACTACTGGAAGCAGCCCGACGGCTACGTGATCGGCGCGGGCAACACGCTCCTCACCGGCGAGCACGGCATCCAGGAGGCCGTGACTCCGCGCATCGGCTCGATCTCGATGTTCGAGGAGATGGACGGTGGGGACCACGAGTGGGACGACATCTTGGAGGAGTACGTCGAGGTCCCCACGGGCACCGGAACCCACAACAAGGGGTTCTTTCACCAGAACGCCGACCTCGTGATCATCGCTCGCGACGACGGGAGCTGGACGGCGGTGGACGCGGACGGCTTCGACGTCTCGGGCGATCTCCTCGGGGCGGTCACGACGAAGGAGATCTACGACGGCCGTCAGGGCGGCTACGTCCAGGTCACGGAGGTCGGCATCGCTCAGTTGAGCGCCTCGGGTCACTATCCGGACAACGGGCTCCTCTACGCGGCGAGCTACGGGAACGGCGAAGGGACGGACCTGAAGGGGGTGAAGCTGGTGAACGGCGCGGAGCTGAGCGCGCCCCTGACCACCGTCTCGGAGGGCGCCGTCTACGTCCAGGGCGACTTCAACTCGACGAACAAGAAGGGGGCGGCGGCGATCGCGGACGCCGTCAACCTACTCTCCAACTCCTGGAACGACTCGAAGACCCCGGGATCGCTGCCCGCCGCCTCCGACACGACCTTCAACCTCGCGTTCATCACCGGCAACTACGAGACGGTCGGGAGCACCTACAACGGCGGCCTGGAGAACCTCCCCCGCTTCCACGAGAGCTGGAGCAACAAGAACTGCTTCCTGAAGGGCTCCTTCGTCAACACCTGGTACAGCCAGTACGGCACGGGCCAGTGGGTGTACGGGAGCGACCGGTACAAGGCGCCGAAGCGCAAGTGGTCCTACGACGAGGACTTCACGAACGTGGCGAACCTGCCGCCCTTCACGCCGATGGCGGTCTCCGCTCACGACGTCGCGGTCTGGTAGGGGAATCCGCACCGCCGGAAGGCCGGCATCCGGGGGAGGCGAGCGGCGGCCGCGCGGAGTCCGCGTGGGTTCGCTTCCCGTACTTCGTGTACGCTTCACCCCTGTCCCCCGCCCGGAGCGTCACGCCATGCTCGTCCTCTCGAACGTCCGCAAGCTCTACGACGGAACCGCGTCCGCGCCCGAGGCCGTGCACGAGGGGGTCGACCTGCTCGTCGACTCCGCGCGCATCCACTCCCTCGAGCCGCATCGCCCCGACCGCGAGCACGCCGCCGAAGACACCGTGATCGACGCCTCGGAGCTCACGGTGACCCCGGGCCTGATCGATTGCCACGGCCACGTCACGATCCTCGGGCTCACCGACGAGGACATCGACCAGGGAAACGCGCCGGACGCGCTGCTCTACGTCGAGCGGATCCTCTACACGACGCTCGTCGACGGCGGCGTCACGACGATGCGCGACGTCGGCGGGGCGACCCACCTCGTGAAGCGGCTCGTGGACGAGGGCGTGATGATCGGGCCCCGGCTCAAGATCTCGATCTGCATGCTCTCCAGCACCGGGGGCCACGCCGACGCCCGCGGACCCGATCGATGCCACGCCGAGCTCTCCCGTCTGTGGCCCCCGGCGCCGGGCCGCCCGTCCAGCATCGTCGACGGGCCGTGGGAGTGCCGCAAGCGCGTCCGCGAGATCGGAGCCTGCGGCGCCGACCTGATCAAGATCTGCTCGAGCCCCGGCGTCGCCTCGCCGGGCGATCGGCTCGAGCACCGCGAGTTCACTCCCGAGGAGGTCCGCACGATCGTCGAGGAGGCCGGGGCGCGCGGCCTCTCCGTCGCGGCCCACGCCCACAGCGCGAGCGGCATCGACATCGGGATCGAGGCCGGCGTGCACGACTTCCAGCACGTCTCCTTCATGGGCGAGCGCCAGGTGGACGCCGCCGCCGCGCGCGGGTGCGTGGTGACCCCGACCTCCTGGATCGTCGAGGAGCTGCTGCACGCCGAGGGGCTCACCCCCTTCGTCATGGAGAAGGCGAAGCAGGTGGCCGAGGTCCACCGGGCCGCGGTGCAGTACGCGGCCTCGGGGGATCTCCCGATCCTGATGGGCACCGATCCGGTGCTCCCGGGGATGCACGGGCGCAACTTCATGGAGCTCGACTGCCTGATCCGCGACGGGCTCGCGCCGCTGGTCGCGTGGTTCGGCGCCACGGGGCTCGCCGCCCGGGAGATCGGCCAGGACGACGCGGGGACCATCGAGCCCGGACGTCGCGCGGACCTGCTCGTGGCCCGCGGGGACGTGATCGAGAATCCGGCGCTCCTCGGGGACGGAGGCATCGTCGAGGTGATCCAGGACGGCGTCGGGCACCGCCGAGGGCTGGCGGAGCTGCCCCAGCGCGACTTCGGGACCACCCTGGCCGCCGCCCTGCCCTCCCCGCCGGCCCCCGCGGGCTGAACCGGCCCCGGGCCGGCCCTCCCGGCCCCTCGGGCTCCTTCTCAGGTCGGCTCGCGCCCGTCCGATAACGGGGGTGGATCCTCGCGTCCCCCTCAGCCCATGGAGCCCATCGTCGCATCCCAGGCCGCGCATGTGATCCGTCCCGCGGCCTCCGCCGTGAAGGCGGACCTCGCGGCGGTCCTGAAGGACGGCCGCATCCTGGCCGGCCAGGTGCTGCAGAGCCCCGGCGACGGCTCCGTGATGATCGCGATCGGTCGCCACAAGGTCCCCGCGGAGTCGAACCTCCAGCTCGAGCCGGGCCAGCAGTTCCTCCTGCGGGTGCAGATCCTCGGGGACGGGGTTCTCCTGCACCTGCTCGGGTACGGCGATCCGGAGGAGGCGGCCCTGCTCGCGGCCCTGCGGCAGGTCATCGGGGAGGACCGGCCCGTGGGCGAGCTCCTGAGCCTGCTCGCCGCCCGCCTCCGCGCGGAGATCGCCCAGCCGGGGGAATCCCTGGAGCGGCTGCGCATCCTGCTCGCCAACCTCGACAAGCACGTCCTGCAGCCGGGAGCGGGGGGCAAGGACCTGGTCGCCCTGCTCGCGCGCTCGGGGATGCGCTACGAGGCGGCCCTGCTGCTCGCCGCGCGGGGCGGGCTCCCGGCCGGGCTCCTCGAGGAGCTGGGGGTGGACCTCAAGGGCCGCCTGCTCGGCGCCCTGGCCGAGCTTCCCGAGGGAGAGCTGCGCGACGCCGTGGCGAAGACCCTCGCGGGGCTGGAGGCGGAACAACTGCTCAACCTCGCCCGCCAGCGCGCGGGCGAGCCCCTCGTGTGGAGCTTCCCCTTCCCCGACGGCCAGGACTGGACCACCGCCCGCCTCTTCGTCCAGGCGCGGCGAGACGAGGGTGACGGGGACGACGAGGCGGAGCGGGAGGAGGTTTCCCGCGTCGTGCTCGGGGTCAGCTTCACGAACACCGGCCCGGTCCGCGTCGACCTGCTGCAGACCGAGAGCGTGCTCTCCGTCCGCCTCCTCGTCACGCGCGAGGAGGTGGCGAGCCGCATCCGCGAGGACGCCGAGGAGCTCGCGGAGAGGCTCTCCGACGGCTCGCGTACCGTGAACCTGTTCGCCCGCGCGGGCACGAGGGAGGAGGTCTCGATGGAGGCCCACACCCTCGACATCCACTTCCTGCGCGAGCATCACCTGATGGACGTTTCGGGATGAGCGACGCGGCGGAGAGACGGAAGAGGAAGCCTCTGGCGGTGGCCCTGCGCTACCAGGCGGACGCCCTCGCCGCGCCCGCGGTGGTGGCAAAGGGGAAGGGGGACGTCGCCAGGCGGATCCTCGACCTCGCCGATCGCCACGGGATCCCGGTGCGCCGCGACGAGGACCTCCTGCAGCTCCTGGCCCTGTGCGACGTGGGGGAGGAGATCCCCGAGGACCTCTTCGAGGCGGTGGCGGAACTGCTCGCCTACCTCTACAGGCTCAACTCGGAGCTCAGCCGCCAGGGCGGCTGAGCTCGCCGCGGCTGCAGCGGACGGACTGGAGTCCGCCGCTGAGCAGCGGCCGCGTAGTACTGCGGCCGGGCCCCGGATTACAATCCCGGGCAGCCCGTGGACAAGCTGCCCCTCATCGCCCTGACTCTCGGAGATCCCGCCGGGATCGGCCCCGAGATCGTGCTCCGCGTCATCGAGGAGCCCGCGGTGCGGCGCGAGATGCGCCTGCTCCTGATCGGGCCCGAGAGCCTGCGTCCTCCGTCGGTGCCCCGGGTCGAGGCCCCGGGGGAGGCCGAGCTCGCCTGGATCGCCTCCGAGGTCCGGGGGGACTGGGAGATGGGGCGCCCCCAGGCCAGCGGGGGGCACGCCGCCCTCGGCGCCCTGCGCGTCGGCGCCCGCCTGGCCCAGGAGGGCGGGGTCGACGCCCTGGTCACCGCCCCCGCGTGCAAGGAATCCCTGCACCTGGCGGGGGAGCGCGTCGAGGGGCAGACCCAGCTCTTCGGACGCTGGGCCCGGTGTCCGGACGTGCAGATGATGGCCGTCGCGAAGAAGCTCCGGGTCCTGCTCCTCACCCGCCACCTGCCCCTGGCCGAGGCCGTCGCCTCCCTCTCGGGCGACGCGGTGGTCTCCCACCTCGACCTGCTCGATCGCGGCCTGCGCCGTTTCGGCTTCGAGTCTCCCCGCCTCGCCCTCGCGGGCCTGAATCCCCACGCGAGCGAGGCGGGGATGTTCGGGCGCGAGGAGGCCGCGATCCTCGAGCCCGCCGCGGAGCAGGCGCGCGCCCTCGGGCTCGACGTCACCGGCCCCGAGCCGCCGGACACGGTGTTCTTCCGCGCCTCGCGCGGGGAGTTCGACGCCGTGCTCGCCCTCTACCACGACCAGGGCTTCATCCCCGTCAAGCTCCACGGGCCCGACGACGGCGTGACCGTGCTCCTCGGCCTGCCCTTCCTCCGGGTGAGCCCCGTCCACGGCACGGCCTTCGACATCGCCGGCCAGGGCATCGCCCGCCACGAGAACCTCGTTGCCGCCCTGCTCCAGGCGGCGCGCTGGGCCTGATCAGTCCCTCGCCCGCTCGCGGGCGAGGGCGGCGAGCTCTGCGACCCCGGCCTCCTCGAAGGCCTCGGCCGCCGCGCTCCACAGGCCCCGCACGCCGCCGGGCCAGGGGAGCTCGGGATCGATGAGGGCCTTCGAGGAGAAGAGCAGGCCCCGCTGGAAGGCGAGGTCGCCGGGGGAGTCGACCCGGAGCTCTCCGCGCCGGGTCACCTCGATCGCGGCCCGGAACCAGCGCAGCCGTCGCTCGGGATCCGGCTCGCGCTCGGGGGAGGAGAGGACGTGGGCGTAGTGGTACGAGAGGTACTCCCAGCCGGCGGCGTCCTCGGGCGCGAGCCGCAGGGCGCTCTCCGCGCGGGCGATGGCGAGCTCCTGGCGGCCGGCGAGGCGGGCCCGCTGGAAGCGGATCCACTGGACGTGCGAGGCGAGCTCCGCGATCGGCCCCAGGAGCCGGTGCAGGGGGCTCCTCGCCGGCTCCTCGGACTTCGCGGGCCAGAGCAGCCCCGGCGCCAGGAGCAGGCCGATGACCAGGATCCAGGCTCCCAGTCGCCTCGGACGGATCCCCCTCATCCCAGCGACCTCCCCCGCGAGAGCCCGCGCAGGGCGGCCGCGAGGCCACCGGCGAGCAGCACCGCGCCGCCGACCAGCCAACGCGCGTCGGGCAGGGGAGGAGCGATCCCCTCGCCGAGCATCCCCCACACCGCCGGCAGGTCCCCTCCGGGCACCCAGGCCGCGCCCAGACCCCACCACCAGGGCAGGGCCCACAGGGCGAGCACCCCGAGGGTCGCGACCGCGGGGCGCATCCACGCTCCGAGGGCCAGGCCCACCGCGATCCAGGCTCCCGAGGCCGCCAGAAGACGGACCAGGAGCTCGACGCCCACCCACCGGTCGCTGGCGAGGGGGACGAGGAGCTCCCCGCCGTCGGGGGGCAGGACGAGGACCGCCCCGGGCCCCTCGCGGGCCAGCTCGAGGACGAGGTGACCCTCCGCCCCCGCGGGCACCGCCACCTCCACGGAGCTCCGTCCGGAGATCCGGGCCGCGGTCTCCGCGAAGGGCGCCGTCTCTTCCGAGGAGCTCGCGGTGAGGCGCAACGACACGACCGGCCCGCTCCCGGGGGCCACCGTGGGTCGGAGGCGGGCGCGGGTTCCCGCGGGGAGCTCGGCCAGCCGGCAGGCGGTCTGCTCCCACCGCGTCGGCCCCTCGTCCTCGAAGAGGACGACGGAGCCGTGGGAGAGCTCGCGGTGGAGCCGGCTCGTGGGCCCGGAGCCGCCCAACGCCACCTCCGCGAGCACCGCGATCCCCGCGAGGACCAGGCCCGCGCCGAGCCACGTGCCGAGGAAGGCCGCGACGAGCACCCCGAGGCGGGGCACCGGTCGCGAGGCGAGCCACTCGGCGTCCTCCTCGCGCCATCGCTCCAGAGTGCTGGCCGCGCGGTGCACGAGCAGCGGCGCCACGAGGACCAGGAGGAGCGTCCACACGCCCTGGCGGCAGAAACCCCGGCCGAGCCGCTCCGCGTCGTCGGGGCCCAGACCCGCGGGCAGGGCCTCCGGCGACACCCCCCAGTCGCGCGTGACCGCGAGGATGGTGAGGATCGTGAGGACCACGAGGGTGCGGGGCGGGAACGTCCGCAGGACCGCGAGCCGGACCAGGCCCCCGAGACGCGGGCGGCCCGGCGCTCCCGGCGCCTCGCTCACTCTCCCTCTCCCCGGTCGCCGTCGCGGGCGCCGAGCCGGCGGTAGATCTCGAGCAGGGCGCCGGCGGCGGGACCGTGCGACACGATGCGGCCGCCCATCTCCTCGACGATCCCCCCGAGCCTCTCCAGGGCCGCCGCGTCGATTCCCTCGAGCTCGACCTGCGCCCGGCCCTCGGTGCCCGCGACGTCGAGGGGGGCTCCGGCGGCGACGATCCGGCCGTCGATCAGGACCGCGAGCTCGTCCCCCGTGGCCACCACGTCCGCGAGGACGTGGGAACAGAGGACGAGGCTCGCCCCCCGCGCGCGTGCCTCGGCGACGAGCTCCTCGAGCACGGGGTAGCCCGGGGCGTCGAGCCCCGCGGTCGGCTCGTCCAGCAGCACGAGGTCCGGCTCGTGGAGGAAGGCCTGGGCCAGGCCGAACCGCCGCAGCATCCCCTTGCTGTAGCGCCCCAGGGCGCGGCGCGCGTCCTGCGCGAGGCCCACCCGCTCGAGGAGCGCGGCGCCCCGGGCCCGGCGCTCGCGGCGGGGCATCCCCGAGAGCGAGCCCAGGAGATCGAGCACCTGCTCGCCGGTGAGCTCCCCGGGGAAGGTCGAGATCTCCGCGAGGTAGCCCGTCCGCCGCCGCGCCTCCCGCGAGCCGACCTCGCGGCCGAAGACCCGCACCTCGCCTCCGCCGACCGGCTCGATCCCGGCCACGATGCGCAGGAGGGTGCTCTTGCCCGAGCCGTTCGGTCCCACGAGCCCGAGGCAGCGCCCGGGGGCGAGCGTCAGGTCGACCTCGGCGAGGACGCGCTGGCGGCGCCGCCCGAGGCCGAGGCGGAAGCTCTTCTCCAGGCTCCGGATCTCGAGGGCCGGGGCTCCCGCGGGGGAGGAGGGACTCATGCTGTCGAGCAGTATCCCGAGCGCGGCTCGAGACTTCCACCGTCCCCGGGGCGGCGGGTATCGTCTCCGCCGGATGAAGCACCGTCCGCGACCCGAGGAGCTCGCCTCCAGATCCCCCCGCGGGGGGGAGGAACGCTGATGCCGACCCTCTTCGTGCTCGGGGGCAAGAACGTCGGGATCTCCTACGAGGTGACCGACGGCATGGTCCTGGGCCGCCACCCCGATTGCACCGTTCAGATCGTCGACCGCTCGGTGAGCCGCCAGCACGCGCGCCTCGAGGCCGTGGGGGACAGCTGGGTCGTCGTCGACCTCGGCTCCCGCAACGGCGTGCGGGTCCGGGGCGAGCGGGTGGAGCGGGCCGAGCTCCACGACCGCGACGAGATCCTCCTGGGCGAGCTCCCCCTGCGCTTCCGCCACGAGCAGCCGGCGCCCGAGGCTCCCCGTCCCGAGCCCGCTCCGGCCCCGGCGCCCGCTCCACCTCCCCCTCCGCGCCACCGCCGCACCGCCGCCCCGTCCGAGACGGAGGAGGGCGGCGGGCTCGACCTCGAGGAGGAGATCGACCTCGAGGCCCTCGGGCAGACGCGCGAGACGGAGGCCCCCGCCGGGGTTCCCCGCCCCGCCCCGCTCACCGCCCGGGACGAGGCGCGGGCGAGGATCCTGGGCGAGGGCGCGTCGCGCGGCGGGATCCTGGGCGGCGACCTCGCTCAGCGGCCGCTCTGGGTGCGCGCGCTCGTCTATCTCCTCGTCCTGGTCGTGGCGGTCGTGCTGTTCGGCGGTGCGTTCCTGATCGTCCAGAAGCTGCGGGGCTCGCTGTGATTCCGCGCCGCGCGCTGCTCGGCCTCCTCGCTCTCCTGCTCTCGTCAGGGGCGCCCTTCGCGCGGGAGTCCACCCTCGAGGCGTCGCTGCATTTCGAGTGGGAGGAGCTGTACCCGGATCGAGGGCCGGGAGAGGGCGACCGTTCGGACTGGGGGGCCTGGTTCACGCCGGCGGGAGTCTCCCTCGGCGTTCACGTGCTGGTGGGGGGGCTCGTCGAGGGCGAGTCGCTCTCCTTCGAGCTCCGAGAGTTCATCGACGAGATCCGCGGAGAGGAGATCGCCACGACGGCAACGTGGTACCGGATGATCGATGTGCCCGTCGAGGAGAACACCGGTCTCGTCAGCCGGACCGAGCGGTGGGACGGTAAGAAGAACCCCCACGTGATCCGTCGCGCTCCGTTCCGGGTCTTCGAGGCTCTGCAGCCCGTCACGTCTCCCCTCGATGTGGACGCGGCGATCGTTGCTCTACGGCTGGAGATCCCATTCCCCCCGGACGAGGTGGGCAGCGGGTACTCCTTCGTGGTGGAGCTTCGTCAGGGTGCGAGCGAGCCCGTGCGCCTGCCCCTGTGGGTCGAGGTGCTCGACGTCGTTGTACCCCCGGCGGGGCGCGACACGCTCGGCTACACGAACTGGTTCAACGTGCACGCCATCGCGCGCTCCCACGATCTCGAGCTCTGGAGCGAGGAGTTCTGGACGATGCTCGGGCGCTACGCCGCGCTCATGGCGAAGGGACGGCAGAACACCTTCTGGGTGCGCTGGAGTGACGTGTTCACGAAGGACGCGGAGGGCGTGCCCCGCCTGGAGCGCGCGCGGCTCGAGCGCTACGTGAAGACCTTCACCGACGCCGGCCTGTACTGGATCGAAGGCGCGCCGTTCGCGGGCCGTCCCGGCGGCGACTGGTCGACGACGACCCTGAATCTGGGCATCGTGAACCTGCCCGCCACGTCCGAGGAGGGTCGCGCGGCCCTCGCCGGGATGTGCGAGCAGCTCTCCGTCGTCATCCACGAGAACGGCTGGGAGGGGCGGTGGATGCAGCACCTCTCCGACGAGCCGACGAACACGAACGCGGAGGACTATGTGAAGCTCGCGGGCGTCTTCCGCGAGCTCCTGCCCGGCATCCCGATCATCGAGGCGACGATGAGCACGAAGCTCGCCGGCGCCGTGGACGTCTGGTGCCCGCAGGTGCAGGAGTACCAGCGCCACCGCGAGTTCTTCGAGGCGCGTCGCGCGGCGGGCGATCGCCTCTGGGTGTACACGTGCCTGATCCCCGGCGGTCCGTGGATCAATCGCCTGCTCGACATGGAGCGGCTGCGGCCGGTGTACGTGGGCTGGGCGGCGGCGAAGTACGACCTGCACGGGTTCCTGCACTGGGGCTTCAACCACTACCGCGGAGATCCCTTCGCGAAGAGCGTCGTCCCGCACGGCGAGCCGGGCTCGAACAACCGCCTGCCCGCCGGGGATTCGCACGTGGTCTTCCCGGGCCCCGACGGCCCGTGGTCCGGACAGCGCTTCGAGGCCCACCGGTTGGGGATGGAGGACTACGAGCTCCTGCGCATGCTGAAGGCGAAGGATCCCGAGGCTTTCGAGCGCGTGATGGCCAGGGTCTTCCGGGCCTTCGATGACTACGAGACGCATCCGGTGCGATACGCCGTGGCGAAGGGAGAGCTGCTCGAGGCGCTCGCTCGCTAGCGGGCCGCCTCCCGCCACACCGCGAGCAGCGCCCTCGCCGAGTCGTCCCATCGGGAGCCCTTCGCCCGCTTCCTCGCGCGCTCGATCGTCGCGTCGGCCTGTTCGATCGCCGCGCGAATCGCGGCGGCACAGGCGGCGGGATCGTCGGGGGAGAAGCGGGGCGCCTCGTCGCCCGCCACCTCGGGCAGGGCGCCGGCCGCGGCGACGGCCACGGGCGCTCCGGCGCGTTGAGCCTCGAGGACGGGGATGCCGAAGCCCTCGATGCGCGACGGCATCACCACGCAGGCGGCGCGGGCGTAGAGGCGGGCGAGCCGGGCGTCGTCCACCGCGCCGAGCAGGCGTAGTCGCTCGCGGACACCGAGTCGCTCGGCGAGTCCGATCAGGCGCGCGTCCTCCCCACTCTTGGCCGAGCCCGCGAGGAGCAGGTCGGGAAGCTCCGGATCGAGGGCGAGGGCGTGCAGGAGGAGCTCGAGGTTCTTTCTGGGCTCGAGGTGTCCGACGTGCACGAGAGGGGCGTCGTCGCCCCGCTCGCGAGGAAGCACCTCGAGGTGATCGGCGGCGTTCGGAACGAGAGCGGTCCGCGGGGTTCGGAAGCGCGTCTCGATCTGGGCGCGCACCGTCTCGCTGACCGCGATCATGCACGCGGCGCGCCGCACCGCCGCCCCGATCACGCGCGCGGCGAGGCGCCGACGAATCCACGATCCGTGCGCGGGATCGAGGCGACGCAGGTCGTGGAGGGTGAGGGTGTAGGGAACGGCGAGCCCGCGCGGTGCGGGCAGGTGGGCGGTGTGCACGAGGTCGAAGGGTCTCGCCGCCCGGGAGGCCTCGGCGAGGGCTCGCGTCTCGCCCCGGGCTCGTGCCAGGGGGGGGGAGCTCGGGACGTCCGAGGCGATGCGCTCGACCGACTCCGGCAGCTCGAGGGCGGGCGGCTCGCGGCCCTCGAGGATCGCCAGGCCGCCCCCGTCCGCTTCCAGGAGTCGGGCGAGGCGGGGGAGCAGCTCCTGGTTGTGCCGCCGCACGCCCCCCATCGGCTGGCCGAGCACGACGCCGGACACGAGCACGCGCGGAGCGCTCACGCGAGCTCCTCCCAGATCCGTTCGATCCCCACCGCGGTGAGGGACCAGGGGAAGGCGGCCGCTCGAGCGACCATCGCGTCCCGCCGCGCCTCGCGCTCGACGAGCGCGGTCGCGAGGCCCGCGGCCACGGAGGCGGGATCCTCGGGATCGACCACGATTCCCGCGTCTCCCGCCACCTCGGTCTGAGCGCCGGACGGAGGAACGAGGACGGGGGTCCCACAGGCGAACGCCTCGAGCACGGTCATGCCGAAGCCCTCCGAGGAGGAGAGCACGGAGACGACCGCCGCCCGCCGCACGAGGCTCGCGATCGCATCCTCCTCGACGTGCTCCATGTGCACGAGGTGGAGCGGGGGAGCGAGGCCCGCGGCGAGCCATCGCAGGCGTTCGAGCTCGCGGGTGGCGGGCCCGCTCACCACGAGGGCGAGGGGCCCGACGCCGCGCCGGCGCCGCTCGGCCAGACCCCGCACCATGGCTTCCACCCTCTTCTTCCGGCGCGTGCCCCCGATCACGAGGGCATAGGGTCCTGGCTCGTGCAGCCCGAGACGTTCCAACGCTTGCCTGTCGACGACGCCCGGCGGCGGCTCTTCCCGGAAAGGCGGCCCGACTCCCCAGGGAACGACGCGGATCCGTCCCGCGCCCGGGAGGAGCCGCGCCCGCAGGTCGCGCGCCACGTGCTCGGTGGGGCAGGCCACCCGGTCCGCCCACAGGGGGCCCAGGGCGGCCCAGAGGCGATGGGCGAGGTCCGCGTTCTCGGCGACCCCGTGGCGCCAGGGCAGCTCGTGGACCGTCTGGACGCGCCGGCCCGGCCCTCGCCAGGGGAAGGCGGAGGTGAAGGAGTGCAGGCCGACGAGGCCCTCGCTCTTCACCGCCGCGGGCAGGTGGCGCCTCCTCCACGCCCGCAGGGTGACCTCGGCCGGGGGCTCCAGCCGCACGACCTCGATCCGCTCGCGCGCCTCCAGGGCCTCGAGCACGCACCGTACCGTCCGCACGACGCTCGGCGGGAAGGGAGGGTGCAGGGGCGATGCGTCGAAGCCCACGCGCATGGCGAGAGCCTAGCCGGTGCTACCATGCGCGCACCATGAATGCCCCCAGAGTCCTCTTCCTGTGCACCGGAAACGCCTGCCGCAGCCAGATGGCGGAGGGGTGGCTGCGCGCGCTCGCCGGCGATCGCGTCGAGGCCCTCTCGGCGGGGACGATCGCCGCCGGGCTCAGCTCCCGGGCCACCCGGGCGATGGCGGAGGTCGGCGTGGACATCTCCGCGCACACCTCGGATCCGATCACCGACTACCTCGACGATCCCCCGGACCTCGTCATCGCGGTCTGCGCGGACGCGGCGGCGTCCTGCCCGACCTTCCCGGGCGCGACGAGCGTCCTGCGGTGGCCCTTCCCCGATCCCGCCTCGGCCTACGGCACCGACGAGGAGGTTCGTGCCGTGTTCCGCGACGTGCGCGACCGGATCCGCGTGCGGCTCGAGGCCTGGCTCGCCGAGGGCGCGCCCCCGCTCTCCCTCGACGGATGAGCGAGCGGCGGCGGATCGGGTTCCTGATCGACCGGTGGGAGCCGGAGCGGGGCGGAGCGGAGCGCGCGCTCGCCGGTCTCGCCCGTCACCTGGAGGAGCGCGGGCACGAGGTCCTCGCCTTCGCCCTCTCGGGCGCGAGGGACGCGCCCGGTGAGCTGCACCGCGTGAAGGCCGGCCCGCGCCTCGGGGGGCTACGGCGCGCCGGGTTCGAGCGCGACCTCGGCCCCGCCCTCGTCGAAGCGGCCCGAGCCGCGGAGTGCGACGTGACGATCGGCGTCCGCCACCTGCCCGAGGTAGACGTGTACTGGCCGCACGGCGGCTCGCACCTCGACTCGTGGCTCGCGCGCCACCTCGCGGCGGGCCGGACGCCGCCGCGCGAGCCGTCGGGTCGCCATCGCGTGTTCCTCGACTTCGAGCGGCGGCTGCTGTCCGAGGGCGGCGCTCGCCGCGTGGTCTGCGTCTCCGAGCTCGTGCGCCGCGAGCTCGCCGAGCGTCACCCCGCCTGTGCCAACCGGCTCGTCGTCGTGCCGAACGGCGCCGACCTGGAGGCCTTCCATCCGGGGAATCGCGAGAGCGTCGGCCGGGCGCTGCGCGTGGAGCTCGGCGTCGCCGACGGCACTCCCTTGCTCGTCTTCGTCGCCCGCGATCCGCTCCTGAAGGGCCTGCCCACGCTCTACGACGCTCTCTCCGGCATGCGTGACCGCCCGTGGACGTTGCTCGTCGCCGGGGCTCGCCACCCCCGCCGCTGGGGGCGGGAGGCGACGGACCGGGGGCTCACTCGCGACCGCGTCGTCCTCCGCGACGACCTCCCCGCTCCCGCGCTGTTCGCCGCCGCGGATCTGACCGTCCACCCCACCTGGCGCGACACCTCCGGCCTCGTCCTGCTCGAATCCCTCGCCAGCGGCACCCCCGTGATCACCACCCGCTTCGCCGGCGCCTCGGTCTACGTCACCACCCCCGACGCGGGCACGGTGATCCCGATCCCCGGCCAGGTCGAGCTCCTGCGCGCCGCGGTGACGGAGTGGTTCGAGCGCCTGCGTGGCGAGCCGCTCGAGCGCGATGCGATCCGCGCGTCCGTCGAAGACCTCGCGCTCCGATCCTGGCTCGACGCGCTGGAGCGGATCGTGGCCGGCGCGGGCCGGTGATCGCTCAGGGCGTCCGCCGCATCGGCGGGCCGTCCTCGGTGGGGGGGAGGACGGCGCCGCGGTAGGCGGCGAGGGTGTGTCGCGCGGTCTCCGACCAGGGGAAGCGGCGGGCGCGTTCGCGGCCGCGGCGGACGAGGTCGGCGCGGAGCTCGTCGTCGGCGAGCACGCGGCGCATCTCCTCGAAGATCGCGTCGACGTCGGTCGGCTCCGCAAACGAGGCGGCGTCGCCCGCGACCTCGGGCATCGAGGTGACGCAGCTCGTCAGCACCGCGGTGCCCGCGATCATCGCCTCGAGCACGGGAAGGCCGAAGCCCTCGCTCAGGCTCAGGAAGAGCACGAGGTCGGCCTGGGCGGTCAGGCGCAGGATCTCCCCCTCCGGGACGTAGCGGCGCCAGTCGACCCGGTCGCGGGCGGGCGAGGCGGCCAGCGCGCGCTCGAAGTCGTCCGCGCCGTAGCCCGGCGCGCCCGCGATCACCCAGCGATGGGGGAAGCCCTCGGCGACCAGCCGCTCGAAGGCGCGCAGCATCCGCACGTGGTTCTTGCGCTTCTCCACCCGCGACACGGTCAGGAGGTAGGGCTCGCGCGCGGAGGGGAAGCCCCCCTCCGGCCACGCGCGCGCGAAGTGATCGCCGCCGAGGGGAGTGACCACGATGCGGTTGGGGAAGACGCCGAAGTGCATCACGACCTCGGTGCCCACGAACTGGGAGGGGACGAGGATGCGGCGGGCGTTCTTCACCATCGCCCGCACGGACTCCGCCATCCGCTCGCCCACCGCCCGCTCGACGTAGTCCGCGTCGTGCAGGTACATGCAGTCGTGGACCGTGACGACCTCGGCGGCCCGACGGATCCGGAGCGCGCTGTACTGGGTGTGGTGGTAGACCGCGGGGGCGCCGACGAGGTCGTCCACGCCGCGACCGATGGCGCGCAGGAACCGCGGCATCCACCGGGACGGGATCCGCAGGCGCGCGAGCTCGGCGCGCGGGTCGCGGATTCCGAGCTCGTCGAGGCTCGCCCGGCGGCGCGCGAAGGTGTAGCCGAACAGCCCGAGCTCGAGCTCCTCTCCGCTCTCCAGGAGCGCGCGGACGAGCTCGCGGGCGTAGCGCCCGATGCCCTCGGGGTTGACCAGGGCGGGACGGTAGTCGAGGCCGACGCGCAGCATGGGGAATACGGTAGCAGGCTCAGCCGAGCGTGCCGGAGAGCCAGGCCGCGGCGAGGAAGAGAACGGGGCCCGCGAGCCAGAGCGCCGGCCGCTCCAGGGGGCGTGCGCGGGCGCGGACGAGGGCCGCGAGGGCTCCGAAGGTGACGAGGAGCTCGGTGGCGAGGGTGGCGATCGCCGCTCCCTCCATGCCCCGGGACGGCACGAGCCACGCGTTGCCCGCGACGTTGGCCAGCAGCGCGCCGGCGGTGATGACGAGCACGGTACGCATCGCGCCCGAGGCCACGACCGCGGTCAACCACCCCGCGCCCGCGTAGATCACCGCGGCGGCGACGAGGAGCCACCGCAGGCTCGGGGCGGCGGGCGCGAAGTCCGCGCCGAAGATCGCGACCAGGATCTGCTCGCTCCAGGGCCACATCGCCCCCAGGACGAGGCAGGCCGCGGAGAACAGCGGCAGGGCCAGGCGGCGGGTCGCGTCGCCCAGCTCGCCACGGCGGTGGCGGCGCGCGAGCCACGGCAGGGCGGCCACCGTCGCGTGGGCGCTGATCATGACGAGGAAGCCGAGAATGCGCACCGCGGCGTTGTACTGGCCGAGCTCGACGTCTCCGCGGAGGCCGCGCACGAAGAGGTTGTCCACGTAGAAATACGCCTGCTGGCACACGCCGGCGAGCCCCAGGGGCACCGCGGCGAGCAGCATTCCGCGCATCGGCGAGACCTTCCCCTCGGGACGCGGAAGGCGGCGGCGGGCGAGGAAGTACAGCGCGACGTTGCCCGCGGCGAGGGTGCCGAGGTGGGCGACGAGGTAGGGGCCGAAGCTCTCCACCCCGCCTCGCCACAGCCCGAGGGCGAGGGCGAGCCGCGCCGTGCCCGTCGCCGCGCGCATTGCGACCGGAACGTTCCAGCGGATCTCCCGGTGGTAGACGACCGCGGAGAGCTCGGGAAGCCGCGAGAACGGATAGAGGGCGGCGAGGCCGACCCACGTCCACCCGCGCTCCTCGAGCAGCCACGCGGGGAGGGCCACCAGGGCGAAGCAGAGCCCCGCGGTTCCCGCCCGGATCCGCCGCCCCGCGGCGATCGCCCCCGGGAGCAGCCGGGGATCGTGGGCGCTGCGCTGCACGGCGGCCGCGCCCGTCCCGAAGTCGCAGAGCCCGTCGAGCAGGAGGAAGATCGCGAGGTAGAAGGTGTACCGGCCGAACTCGGCGCCGGGCAGGTACCGGGCCAGGACGATCAGGATCGCGGCGGTGCAGACCGACCCCCAGACGCGGGCCGCGGAGAGCAGGGCCGCGCCCCCCCACACGCGAGCGGGAACGGCGCGCTCGTCGTCGGGCGGGGGAGGAGGAGGGTTCGGCAGGTCGTTCATGGATGCAGAGGGGACGATCCCGAGTGCTACGCTCTTCCCGGGAGAAAGCCAATGACGTCCCGGGGGAAGGTCCCCCCGGCACCGCAGGAGGGGGTGGAGGAGGGCGGTTTTCGCCATCCGCGAGGGATCGGAGGCCGGTTTCCGGCACGGCTCCCCCCCGTGGGGTACGTTTCCGTAGAGCACGATCCCTCCCGCGAGTCGGCCTGCTCGACGCTCGCGAGGGGTGGAAACGGACACCGCAACACCTGCCGGAGGCCACCTGCCATGCCGGATCCGGGGAGAACGAAGAAGCTGCCCTCTCCCGAAGAGCTCGTGCGCGAGCTTCCTCTGTCCGAGAGAGGGCGATTGCGCGTCGAGAGGGATCGCGAGGAGGTGAGGCGGATCCTCTCGGGCGCCGACGATCGGCTGCTCGTGGTGGTCGGCCCCTGCTCGGCCTGGCCCGCTCCGGCGGTGCTCGAGTACGCCGGGCGCCTGAAGGAGCTCGAGACCGACCTCGCGGACACCCTCAAGGTGGTCATGCGCGCCTACATCCAGAAGCCCCGGACCGCCTGCGGCTGGACCGGACCCGGCAACCAGCCGGATCCCTTCGCTCCGCCGGACATCGAGGAGGGCCGCCGCTACGCCCGCCGGCTCATGCTCGACGTCGTCGAGCTCGGGCTCCCCATCGCCGACGAGGCCGTCTTCCTCCAGAACGAGCGGGGATTCTCCGATCTGGTGGCGTGGGTCGCGATCGGCGCGCGCAGCACGGAGGACCAGGAGCACCGCATCTGGGCCTCCGCGGTGGACATTCCCGTGGGCCTGAAGAATCCGACGAGCGGCTGCATCCCCGTCGGGGTGAACGGCGTCGTCGCCGCTCAGAGCTCGCACACCGCCGTGTTCGACGGCTACCAGGTCGAGACCCGGGGCAACGACTTCGCCCACCTCGTGCTCCGGGGCGGGGCCCACGGACCGAACTACGACCTGTACCACCTCCACCGGGCGCGCCGGCTCCTCGAGGAGCAGAGGGTCCGCAATCCCGCGATCCTCGTCGACGGCAGCCACGACAACTGCCGCATCGACGGCACCAAGCGCCCCGAGCTCCAGGCCGACGTCGCGCGGGAGGTCCTGGACAACCTGCGGGCTCACCCCCGGCTCCGCGACTTCGTCCGCGGCTTCCTCGTGGAGAGCTTCCTGAAGACCGGCAACCAGCGGCTCGAGGACTGCACGCCGGAGACCGTCGACATGGAGGGGCTGTCGATCACCGATCCCTGCCTGGGCTGGGAGGAGACCCGCGGGCTGCTGCTCGACATGGCGGATCGGACCGGTGAGCTGCGGGCCGGCCGCTCCCGCCTCGTGAGCTCCTGGTGAGCCGCCGATCAGCGGCGAGCACCCGCTCGTCCGCTGTAGCGGAGGCGGGTTGAGCCGCCCCGCCGGCTCAACCCCATCTTGACGGGAAGAAAGCTCCCCCCGGGGAGTCGAAGCCACGCGGTCCCCGCCCGCCTGTGACTCGGGGCCCCGGCCGGGCTATTCTGTCCGCCCCGGCCCCCGGAGCGCCTCATGTCCCCGTCCCGCCGTTCCCTGCCCCTCGTCCTGCTCATCCTCGTCCTCGGCGTCGTCTTCGCCGCGGTCATGGTCTGGATGGGATCCGACGAGCCCGAGGAGGCGCTCGCCCTGACGCCCGACCAGGACGCGGAGACGGTCGCCGCGCTCTCGCGCGATCGAAGATTCGAGCCGATTCCCCAGCCCGAGGTTCCCGTGCCGAAGGTCTACGAGGGGGACACGACCGTGCTCTGGCCGGTGCGGGTCGAGCTCGACCTCGTCCAGGCCGACTACCTGCCCACGGAGAAGGGGATTCCTCCCGTGGGCTCGGGAGCGACGGCGAAGCTGGTGGGGCGGATCACCGACCGCCGCGATTTCGGCGCGCGGGCCGAGATCCGGTTCCTGGCGGGGGCGAACGCCGGGCGCGTGCTGCACACGGACGTGACGGGGCGGTTCGGCGCGACCGACCTCTACCCCGGCCTCTCCGTGGTGGAGATCAGCGGCCAGGGGCTGTTCGGATCCCGGCGTGAGATCCGGCTGCGCCAGCGGCAGCAGACCCACCTGAACATCGGCTACGGACGGCCGGGCTCGATGAACGGGCGGGTGCAGAACAAGGAGGGCGTGGGTCTCGAGGGGGCCACGGTCTGGGTCGACGGAACGAAGGTGATGACGGGCCCGGACGGGGGCTTCTTCGCCGGCACCGTCGCGGCGGGGCAGGTGCTCGTCGAGGTCGAGTGTCCGGGCTACACCGCGCACAAGGAGCTCGTGTCGATCACCGGCGGGAAGCTGCTCACCGAGGAGCAGGGCACGATCACCCTGCGGGAGTCGGCGTCCCTGGAGATCCACGTCACGAACAACGTCGGGGGGCCAGGACCGGTCCACGTGATCCTGCTCCCCGCGCAGCTCGAGCGCCGGATGGACGCCCGGTCCGTCCAGCGCAACTCGGGATTCCCCTGGCACCGGGTCAACCCGATCGAGGTCTGGCCCGGACGATCGAAGAAGGTGGACGGCCTGCCCGTCACGGCGGTGAAGCTCTACGCCTTCCGCGCGGGAGCCGAGGCGCCGCGCAAGGTCCTGACCCTGCGCGAGGGGGAGACGTACAACGTGGAGCTCCCCCTGACCCCGGGCCCGAAGCTCGTCGGCCGCGTCCGCCAGGACGGTGAGCCGGTGGCCGGGGCCATCGTCCGGCTCGAGGCTCCGAACCGCGTGCGCGCCACCCTCGCCTACTACCAGGAGCAGAGCTTCTTCCTCGAGTCCGCGGTGATGCCCGAGCTCCCCGCCGCGGTGCAGGAGGTGCAGACCGACGCGGAGGGGCGCTTCACCCTGAGCGCGCGCTTCGACGTGTCGAAGGCCCGGCTCCTCGAGGCGTTTGGTCCCGAGGAAGGAACCTGGGCCGGCCGCCTCGTCCACGCGGGCGAGGAGGTCGTCGACCTCGACCTCGAGGACGTCGGGCTGGCCGACGCCGAGCTCGTGCTCGACTTCCCCGATCGGTGGCAGGGACTGCCGCTCGAGATCCTGATCGACGGCCAGCCCTTCGATCCGATCGTGCTCCCCCCCTACGAGCCCCAGCGGATCCGGGACCTGCGCGCCGGAGAATGGGGGCTGAAGGTCACCTGGAACAGCGATCCCCTGTACGCCGAGGACTCCTTCACGATCGACGGCGTCGCGACCCGCACCGTGGTCCTCCCCCAGGAGGCGCGCGACGGGCAGAACGAGGAGCAGTGGGAGCGTGCGGGGAAGCAGTTCCCCTTCGGCAACTGATTGCGCCAAGGAAACCTGGAAGCGGGGGATGGCCATGACATGACATGACCTG
>CAYRXS010000115.1:0-19950 GCA_964428225.1 uncultured Planctomycetaceae bacterium
GAGGCCCGCTCCGGATCTTTCTCCAGGAAGGGGGTCGACTTATCTAGTCAAATAGAATACTAGTGTACTAATACATTGTCCCGCCGAGCGCAAACGAGACCATGCGATTCCTGATCGACAGCGAGAGTGGCGTTCCCCTCTACCGCCAAATCATCGAGCAGGTGCGGTACGCCATGTCGCGCGGAGACCTCCAGCCGGGGGACCGGCTGCCGACGGTGCGACAGCTCGCGGTCGACCTCTCCATCAATCCGAACACGGTCGTTCGCGCCTATCGGGAGCTCGAGCTCGCGGGAGCCCTCCAGACCCAGCAGGGATCGGGGACCTTCGTGGGGCGCAAGAAGCCCGAGATCGATCGGCTCGAGAGACAGAGAAAGCTCGATCAGATCCTGACCGAACTGCTGGCACGAGCCTCCAGCTACGGATTCTCGCTGGACGAGATCCGGGAGGCGCTGCGGCTACGCAAGGAGAACAAGCCATGAACGCTTCGTCGACATCCTCGACCGGGAGGAGCAACTCCGGTCTGTCCCTGGAGAGATTCAGCGCGAGCGCGCGAGCGGACTTCCGGTTCACGCCGCTGAACGGTCTGCTCCTGGTCGCGATCTCCGTGATCGGCCTGGTCGTGCATCTCGGCCTCTACTCGTTCTCGATGGAGGCGGTCGCGGTCTCGCTGGGCAGCGCACTCATCCTCGTCATGTTTCTGCGGCTGCTGCAAGTCTGGGAAGGGGTCGTGATCCTGGGTACCGGCGCCTGCCTGACCACCTTCCTGGTGATGCGGCCGGAGAGCATGGTGCTTCTCATCGCCCTCGCCGTGGGAATCCTGCTGGCGCCCTCGGTCCAGGTCGCCTACCAGTGGGAGCGAGCGGTGCTGCTGAGGTTCGGCAAGTTCCGGGGATTGCGCCCCTCCGGCCTGTTCATGCTCTTTCCCGTGGTCGACAAGGTGGCGCAGTTCGTCGACCAGCGGATCCGCGTGACCGACTTCAGTGCGGAGACGACGCTCACGGCCGACACCGTGCCCGTGCGGGTGGACGCCATCGCCTTCTGGATGGTCTGGGACGCGCAGAAGTCCGTGCTGGAGGTGGAGCAGTTCCACCACGCGGTCATCCTCGCCGCGCAAACGGCGTTGCGAAACGCGATCGGAAAGAACGAGCTCGCCGTCCTGCTCTCCGAGAGGGACCGGCTCGGCCAGGAGATCCGGGCCTTGCTCGAGGAAAAGACCGGTCCGTGGGGAATCACGACGCAAGCCGTGGAGATCCGCGACATCATCATCCCGCAGGGCCTGGAAGACGCGATGTCGCGTCAGGCCCAGGCGGAAAGGGAACGCCAGAGCCGGATCATCCTCGGCACCGCCGAGACCGAGATCGCCGAGAAGTTCGCCCGCGCTTCCGAGCAGTACCGGGACAACCCCGTGGCCCTGCACCTGAGGGCCATGAACATGGTCTACGAAGGGCTCCGAAAGAAGGGATCGATGATCATCGTGCCCTCCACGGCGGTCGAGACGATGGGGCTGGGAGCGCTGGGAGGGTTGACCTCCTTCGGCGGAAGCCCTGGGGGCGCGAAACCCGGAGGAGACTGAACCGCGGACGGAGGAGGACGAGGCTCCCGCGGACTCACTGCTCGCGCAGCCACTCCTCCGCCCGGGCGATGCAGGAGTCGATTCCCAGCGACAGCTCGACGACGTCCTGGTCGACGACCTCGTCGGGCTCGATCCCCGCGCCCTCGATCATGCTCCGGCCTCCGTGCCAGTGGCGGAACACGAACTTGCCCTGGGCGAAGCCGGAGGGCAGCTCGAAGTGGATCTTGTCGCCGGACGCGCCGGCGGTCGTGCGACCGAAGAGGCGGGCGTGGCACTGCTTGCCCTCTCGCATCTGGAGGAGGGTCCACAGCTCGGTCTCCGCCGCGGACATGGCCTTGGGGCCGATGAGGACGGCCAGCGGCTTGCTCCACGAGCCCTCGCGCTTGTCGAACGCCGCGACGCCGCTCTCGCCCCCGCCGCCGTTGAGGCGCATGTCGAGGATCAGGCCGGGACACTCGGCGAGCGCCGCGCAGGCCTCGTCGAAGCCCTTGCGGCTCGTGCCCGAGACTCCCCAGTAGGTAACGTAGCCGAATCCCGAGGGCAGCTTGCAGTAGCGGATGTCCCGGTCGGAGGTCTCCTGGAGCTCGGGCCGCTCGAGCGCCATGAAGCGGAAGTTGCGCGGGTTGCGCGTCTTCTCGCACTCCGAGTCCCGCAGCGACGTCTTCTTCGTCTTCCAGTTCAGGCGCGGGAAAGCCTTCGCCCGCTTCTTGGGGGTCATCTCGATGTAGCGCGCGCACTCCTTCTCCGAGGCGTCGAGGACTTTGAAGACGAGTTTCAGGGATTCGTCCTCGGCCATCGAGAGCGCGTTCATGGCCTCGACGTGCGCGCGCCCGATCGTCGAATGCCCTCCCTCCTCCTCGTACATCTCGCGCGCCAGCTCCTCGAAGTACTCGGCGGCGGGGACGCCGTTGACGGACTCGAGGATCGTCGCGTCGTGGAGGACCCCCTTCTGGTGGAGGGGGCTGTTCGAGCCCCGGGCGGCGAAGGTGTTGGCCACGAGGATCGTGTCGTGCGTCCCCGGCAGGAGCTCGATCCCCGCGTCGAAGGAGGGCGGCCGGGCCTCCTTCCAGGCATTGGATACCGCCGCGTCGACCTGGACGTAGGCGTGTGAATCGCGGAGCTGACCGACGACGTGGCGCAGGACGTCGTAGAAGGCGACCTGATCCGCCGTCTCGTCCTTCTTCTTGCGCTTCTTCGCCGCGGCCGCGTGGGCCTTGAATCGCTTGTCCGCTTCCTTCTTCACCGCCTTCCACTCGGTCCCCTTGGCCTTGAAGATCTGCTTCAGGCTCGCGGGCTTCTCGATCTCCTCGTACAGGTGATCGAGGTCGGCATGCCAGGTCTTCCAGCGCGCGACGGCTTCGGAGTCCGCGCGCGCCGCGAGAGCCAGGAGGGGGAGAGCGAGCAACGCGCCGCTCCGCACGAAGACGTTGTGCGCCGCTCCGCGCACGAGAGCTCTGTCACTCATCTCGATACCCCGCGATCGATGGTCCGCGTCCTGCTTGGCACGATGATCCGGAGAGTCTCCGGATCGTCGACGAGGATACCCGGGGGCTTGCGAACCGGCAACGCCGGGACGCCGGCGCGGAAACCAGTTGCGCGACGGGGCGTGGAGGGGTAGGAAGGACCGGAGCGCGACGACGGTCCACAACGGAAGTGAGGGTAGCGCGATGTCCGACAAGCTCACCAGGCGTCAGTTCGTGAAGGAGAGTGTTGCGGCCACGGCGGCGATCGCCGCGGGGATGAGCGCGGCGGAGGCCGCTCGCGGCGAGAGGGGGATCGAGCAGGACACCAGCAAGATCCTCAACTACAACCCCGACATGCGCTACCGCCGCTGCGGCAAGACGGGCCTCACGGTCTCGGCGGTATGTCTGGGCGGCCACTGGAAGCGTCTCGTCAAGGTGATCGGAGGCGAGGAGCCTCCCGGCTGGATGACGTGCGACATCGATCGCGAGGACTTCCAGAAGAACCGTGCCGACGTGGTCACGCGCTGCATCGAGCGCGGGATCAACTACGTGGACGCGTGCTGCGCCGAGGAGATCCTGGCCTACAGCAAGGCGCTGAAGGGGCGTCGCGACCGGATGTACTTCGGGTACTCCTGGCACGTGAAGGAGAGTCGCTTCGAGGAGTGGCGCTCGAAGCGCAAGCTGCAGGAAGGCCTGGACGAGGGGCTGAAGGCCGCCGGGCTGGACTACGTCGACGTCTGGCGGATCAGCCTGCTCGTCGACAGCCGGCAGCACACCGAGGCCGAGCTCGAGGCCGTCATCGCCGCCCTGGACTGGGCGAAGGAGACCGGCCGGGCCAGGTTCACCGGGATCTCCTCGCACGATCGGGAGCACCTGAAGCACTTGATCGAGACCTACCCCGATCAGATGGAGGTGATCCTCACCCCCTACACGGCCAAGAGCAAGCTGATCCCCGACGAGAGCGGCCTGTGGGCGAGCATCGCGAAGCACGACGTCGGCTGGTTCGGGATCAAGCCGTTCGCGAGCAACTCGGTGTTCAAGGGGGACAGCTCTCCGGAGAGCCCCCACTTCGAGGAGGACAACCGCATCGCCCGCCTCGCGATCCGCTACATCCTCTGCAATCCCGCGATCACCGCCCCGATCCCGGGGATGATCACCGTGCAGCAGGTCGACAACATCGCGCTGGCCGTCAAGGAGCGCGAGGAGCTCGATCTCGAGGAGAAGGTCGTGCTGAACCGGGCGATGGATCGCGCCTGGGAGCAGCTGACCCCCGAGTACCAGTGGTTGAAGAGCTGGGAATACGTGTAGGCCGGACGCACTCCGGGAGGCGGAGATGAACGAAGAGCATCGCGATCGCGCGTGGTGGTTGGCGCCGGGGATCGCCTCTGTCGCCGTGTCGTTGCTGTCCACCTGCGCCGCCCCCCCCGAGCCCGGGATCGTCGAGCCGCCGCCGTCCGATCCGGTCGCGTCGAGCGACCTGCCTCCGCTGGTCGTCGAGGAGGACGCCCCGCAGCTGCTCGACGGGCCCTCGGCGGACGAGAGGTTCGAGGAGGAGGAGGCCTCGGAGGCGCACGTCGCGAACCGGGCGTGCTACGTCTGTCACGCCAACTACGAGGAAGAGCTCCTGGCGACCCTGCACACGGCGCAGGGCATCGGCTGCCTGACCTGTCACGGGGAGTCGTTCGCTCACCGCAACGACGAGAACAACACGACACCGCCCGACATCATGTGGTCCCTGGAGGCGATCGGCCCGACCTGCCAGACGTGCCACGAGACCCACGACGCCCCGGCCGCGCTGGTCGTCGACACGTGGCTCGAGCGCCGCGGGAGCCGGGCCGATCCCGAGCTCGTCGTCTGCACGGACTGTCACGGGGAACACCGGATGCGCGTCCGGACGATCCGCTGGGACCGGGACACGGGAGAGCTTCTCGACCGCGAGTAGTGGCGCGCACGGGAAGTTCCGATCCACCTGCGTTCCCGCTGGGCGACTCTGACAAGGCGCGCCGCCGACGCGTATTCGCAGTGATACTCGGAGGAGGCGCAACGCCGCCAGCGGCGTCCAGAGGGCTGCAGGTGGTTCGGAACTTCCCGTGCGTGGCACTAGCGTCAGCGCTGATTCAGGAGGCCCTCGCCATCCGAAGAGATGAGGGTCGTGGTGGAGGCCGTGTAGTTCAGATCGTTCGTGAAGAGGCTCGTCCACGGCAGGAGGTCGCGCTCGCAGACCACGCCGAGGGCGACGGCCGCGGTGCGGCGGGACCCGACCGAGCGCTCCTGGTTCCCCAGCATCGCGACCAGGGGATCGAGGGTGCGCTCGTCGCCGACGTAGGCGAGGGCGTTGACCACCGCGGACAGGGTGTAGCACGTCCCGCTGTCGCGCATGATCTCGAGCAGCGTGTCCACGGCGGACTTGTCGCCCAGGAGGGCCAGCGAGATCGCCACGTCCTGCAGCAGCCCCGGCCGGTGGCGCGAATCGGCGAGGATCGCGCGCAGCGTCGGCACGGCCTCTCGTGCGCCGAGCAACCCCAGACCAACGGCCGCACTGCCGCGGGCGATCTCCTCGTTCGTCGTCTCCAGGGTCTCGAGCAGGGCCGGCACCGCCTCGGTGTCACGGACCAGGCCGAGGGCGAGGCAGATCGCGCCCACGTCCGAGGGCGCGCGGGTGTCGGCCAGCCGCTGGCGCAGGGCGGTGGTCGTGTCGGCGGATACGGTGGCCCCGGCCTCGAGCTCGTGGTGGCCCTTCAATCCCAGGGCCAGCGCGGCCCAGGGGCGCACGCGGCTCTTGCCCCGAGCGAGGTGCTTCAGCAGGTGGGCGCACGCGTCGCGGTTCCCGGCGAAGGCGCTCCCCAGCCCCCTCCCGGGCCGCCCGGAGACCAGGGCGAGCGACACCATCGAGAGCTGTTGCTGCATGGCGTGGCTGTCGTGCGCCGCCTTGCACAACGCCTGGCGGATCGCGACGTCGATCGGATCGCGGTCGGCGTCTCCGATCATGCCGAGCCCGAAGACCAGGCCGTGGCGCACCAGCCGATCGACCTTGCGCTTCCCCGTGAGCTGGTCGAGCATCGCCCTGGCCACGACGTCCTTCTGCGGATCGTCGACGCCGGTCACCAGGCGGCCGAGAGCTCGGGGAACGTGGGCGCGCACGATCTCGCACACCCGGAGATTCTCGAGCACCTCGCACAGGAAGCGGATCTGGGTCTCTCGCGAGGTGCTGGGAGGTAGGGTTTCGAGCTCCTCGGCCTCGAGCGCTTGCGGAGCGTCGGCCAGCGGCATGAGCCCGATCGAGGTCACGCAGGCGACCCCCAGATCGGGCGATGCGCTCTCGTCGGTCTCGAGGATGCGCGCCAGGTGGTGGACGATGTACGTCCGGACCTCCAGGCGAGGGCAGCGGGAGCCGGCGAGGCCCAGGGCGAGCGCGGCCCGCGCGCGCGTGCTGCGGGAGACCTTCTCGCGGCCCAGGAGGTCCCGGCCGAGCTCGCGGTCGGCGGCGATCTCGCAGAGGAAAATCGCGCTGTCGGCCTCTCCCAGCAGGCCGAGGGCGACGATGGCGGCCTCCCGGACGGCGTGATCGGAGTGCGAGAGGTGGCCCGCGATCAGCTCGAACATCGAGCCCCCCCCCTCGGGCATGTAGAGGGGGTGGAGCTTCGCGAGAGCCACGAGGGCCGCCGCCCGGACCGAGTTGTCGGGATCGGACTCGATCGCCGCCTGCAGGGCGGGTCCCGCCTTCGTGCACAGGTCGTCGTCGGTCACCTCCCGCGTGACGACCCTCCGCCGCGTGCCGTGTCCCAGGTAGAAATCGTCCCCTCTGGTCTCCGGATCGCCCTCGAGGACGCGCCGCTTGAGGTCGAGGTAGGGAGAGCAGTTGAATCCCCACCACATCTCCCAGCCCGTGACGTCGCTCGGCGGTGATTGCCGCGTCCACGGGTCCTCGGAGGGATCCTCCGACGGCAGCCGTCCCTGGTCGTTGTCCGACAGCGAGCCCGTCCCGCGCAGGGGGTTTCCGGACTCGCCCGAGCCGGATCGGGTGTTGCCCCGCGCGTCCCCGGGGTTCCCGTTCGCCGGAGGGGCATCGGGGAAGTAGTTGCCGCAGCCGCAATGGTGAGGGGCGACGGGCGTGGGGGACGGAGCGGTCGCCACGAGGAGGTAGCCGGCGAGCAAGCCGATGATCTTCATGATCGTTTTCCCAGGTCTTCGAGGTCCGGTGGCGGATCGGCTTCCGTTCGAGCAAGTCACGTGCCGAGCCCCCGTCGGGCTCGTGAGGCGGCCCCATGTTCCGACCGCGTTACGCCCCGGTGCCGGAACGCCCGCGTGGGTGATGATCCCGATCCGGACGTTCCTCCCCGCCCCGGCGCACGGGGGAGTCTCCGACCTCCGGGGAACGAGGCGCCCTATCTGCCCAGGACGAGGTCCCGGGCATTCGTCAGATCGAAGCCACCACCGAATCGAACCGCCTGCGTGGAGCAGGTGAGTCCGCAGAGGGCCGGGTCGTCGGGGATGGCCACCGAGATCATCGCCGGATCGCCGAGGTCGGAGGGCCATCCCGAGAGCTCGCCGTCGGGGTCCGTCACGTCGACGAGGAGGATGCCCCAGGGGGTGGCCAGGGTGAAGGGAGCCGCGTAGGCCGTCAGGAAGCTGCCGCTCTTGCCCGCCGTTCCCACCGCCGCGACGAATTCCCCTCCGAGGACGGGCAGGGCGACCACGTCGTAGACCGGGGGGTTCGTGGTCCCGCCCACGTCCGGGTTCCGGAAGCTCGAGCTCGCCGGCGGACAATCCCGGAGATCGAGAAGCCAAAGGGCTCCCCGGTCCGCGTTCAGTCCGGAACCGCCGTCGTCGTCGAGCTCGACGCCCACGATCAGGACGTCGGAGAAGGCCAGGCAGCCACCCATCTGGTCGCGGTCGTGGAGCTTCCCCTCGAAGCCGCCGGCCACGTCGCTGATCTTCTGGTGGGCCCGCACGGTGCCCTGGGCATCGAGGAAGAGGATCCAGACGGCGCCCCGCGGGTCGCCCTCCGCGTCCCCGTCGTCGCGATCGGGGTCTCCGGGGGATCCCACGGCGAGGTCGAGGATCCCGTCCCCGTCGAGGTCTCCGACCGGGGAGATCCCGGCGCCGAACCGGGCCCGGTTCACGAGCTCGCCGGTGAAGCCCCCGAGGTCGGAGGCGATCTTCTGTCCCCAGAACACCGAGCCGTCGGGCCTCAGGAGCAGGATCCACGCCGCCCCGCGGTTGTGGCCTCCGGTGTCGTCCGTGTCCACTCCCACCACGAGATCGCCCCCTCCATCGCCGTTGAAGTCGCCCAGGGCGGACAGGACCCTGCCGAAGTAGGTGCCGTCCGGCAGCTCCCCCGGAAAGACGTCCGTCCCGTCGCCGATCTTCCGCACGCCCTTCACCGTCCCGTCGGCCTCGAGGAACACGATCCACACCGCAGCGACGTAGGGGGAGCCCACGGCCAGGTCGACGACGCCATTCCCGTCGACGTCCCCGAGCGTGGCGAGGCCCCAGGCCCCCAGAGCGCCCCAGAACTGGCCGCTCGTGCAGTCGATCCTGCTCTCCGCCTTGACCGTGCCGTCGGGGTGCAGGAGCAGGATCCACACGGCTCCGGGCCCCTTGAGAGGGACGTAGTACCAGGGAGCGGAGACGGCGAGATCGGGAATTCCGTCGCCATCGAAGTCCCCGAGGGGGGCGACCCCGGTCCCGAAGCCGACGCCGTCGTCCAGCGTCTCCCCGAAGCCCCCCTCGGTCTGGCTGATCTTCTGGTGGGCTTTCACGGTCCCGTCCGGATTCAGGAACAGCACCCAGACGGCTCCCCGGTTGGTGCCCCCGTCGTCGTCCGAGCGGGCTCCGACGGCCAGATCGCCCACGCCGTCCCCGTCGACGTCCCCGAGGGACGCCACCGCGTAGCCGAAGTTGTCGTGATCGTCGAGAGCGCCGGTGAAGCCTCCCTCCGTCTGGCTGATCTTCTGGTGCGACAGCACCCAGCCGGCCTGAGCCCCCGCCACGGTGGCCAGGGCCGCCGGGACGAGAACGCGAACCAGAACCCGGATCACTCTCCGATTCCCCATGACCGTCTCCCATGCCCCGGGGGGCGTGGTAGCGGGGCCGCCATCCGCGCGCGTGGGGTGACACATGGCGCGGCCCGCGATCTTCTCTGATCTTACCTCCTCACCGCGAGGCGGGGATTCGACTCCGGAAAGTCGTGTAATCGTGGCCCCCGCGCCCCCCACAGGCCGCCTCCGGCGTGGGCCGGGAGCGGCTCGGCCGCCGCCGGGTCGGGGCGCCGAATCCGGAGTGTCGCTCGCCGGATGCTGCTCGCCACGAGGGCCGATGCGGTCAGCGACCGCCGGAGATTTCGGCCGCGGCATCGTTCGGGAGCGAGTGCGCCATCAGTAGAATCGCACCGTCGAGAACCACCACCGCCGTCATCTGGGAACTCTCATCCCGAGGAGGATTTGCGATGCTCACGGAGGTCACTGCGAAGAAGCTCGATCCCCGGCTCTTCATCGACGAGAAGGTGGAAGCGATCCGCGCCGCCGTCGGCGAAGGCACCGCGATCAACGCGCTATCGGGCGGGGTCGATTCGTCGACGGTCACGATGCTCGGACACCGCGCCCTGGGCGACCGCCTCAAGACAGTGTTCATCGAGAACGGCCTGATGCGCGAGGGAGAGCCGCAACACGTCGCGGACCTCTTCGCGGAGCTGGGCGTCCCCGTCGAGATCGTCGACGCGAAGAAGGAGTTCTTCGCGGCCCTTCGCGGAGTCACGGATCCCGAGGAGAAGCGCGAGGCGATCACCCAGACCTTCTACCGGGAAGTGTTCGGCCGCATCGTGCGTGAGTGCGGAGCGAAATACCTCCTGCAGGGAACGATCCTGACGGACGTGGACGAGACCGTCGCCGGGATCAAGCGTCAGCACAACGTGTTCGAGCAGCTCGGGATCGATCCCCGTGAGAGCTTCGGCTACGGGATCATCGAGCCGCTCATCCAGCTCAGAAAGGACGGAGTGCGCATCGTCGGTCGGGCCCTCGGCCTGCCCGCCGAGCTGTTCGAGCGGATCCCGTTCCCCGGCCCGGCGCTCTCCGCGCGCGTGATCGGAGAAGCGACTCCGCCGCGCATCGAAACGGCCCGTACGGCGACGAAGATCGTCGAGCGCGTCCTGGGCGACAGCGGAGCGTTCCAGTACATGGCGATCCTCCACGAGGATCGGGTGACCGGGATGGTCGACGGCCAGCGGGAGTTCGGACAGCAGATCGAGGTGCGCTGCTGGAACAGCGTCGATGCCCGCATCGCGACGCCGACCCGGCTCTCCTTCGACGTCCTCGAGCCGCTCGCGCAGGAGATCATCGAGAGAGTGCCCGGCGTCGTGAGCGTGACCTACAACATCGCCACGAAGCCACCGTCGACGATCGAAGCCGTCTGAGGCCTGTACCCGGCCCGGCGGCACTCCCCCTTCCCGTTCCCAGACAACGCAACCCAAGTAGGAAGAGACATGGGCGGATTCTTCGGAGTCGTATCCAAGGACGACTGCGTGGCGGACCTGTTCTACGGGACCGAC
Organism: uncultured Planctomycetaceae bacterium; assembly: GCA_964428225.1. Lineage (GTDB taxonomy): Bacteria > Planctomycetota > UBA1135 > UBA1135 > JBFMCU01. The sequence goes on from CAYRXS010000115.1 coordinate 10,583, forward strand.
TATCACTCCCACCTCGGGACCTGCCGGGGCGGTATGGTGGTGAAGAACGATGAGCGCTTCCGGCGCAACATCCACAACATCACCAACACTCCTTTCCGCACGAAGTTCGAAGACGACCTGCCGAAGTACCACGGGGGCATGGGACTCGGAGTGATCAGCGACTACGAGGACCAGCCGCTGCTGATCGCGTCGCACCACGGGCCCTACGCCATCGTCACCGTGGGGCGCATCGACAACCTCGGGGCTCTCGCCGGCTCGGCCCTCCGCGGGCAGGCGACGCATTTCAGCGAGCTCAAGGGGACGGAGTTCAACCAGACCGAGGTCGTTGCCAGCCTGATCAACCAGGAGGACACCCTGGTGAACGGCCTCCGCAACGTCCACGAGAAGGTGCGCGGGTCCTGCTCGGTGCTGCTGCTCACCGACAACGCGGTCTACGCCTCGCGGGACCGACTCGGGCGCACGCCGATGGTACTGGGCCGCAAGAACGGGTCCATTGCGGTGACCCTGGAGACCTGCGCCCTGCCCAACCTCGGGTACGAGGTCGAGCGCGAGCTGGGTCCGGCCGAGATCGTGCGGATCGATGCGGGCGGGGTCGAGCAGCTCTCGCCCCCCGGGGAGCACATGCAGATCTGCTCGTTCCTCTGGATCTACTACGGCTACCCGGCGTCGAGCTACGAGGGAGCCAACGTCGAGGAGGTGCGCAACCGCTGCGGCGAGGCCCTCGCGAGGGCGGACGACGTCGACGTCGACATCGTGGCCGGGATCCCGGATTCGGGCATCGGGCACGCCATCGGGTACTCGTCCGAGGCCGGCGTCCCGTACCGTCGCCCGTTCGTGAAGTACACCCCGACGTGGCCGCGCAGCTTCATGCCTCAGGAACAGCGGGTGCGCGACCTGGTCGCGCGGATGAAGCTGATCCCGATCCGCGAGCTGCTCGAGGGCAAGCGGCTCCTGTTCTGCGAGGACTCGATCGTGCGGGGCACGCAGCTGAAGGACGTGATCCAGCGCATCTTCGACTGTGGCGCAAGCGAGGTGCACATGAGGCCCGCGTGCCCGCCGCTGGTGTGCAGCTGTCGCTTCCTCAACTTCTCCCGCTCGAAGTCCGAGCTGGACCTGGCGGGCCGCAGGGCGATCGCCGAGATCGAGGGCGAGGGGAGCGGGGACGTCGCCGAGTACGCCGATCCCTTCTCGTCGAAGCACGCGGATATGGTCGAGGGCATCCGCCGTCGGCTCGGGCTGACGTCGCTCCGCTACCAGCGCCTGGACGACATGGTCGAGGCCATCGGGCTCCCCCGGGAGAAGCTCTGCACCTACTGCTGGACCGGCGAGGCGCTGTACGAGGACGACTGCGGCGACTCCGAGAGCGCCTGCTCGTCGCGGGAGTGCGATCCGGCCACGGCTCCAGTATGAGGAGGTGACCCGTGAACAGTTCCGTCCGCCTCGGGAGCGTCGTCCTTTCCTTCCTCCTCCTCTGTCTCCCGACCGGATGCGCCGCGCCCGAAGCGGCGGATCTCGTCCTCGTGAACGGCAAGGTGGTCACCGTCGACGACGCCATGCCCGAGGCCCAGGCGATCGCGATCGTCGGTGACCGCATCGCCGCGGTAGGGACGGATGCCGAGATCCGCGAGCGCATCGCCTCCCACACCGAGGTCATCGATCTCGACGGCCGGCTGGCGATCCCCGGCCTCATTGACAGCCACGCGCACTTCATGAGCCTGGGACGCGCAATGACCGTCCTGCGGCTCATGGACGTGAAGGACTGGGACGAGGTCGTCGCCATGGTCGCGGAGGCCGTCGAGGCCGCCGAGCCCGGCGAGTGGATCCAGGGGCGGGGCTGGCACCAGGAGAAGTGGGACCGCGTTCCCGAGCCCAACGTGGACGGGCTTCCGTTCCACCACTCGCTCAGCGCGGTCTCGCCGGACAACCCCGTGCTGCTCGGCCACGCGAGCGGCCACGCCTGCTTCGCGAACGCGAAGGCCATGGAGCTGGCGGGCATCACCGCGGACACGCCGGATCCGGACGGGGGCGAGATCGTGCGGGACGCGAACGGCGCGCCGATCGGGGTGTTCCGCGAGACGGCGGAGGGATTGGTCGGGCGGGGCATGAGCTCGTACGACGAGGGACGGACCCCCGAGCAGGTCGAGGCCGAGCGGGTCGAGCTCGTCCGGCTGGCGACGCAGGAGTGCCTCTCGAAGGGAATCACGAGCTTCCACGACGCCGGCGTGTCCTTCGCGACCGTCGACCTCTTCAAGGCGCTGGCGGAGAGGGGCGAGCTGGACGTGCGGCTGTACGTGATGCTCTCCGAGGGCAATGCGAGGCTCGAGGAGAGGATCTCGGAGTACCGCATCATCGGTCACGGCAACGACCACCTCACGGTGCGCGGCATCAAGCGCCTGATCGACGGGGCCCTGGGCTCCCACGGGGCGTGGCTCCTCGAGCCCTACGAGAGCCTGCCCACCAGCACGGGGCTCAACACCGAGCCGCTCGACGCGATGCGGGAGACGGCGAGGATCGCCATCGAGAACGGCTTCCAGCTCTGCACCCACGCCATCGGCGATCGGGGCAACCGGGAAGCCCTCGACATCTACGCCACGACGTTCGCGACCCATCCGGACCAGAGCGGTCTGCGATGGCGCATCGAGCACGCGCAGCACCTCCACCCCGACGATGTCCCCCGGTTCGGGCGGCTCGGCGTGATCGCCGCGATGCAAGGCATCCACTGCACCTCGGACGGTCCGTGGGTCGTCAAGCGCCTGGGCGAACGGCGGGCGGAGGACGGCGCGTACGTGTGGCGCGACCTCCTGGACTCCGGCGCGGTCGTCTCGAACGGCACGGACGCTCCGGTGGAGGACGTGGATCCGATCGCCTCGTTCCACGCCAGCGTCTCCCGCCGCACCAAGGACGGCGACGTGTTCTACGGCGGGCAGGCCATGACCCGCGCGGAGGCCCTGCGCTCCTACACCCTGAACGCCGCCTACGCCGCGTTCGAGGAGGACATCAAGGGCTCGCTCACGCCCGGCAAGCTGGCGGACGTCACGGTCCTGTCGCGGGACATCCTGACGGTCCCCGAGGACGAGATCCTCGGCACGGAAGTCCTCTACACGATCGTCGGTGGGGAGGTCGTCTTCGAGCGGGAGCCGTGATTTCCCCGAGCAGGCGACGCGGGGGAGTACGGGATCCTGACGCGGTTCGGCCTTGCGCCCCCGGCGGGGGGAGGAGAGGATGGGGCCGGCAGAGGGATTCCGAGCCGATGAAGATGCTCACGCAGGTGCACGCACTCCGGTCGAGGCACGCCTCCGTGACCGAGGCGAGTGCGACGATCGGCCCCGACCTCTTCCGGTGTCGCGGCGAGCAGGACGCCGCCGGCGCCATCCCATTCGGCTGAGACGAGTCCTCCGGGTGCGCAGGGGCCGCACCCACCACGCAGGCACTCGGCGGAGGGAAGAACCCCCGAGGCTCTCGTCGATCCTCGACCGCCGCCGACATCCGAAAAGGAGACGTGGCCATGCTACGCAAACACCTCGTCGCGGCGTCCGCCGCATCGTTCCTCCTCTGCACCGTCGCCTCGGCGGACGTGGTGGAGGTGCCTCTCGAGTTCCAGGAGAGCGCCGACGCAACGGGGGCGATCCCCTACGGCTCGGCGGGGACGAGGAGCCCCGAGGGGTTGCCGGCCGGCGACTGGACACTGCCGGAGGATCTCGGCGAGAAGGCGATCTACGGCCTGCTGAAGCTGGGCGAGAGCGAGTTCCTGTTCGTGACGGACGTCAGCAAGGAAGGCGAATCGCGCTACGACCGTTTCTTCCTCGACCAGGACGGCGACGGCGATCTGACCGAAGAGCCCGTGCTGGAGGGCGAGGTCTACGAGTTCGGCGACGGCTACTGGAACACCTCGTTCGGGGAGACCCTCGTCGTGGACTACCTGATCGACGGGGAGACCCTGCCCTACGTCGTGGACGTGTCGCTCCACGGCATGGACGAGGCTCTGCTACGCGCGGAGTTGCCCGAGGGGATGGACATCGACGAGCTGGGCTTCGGATGGTCGCCCTCCATCAGCATCGGAACCGCCTGCTTCTACTCGGGCGAGCTCACCCTGGATGAAGTGACGTACCGCGTCCGGCTCGGTGACACCGACTGCGACGGGCGGTTCGGGGAGACGGCTCACGTGAACGACAACATCCGGTACATGGACGACCGGCTGTACGTGGAGGGCGACGAGCTCTACCTGACCACCGGTGATGAGCTCACGTACGAGGACATGATGCGCATGGGCGACTACCTCGTCCTCGGCGAAAAGACCTACGAGGTCGAGGTGGACATCGCCGATCGCAAGCTCGTCCTGACCCCGATCGCGGAGGGGCTGGTGCCCCTGAGGTTGTCTCCGGTGCCCGAGAGGATGGTGGCGCACACGAAGGGCTTCGAGCACACCCTCATGATGATCTTGCCCGGCGAGACCGTTCGCGTTCCGGCGGGCGCCTACCGCCTGCTGAGCTACACGATCTTCAAGACGGGCGAGCGGGGCGACGTCTGGCGCCTCGGCGCGAACGTGACGAGGCGGTCGTCCTTCACCGAGGTGGCGGCGGGGGGAGACGCCGTGCTGGAGTTCGGCGAGCCGTTCACTGCCACGGCCGAGGTGCCGTCGTGGATCCTCGAGATGGAGGGCTCGGACGGGCTGCAGCAGGTGCAGCTCGCCCTGAACCTCCGGGGAGCCGCGGGCGAGCTCGTGAGCGACCTGGCCCGCGTTTCGGGCGAGGAGAGCGCCTGTGCGATGTCCGAGGCCAGCCTGAACCTGCCTCTGGAGCCGACCTACACGATCATGAAGGCGGACGGAGAGATCGTGGAGCAGGGCAGCTTCGAGTACGGGTGAGGCTTCAGTTGCATGGCCACATGGAGTGGCCACGAGAAGGGCGTCGAGTACGTCATCGTCTGCCAGTACTCGATGGGGCCGTTCGAGACCCGCTCGGAGAAGCACACGGTCGATCTATAGCGATCACGCGGCTCGACCACCCCGACCGCGGAGTCGGTCGACGGTGGCCGAGCCGCCGGAGTCTCAGACCGCGGCCAGGGACGTCTCGAGCTCGGCGAGCGCTCCCTTGCCGGCCAGGCGCAGGTCGTACTTGTCCTGCAGGATCTTGAACACGTTGGGCGAGAGGAAGGCCGGAGGCTTGGGGCCGATGTAGATGCCCTCGACGCCCAGGTGGAGCAGCGTGAGCAGCACCGCGACCGCCTTCTGCTCGAACCAGCTCAGCACGATGGTCAGGGGCAGGTCGTTGACGCCGCAGCCCAGGGCCTCGGACAACTTCACCGCGAGCTGGATCGCGCCGTAGCTGTCGTTGCACTGGCCCATGTCGAGCAGACGCGGGATCTCGCCGACGCCCTCGAGCTCGATCGTGCCGAAGTCCTCCTTGCGGATGCGGAACTTCCCGCAGCCGAGGGTGAGGACGAGCGAGTCCGACGGGGTGTTGGCCGCGAATTGCGCGTACTCGTTGCGCCCCGGCTCGGCCCCGTCGCAGCCGCCGATCAGGTAGAAGCTGTTCACCTTTCCGGCCTTGATCGCATCGACGATCTTGTCCGCTACGGCGGTCAGCACCGTGTGATGGAAGCCGATCACGGACTCGACGATCTCGCCGTCCGTCAGCGGTTCGCAGCGCCTGGCGCACTCGATCAGCTCCGAGTAGTCGTCGTTCACGATGCGCTTTCCGCCCGGCACGGCCGTCGCGCGAGTGGTGAAGAGGCGGTCCTTGTACTGGTCCGGCGGAACGAGCACGCAGTTCGTCGTGGCCAGGATCGGGCCCGTGAACTCCGCGAACTCGCTCTTCTGCTTCTGCCAGGCGTCGCCGAAGTTGCCGGCGAGGTGCTCGTACTTCGCCAGCTCCGGGTACATGTGCGCGGGGAGCATCTCGCCGTGCGTGTAGACCTTGATGCCCGTGTCCTTCGTCTGCTCGAGCAGGTTGTGAAGATCGAGCATGTCGTGCCCGGTTACCAGGATGCCGGGTCCGGCCTGAGGACCCTCCTTCACGGTGGTCGGTTGGGGCTGGCCGAACCGCTCTACGTGGCCCTCGTCCAGCATCTGCATCACGCGCAGGTTCTGCTTGCCGCACTCCAGGACGAGCTCGAGGAGCGAATCGAGGTCGAAGTTCACGTTCGTGACCGTCGCGAAGAGCGCCTCCTCCACGAAGGCGTCGACGTCCTCGTCGACCTTTCCGAGGCGTCGGGCGTGGTGGGCGTAGGCCGCCATGCCCTTGAGGCCGTAGAGCAGGGTCTCCTGTAGCGACTGGACGTCCTCGTCCTTGCCACAGACGCCGAGGTCGGTGCAGGCGGTACCCTTCGAAACTTGTTCACACTGGTTGCAGTACATGGGTTCTCCGTGTTGTCTTCTCGGGAGTCAGGGGAGGGATGGAGGTCCGCTCAGACGGCGGTCATGGCCACGTGCTCGTCGCCGGTGTTGCCCTGGACGCCGACGATCACGTCCCGGACCTCGACGTCCACGCCGGCGCGTTGACGCGCGGCGAGCACTGCCTGGAGGATCCCCATGCAGCAGGGAACTTCCATGCGAGCGACGAGGATCTCCTTCAGATCGTTCAACCGGATGACCTCGGTCAGCTTGTCGGTGTAGGCCTCGAGGTCGTCCAGCTTCGGGCAGCCGACCATGACGGTGCGGCCGCGCAGGAGCTTCGCGTGGAAATCGGCGTAGGCGAAGGGGACGCAATCGGCCGCGACGAGCAGCCGGGCGCCCCGCAGAGCCGGGGCGGTGGGGGGGAGCAGAGTGATCTGGATGGGCCAGTGGGACAGCTCGGACGGAGCGGAGCGGGCCGCGGAAGCGCTCCGCGCGGGACGATCGATGCGCAGCTGACGGCTGCCGGGGCAGCCGCCCATCGCCGCCGCGGGAGGGGCCGCCGGCTTCGGCGCGGTCGCGGCCAGGTGGGCGGCGACGAGCTCCTCGTCGTAGTCCGCCGCTTCGCGTCGCACGATCTCGATCGCTCCCTGCGGGCAGTGCCCGAGGCAGTCGCCCAGCCCGTCACAGAGCCGATCCGAGGAGAGCCGGGCTTTCCCGTCGACGATTTCGATCGCCCCCTCGTGGCAGGAGGGCACGCAATCTCCGCACCCGTCGCACCTCTCCTCGTCGATCCTCACGATCTCGCGAATCATCATGGTTCTCCTTGGGGCACCGGTCGAACACCGGAGTGTTCGCGTCGGAGGAGAGTTTCGGACCATTGCGCGCGCGGCTCCTTGACCGCGGTCAAGACTGACCGCTTTCCCTGCTCAGCAGGAGCGCTTCGGACTATCGGGTGGGGAGTTCCTTGACCGCCGTCAAGGTCGTCCGCCTTCCCTACTCGCCGGTTGCGCTTCGGAACGCCATGGCGCCGCCGACCACGGGCAGCTCGATCGAGGTGGCGTCCAGGTCGATCGTCAGCTCGGTGCCCTTGGGGGGCCAGAGCGTGAAGTCGCGATCGCTCGAGAAGATCATCAGGCCGATACGTTGCCCGGCGGGCACGATCTGGTCGTCGGGCTGCAGATCGAAGCTCAGCTCGTAGAACCGGCCGCGCACGAGCGGCTTGCTCTCGGTGAGGGAGCGGTGGTTCTGCGGATCCGCCCAGCCCCGCGTGATGACGTTGTCGTTGATCTCGCCGCCCTCGGTCCACGGCAGGGAGACGACCCAGACGGAGAGGTTGGCCGCCGGCTTGCTGGAGGCCAGCCGGATCGTGAGCCGCGGGGTTCCGGACAGGTGCACCGGCTCGACGAGTTCGGGGGTCGCGTAGAGCAGGCGGTGCTTCGATCGCTTCTTCCCGGCAAGCGACGCGCCATCGAGGGAGACGTCGTCGACCAGCTTCTCCTTGCCCCGTTTCCGGGGCGGCTCGAGGCTCAGACCGCCCAGACCGCCGCCGCCGGCCCCGAGGTGCAGCTCGACGGGGGCAGCCTCCGGATTCGGGTAGTCGGCGTAGGGCGTCGGATCGGACCGCCGGGCCCCCTTGCGGACGATCCAGGCGCGGGGGTCGTCCTCGACGCCGTTCTCGATCCCGTACAGGTAGCGGGTGAACCACCGGTTCATCATCTTCATGGGCGGCTCCCCGCCGTGGCCGCCCTGGTGGAAGTACGCCTGGGCCGGGACTCCCTTCTCCACGAGCGCCTCGTAGATCCGGACGCCGTGCTCCGGCATGACGTTCCAGTCGTTGAGCCCGTGCGCCACGAGCGTCGCCGCCTTCAGGGGCTCGAACGCGTTCAGGTAGTCCCGGCTCGCCCAGAACTCGTTGTAGTCGCCGCTGGCCCGGTCGTGGCTCCCGAGCATGAGCTCGTCGCGGACCTTGCAGTCGCAGTACTCGCGCCGCTCCGGATCGCCGCTGTTGATGAAGTCGTAGAGGACGTCGATGTCCTCGCCCATCCAGCCCCCGGGATGGCGTACGAGCCCGTGCGAGCGATAGTAGTGGTAGTAGGAGGTGTTGGCCGCGACGGGGATGATGGCCTCGAGGCCGTCCACGCCGGTGGTGGCCGCGGCCAGGGGCAAGGTGCCGTTGTAGGAGGTCCCCGTCATCCCCACCTTGCCGGTGCACCAGTACGCGACGACCGGCTCTTCTCCGTCCGGGCTCGTGAACCCGGGCGCCCGCTGGTTCAGCCAGTCGATCACCGCCTTCGGCGCCAGCGACTCGTTGGCGCCCCCGACGGTGGGGCACCCCTGGGACAGACCGGTGCCGGGAGACGCGGAGTGGACGACGGCGAAGCCCAGAGGAACCCACGTCCGCAGGTGGGAGCGAGACATGAGGGGGCGCCGGGGCCGGTACGGGATCGGCGGCATGCTCTCCCGCTTGGGAGGGGTGTCCCCGACCTTCTGCTTCGGGTCCCAGAAGTGCTCCCGGGACGACGATCCCGTCCCCGAGAAGTAGGGACTGGACACGTAGACGACCGGGACCTTCAACCCTTCGGTCTCCGTCTGGCCGGGGCGAGTGACGTCGACGTGTACGCGATCGAGCTCGCCGTCGCCATCGGAGTCGAACTCGGTCTCCACCCACAGGTCGTGCTGGACCCACTGGTCGGGATCCTTGAATCCCTCCACGACCTGTGCCTGGCCGTCGACGAACACGGGGAGCGTGCGGGGCTCTTCCTGGGTCGCGGCGGTTCCCGCGATCGCCGTCGCGGCCAGGGCCAGCGCGCAGAGCCGGAGAGCCGAGCGGTCGTAGCGGGTGAGGATTCCTCGAAGCGTGATTCGGTTCATCGAGCGAAGTCGTCCGTCGTTGGCGCGGAGGCGTTTCCGCCGCGGAGGGGGTCAAGGTAATGGATCGGGCTTCGGGTTCTCAAAGCTCTTCGCCGGACTCACCGCGATTCCCCGGTGCGCACCCGTGCCTGACTTCTCGCGCATGAAACACTTACAGGTCGCC
>CAYRXS010000116.1:0-19818 GCA_964428225.1 uncultured Planctomycetaceae bacterium
GATCCGCAACATCGCGATCGTGGCCCACGTGGACCACGGAAAGACCACGCTGGTGGACGCGATGTTCGAGCTCGCGGGCACGTTTCGCGCGAACCAGAAGGTCGCCGAGCGCGTGCTCGACTCGGACGCCCAGGAGCGCGAGCGGGGCATCACGATCCTCGCGAAGAACACCGCGATCGACTTCCGCGGCACGCGCATCAACATCGTCGACACGCCCGGTCACGCGGACTTCGGCGGCCAGGTCGAGAGGACCCTCGCCATGGCGGACGCGGTGCTGCTGCTGGTGGACGCGTTCGAGGGTCCGATGCCGCAGACGCGCTTCGTGCTCCGCAAGGCCTTCGAGCACGGCCTGCGGGCGCTCGTGATGATCAACAAGGTGGATCGTCCCGACCAGCGGGCGGAGCAGGTCCTGAGCGAGGTGTTCGATCTCTTCGTCGAGCTCGGGGCGACCGACGCGCAGCTCGACTTCCCCATCGTGTACGGCTCCGGCCGCGACGGCTGGGCCGCGGAGGATCCCGCGGCGAGCGGGGGAGGTCTCCTCCCGCTCTTCGAGATGATCCTGCGCGCCGTCCCCCCGCCCGCCCGCGACGTCGAGGGTTCCCTGCAGTTCCAGGCCGCCACGCTGGACCACGACGACTATCTCGGTCGCATCGGCGTGGGGCGCGTCGCGCGCGGACGCCTCCGGCTGGGGTCACAGGTCGCGCTCTGTCACCCGGACCGCCCGGCTCCGAGGCTCACGGTGGTGAAGTCCCTGTTCCGCTACGAGGGCCTCGCCCGCGTCCCGGCCGACGTGGTCGAGGCCGGGGACATCGCCGTGGTCGGGGGGATCCGGGAGCTCGCGATCGGCGACACGCTGTGCGATCCCGCGCGGCCCGATCCCCTCGCCGCCATCTGCGTGGACGAGCCCACCCTGTCCATGGTCTTCCACGTGAACGACTCGCCCTTCTCGGGCCGCGAGGGCTGTCACGTCACGAGTCGCCACCTGCGCACCCGGCTCGAGCGGGCCGCGCTCCGGGACGTGGCCCTCGAGCTCGCCGACACCTCGAGCACCGAGGCGATCGAGGTGAAGGGACGCGGCATCATGCACCTCGGAGTGCTCGTGGAGAACATGCGCCGCGAGGGATACGAGTTCGCGGTCGGCAAGCCGTACGTGATCACCAAGGAGGTCGACGGCGTGCGGTGCGAGCCCTACGAGCGCGCCATCATCGAGGTGCCGGCGGAGTTCGCGGGCCGCATCATCGAGTACCTCGGCCGACGGCGGGGGGAGATGCTGCACATGGAGCCCATGGGCCACCTCCAGACCAAGATCGACTTCTCGATCCCCGCCCGCGGTCTGATCGGAGCCCGCACGGTGCTGCTCACCCTGAGCCAGGGCGAAGCGATCCTCTCCCACGTCTTCGAGACCTGGAAGCGGGACGGCGGCCTCATCCCGCGACGCACGAACGGAGTCCTCGTCGCCGACCGCAACGGTCCCGCGGTTCCCTACGCCCTCTTCGGTCTCGGAGATCGCGGCACCTTCTTCATCGGTCCCGGCGAGGAGGTGTACGAGGGAATGATCGTCGGGGAGAACCGCCGGACCGTGGATCTCCCCGTCAACGTCTCTCGCACGAAGAAGCTGTCGAACATGCGCGCCGCGGGCCGCGACGAGAACGTGAACCTCACCCCTCCGTCGCCGAAGTCCCTCGAGGAGTGTCTGGAGTACATCGAGGACGACGAGCTGCTGGAGGTCACGCCCCGCGCCCTCCGCCTGCGCAAGCGCGTTCGCGACGCCGAGCTGCGCCGCAAGGCCCGGCGCCCGTAAGCGAGCCCCCCGGGCCACGGAATCGCTCGGTCCTTGCAGGATCGCGCGGCGTGCGGGAGGATCGAGGATCGGACCTCCGGGCCGTCGGGCCCATCGACACCCCCCCGCCACCCCACGACATGTCGATCCTCCACATCCGGGCTCGAGCCCTGCTCCTGCTCCTCGGCGCCGCGCTGGCCGCCTGCTCTCCGACGTCGCCGCCCGCGCCCTCCGAGGAGGCCGCGACGTCCCCCCCGCGGCCGGAGACGATCGCCGAGCACGTCGAGTCGCTCGCATTGGTCCTGCCTGCGGACGCGCCCGACCACTTCCGGGTGAGCGCGCGGCTCGGGGGACGGGACGAGGTCCTGAACCTGAGCCGGCACTCCCTGCGCGCGGCCGACGCGGAGCTCTTCGTGCACCACGCGGACGGCATCATGACCTCGATGCCCCTCCCCGAGGTGCGCACGTACCGCGGGTGGCTCGAGGGTGATTCCCGCGTGACCGTCCTCGCCTCGCTGACCGACGACGGCCTGCACGCGCGCCTGCTCGAGGGGAGGGAGACGATCTGGACCATTCGACCTGCGGAGGACGGCCGGGGTGGGACGGGGACGGAGCCCGTTCCCCACGAGCTGCGATTCGGCGAGCCCCCCGACGATCTCTCCGGCTGCGGACACCACCAGGGGATGGTGGTCGCCGGGCCGGCGCCGCCCCCCGACGAGATCGCCCCCCTGCCGTTCTTCTGCCAGCACCTCGCGCGCATGTCCATAGACGTGGACTACGAGTTCTACACGGCGTACGGAAGCTCGGTCGACGCCGTGAACACGCGCGTCGAGGCGATCCTGAACGAGGTCGACTACTTCTACGCACGCGACGTGCTGATCACCCACGAGCTCGCGGCGATCGTCGTGCGCACCGCTCCGTTCTATCTCACGAACGACGCCGGGACCCTGCTCAACCTGTTCGGCAACGAGTGGAACGCGAACATGGGGCACATCGATCGCGATCTCGCGCACTTGATGACCGGCAAGAACATGGGCATCTACGGCGGGCTCGCCTGGGTGGGAACGGTGTGCACGTCCCTCCAGTACGCGTGGAGCCTGGACAGCTCGGGGATCGTGGGCCACGAGGTGGGCCACAACTGGGGAGCGGGCCACTGCCACGACCTCACGCCATGCAACAACATGTGCGGAGGGTGCATGTACATCGCCCCGAACACGAAGGACATCATCACCGCCTTCCGCGACTCGAGGTGGTGCCTGGATGCCGTGGGGCCGTACTCGACTCCTCTGCCGCCCTACGCTCATCCCGAGGGATTCGCGGTCCGCAAGGACGAGTACTCCACCCTCGACGGCCTCCACATCGACGTCCTGGGCAACGACCACGACGGCAACTGCCAGCAGGTGCGGCTCGAAGGGCACGACGGGACCACCCCCCGGGGCGCCACGCTCTCGATCTCCGCGGGCACCGGGCCGGACGGCCGGGACGAGCTCGTGTACGACCCGCCCGCCGACCCGTTCCTCGGGGACGACGTGTTCCACTACGTGGTCGGCGACGGCACCGGCCAGCAGGAGACGGGCACGATCACCGTGACCGTGCGCTCGCTCGACCTGGAGGGCTGGTGGAGGCTCGACGACGGCTCGGGCACGACCGCCCTCGACGAGTCGGCCCACCGGCGCGACGGCACGGCGAGCGGGAATCCGGTCTGGACGAGCGGGACCCACGGCGGGGCGCTCGAGCTGGATGGCCTGGACGATCTCGTCTCGATCCCCGCGCTCGACCTCGACACCGACACGCTCACCATCACCACGTGGCTCGAGCGCCACGGCGACCAGGACGGGTTCGCGGGCATCGTCTTCTGTCGGGGCGGGAACACGGCCGCGGGCCTCAGCTTCCGGGGTGTGAACAACGAGCTGAGCTACCGCTGGAACGGCGACCCCGGGGGATGGACCTCGGGTCTCGTGCCGCCCGACGGACAGTGGGTGTTCATCGCCCTGGTCGTCGAGCCGAGCCAGGCGAGCATCTACATGCACGACGGCGCGACGATGCAGGTGGCGACGAATCCCGTGGGGCGGGGAGTCGAGGAGTTCGACGCCGCGCTCATGCTCGGAGTGGACGACGGCACCGTGGACCACTTCGCGGCGGTTGGCCTGGACGACGTCCGGGTCTACGACTTCGCCCTGAGCGCGGCGGAGCTGGACGAGCTCATCGCGCTCGGCGGCCGGGCCCAGGCTCCGAATCCCGTCGACGGCGGCGAGGTGATCGGCTTCGGCCCCTCGATCGAGTGGAAGGCGGGGCTCTTCGCTGACTCGCACGACGTCTACTTCGGCACGGGCTACGACGCCGTCCGTCTGGCGACCACGGCCTCGGGCGAATTCCAGGGCAACCAGCTCGACACCACGTTCCTCCCCGGGAACCTCGACTACGACACCACGTACTTCTGGAGGATCGACGAGGTAGTCGGCGGGAACGTCGTGGAGGGGCACGTCTGGCAGCTCACCGCCGCCGACTTCAATCACTGGCGGCTCGACGAGACGAGCGGCACCACCGCCGCCGACGACCAGCTCGGCGTCGACGGTACGTACGAGGGAGGAGTCACCCTCGGCGAGCCCGGAGCCGCCGCCTCGACGGGAACGTCGGTGGGTTTCGACGGCTCCGACGGGCGCGTGAAAGTGCCCCCCCTGGACCTGGAGAGCAACACCCTCACGATCTCCGGCTGGCTCCGGCGGGACGGGGACCAGATCAGCGGCGCGGGCGTCGTGTTCTGCGAGGGAGCCAGCACGGACGCCGGCCTCACCTTCCGCGACGCCACCTCGCTCGGCTATCGGTGGAACGAGGATCCCGCGGCCTCGGGCTGGTCGTCGGGCCTGGTCGTCCCCGACCAGACCTGGGTGTTCTTCGCCCTGGTGATCGAGCCGACCCAGGCCACGATCCATCTCGGCGACGCGGGCGTCCTGAGCTCCGCGACGAACGCCATCCACCACGCCCCGGAAGCGTTCGACGCGCACCTGATGCTCGCCTGCCGCCAGGAGATCCTGGCCCGCTACTTCGCGGGCCGGCTCGACGACGTCCGGATCCACCACGCCGCGATGACCCCGGCCCAGGTGGACGCGCTCTACCGGTCTTACTAGCTCGCGAGCACGCGGTCGATGGCGCCCATCGTGTCGTCGATCTGGTCGGGAGCGGTGAAGCCGATGGTGGCGGCGTGGACGAGGTCCCCGCCGAAGGTGAAGCGCAGGGACTCCTCGCGGGCCTCGGGGTCGGTCAGGTCGCCGCAGCCGAAGATCTTCATGCCGAGCATGCCCTTGCCCCTCGCCCGTCCCTCGCCCAGGAGGGCCACGGTCTCGTCCACGGTGGCGTCCTCGTCCATGCGCTTGTGACGGGGGTTGATCCGGGCGAGGATCACGTCGGTCCACGGGTGCTCGACGGCGGTCCGCAACGCGGCGTGTGTGTGGCAGGAGCAGCCGACCGCGCGCACGATCCCCTTCTCCTTCAGCTCCGAGAGCTCGTCCCGTATTCGCTCGAGCTGGTCCGGCCACCGCGCGTCCTGCACGCAGTGGATGAGGACGATGTCGATCTCGTCGACCCCCATCTCGCGGCAGAAGCGCTCGACCTCGGGCTTCGCGGTGGTGGTCGGCGTCATCTCCGGAGCCTCGGACCACCAGATCTTGGACAGGATCGTCACCCGGTCGCGGGGGATCGCCTCGGCCCGGAGCGCGTGCCTGACGAGCTCGTGCGAGCCGTACAGGTCGGCGGCGTCGATGAACGCCGATCCCCGCTCGATCCCGTGCTTGACGAGCCTCGCATACGCGGGCTTGCCGAGCTTGGTCTGGTCGGAGACCTTCTTCCACCCGTGCGTCCCCGTGCCCATCGCGATCCGGGGCACCTCGACGCCGCAGTCCCCGAGGACGATCCGATCCGCCGCCGTTCTCGTGCGCGGTCCCGAGAGTGATCGGCATCCGCTCAGGAGAGCGGCCGCCCCGAGAGTCCCCTTGACGAACGTCCTGCGCGTGATCTGGCCCACGGTTTCACCTCCGTGGACGCATCCTACCCCGGCGGGCGGCCGGGAGCGAAGCGATCCCTACCGAGCGCCCTGCTCCTCCACCCGCACGCGCATGTCCACGGCCACGATCTGGTCGGGGAAGGTCAGGATCGGGTTGAACTCCATCTCCCCGATCTCCGGCAGGTCCATCGCCATCTGGGAGACGCGCTGGATGATCTCGACGAGCTGATCCTCGTCGATGCCCGCCTGGCCGCGGACGCCCTCGAGGATCGGATAGCCGCGGATGTCGCGAATCATCTCCCGGGCCCGGACGTCGCTGACCGGACAGAGGGCGAAGGAGACGTCCTTCAGCACCTCCACGAACACCCCCCCCAGCCCGAACATCATGACCGGCCCGTAGGCGGCGTGGGAGGTGAAGCCGAGCACGATCTCGCGGCCCCCGCTGAGCATCTTCTGGACGTTGACCCCCTCCGCGTTCTTGCGCATCAGCCGACCGAAGGCCTTCCACACCGAGGGAGCGTCCTGCACGTCGAGGAGCACGCCGCCCACGTCCGACTTGTGAGTGAGGTCGGGCACGGACATCTTCATCACCACGGGGTAGCCGACGCGATCGGCGATCTCGACGGCCTCCTGGGGACTGTGGGCGAGCCCTCCGGGGACGGCGGGGATGCGGTAGGCCTTCGCGAGCTCGCGCCGGGCGTGGACGCCCAGCCACCCCGGCCTCAGGGCGGCGCGGACCTTCGGAACGTCCACCCGGAAGCGGCGTACCTTGCCCTCGGGGCGATCGAGGATCCGGCGTCGCTCGACGAGCGCGGCCAGGGCCCGCACCGCGGACTCGGGGAACAGATAGACGGGAACCCAGTCCTGCGGCGACTTGGTGGCGATGTCGCGCATCACCTCGTCGCGCGACATGAAGCAGCCCACCACCGGCTTCTTCGAGCCCTTCGCCGCCTCGAACACGGCCCGGGCCACGACCGACGGCTCGTGGGTGATCGGGGGCACGAAGATGACGAGCACCATGTCCACGGTCGTATCGCGCAGGAGGAGGCGCAGGCAGTCGCGGTAGTTCTCCGCGTTGGCGCCGGCCACCATGTCGACCGGATTGCGCACCGAGGCCTCGTCCACGAGCAGCTCGCGCAAGGCCTTCGTCGTGCGGGCCTGTAGGGGGGCGATCTCCAGGCCGGAGGCGACGAGCGCGTCGGTGGCGAGGATCGCGGGACCTCCCGCGTTGGTGAGGATGGCCACGCGACCACCCTTCGGGAGCGGCAGGCGCGAGAGGGCGAGGGCCACGTCGAAGAACTCCTCCACGGAGTCCACCCGCTGCACGCCGCAGTCCTTGAGGATCGCGTCCGCGGCCACGTCCGCCCCGGCGAGGGCGCCCGTGTGGCTCGACGCCGCCATCGCCCCCGCCTGGGAGCGACCGGCCTTCACGGTGACGATCGCCTTCTCGCGCGAGACGCGACGGGCGATGGGCACGAAGTTGCGCGGGTTGCCGAAGGACTCGAGGTAGAGCAGGATGCAGCGGATCAGCTCGTCCTTGGCCCAGTACTCGAGCAGGTCGTTGGCGCTCACGTCCGCGCGGTTGCCGACCGACACGAACATCGAGACGCCGAGGTTGAGCTTGTCCGCGTGGGAGAGGATCGCCTCGCCCATCGCCCCCGACTGCGAAACGAAGGCCACCGGGCCCTGATCGGGGAAGCTGCGGGAGAACGAGGCGTTGAGCCGCGTCCCCTCCTGCGCGTTCTGGATGCCCATGCAATTCGGCCCGACCATGCGCATGCCGTGAGTGCGGGCCGTCTCGAGGATCCGGTGCTCGAGCTCCTGGCCCTCGGCCCCGACCTCCTTGAAGCCGGCGGTGATGATGACCACGGCCCCGACCCCCTTCTGCGCGCACTCCTCCACCACCTTGGGGACGAGGGCCTTGGGCACGGAGATCACCGCGAGGTCCACCGGATCGGGGATGGCGGTGACGGAGCGGTAGCACTTGATCGAGTTGAGGACGTCGACCTTCGGGTTGACGGGGAACACCTTGCCCTCGAACCCGCCGCCGATCAGGTTGCGGAGCACCTCGCGGCCGATCGTGCCGGGCGTACGCGACGCCCCGATGACCGCCACCGCTCGGGGCCGGAACAGGGAGTTGAGCCCCTCCTTGCCGGTCTTCTCCTTCGATTCCCGCCGCGAGCTCCCCGCGGGGCGGGTCTTTCGGGTCCTGGCCGGCTTCCGTCTCGTCGTCTTCTTCGCGGTCTTCTTCTTCGCGCTCATCTCGATCGGCCCTCTCGCCGTTGCCTGCGCCTTACAGAGAGCGGGGATTCTAGTCCCGGGACCCTCCCGGACCACCTCCGGCCCGGAGGAAGTCGACATCGAGCCACGGAACGGAAGCCGCGGGAGCGCGCCGCGACGTAGGATCCCCGGAGACCAGTGTTGAAGAAACGTTACAGGGATTGGTAGAAGCCTCGCTGCGATCTTACGCAAGGCCTCCCGTTCCCCTCCGCCACCCCAGGTCCCCCACGAGGAGCAGCCTCATGCCCCTTTCCCCGTTCCGGCCCCGTCGGCGCGCCGCGATCCTCCTCCTCCTCGCCCTCGGCTGCGCGACCGATCCGGCCGATCCGGTCGAGCCGCTCGAAGCGATCGAGGCGCCGGCTCCCTCGCCGCCCGTCACGCCCGAGGAAGCCGTGGCGGACTTCGAGGCGGCCTGGACGGCGATCGACGAGACCCACTTCGATCCCGAGTTCAACGGCGTGGACTGGCAGGGCGTCCACGACGAGCTCCTGCCCCGGGCTCGAGCAGCCGCGACCCGCGACGACGTGCGGGGAGTGATCGCCGACATGCTCGGCCGGCTGGGCCAGTCCCACTTCTCCCTGATCCCCCACGAGGCCCTGCCCCCCGCGACCGGGGGCGGCGACGGGGAGACTCCGGAGGGGATCGCGGGCGGCTGCGGATTCGACGTGCGGCTCCGCGACGATCGGCTCCTGGTCTGGAAGGTGAATCCCGGCGGAGCGGCGGCCCAGGCCGGCGTCCGCACCGGCTGGCTGCTGCGGCAGGTGGGCGACCTGACCCTCGAGGCCGTGCTCGAAGACCACGAGGCCTCCCGCGAGCAGCTGGGCGAGCGCGAGGTCGCCTACCGGCTGCGCCAGATCTTCATCGGCCGCACCTACGGCGAGGTGGGCAGCGCCGTCGAGCTCGTCTTCCTCGACGACCGCGACGAGGAGGTCCGCCTCGAGCTCGAGCGCCGGCCCCGGGACGTGATCGCCCACGCCGCCGCCGCCACCCTGCCCACCTTCTACCTCGAGTTCGACAGCGAGATCCACGAGGTCGACGGCCGGCGCATCGGCTGGATCCACTTCACGAACTGGTTCCTTCCCATGGCGTCCAAGATCGACGAGGCCGTGGACCGAATGCGCACGTGCGACGGAATCGTGATCGACCTGCGCGGCAACGGCGGCGGCGCGGCAGCGATGTGCATGGGCCTCGCCGGTCACTTCTTCGACGAAAAGACGCAGCTGGGGACGATGCGGCTACACGACAACACGTTGAAGTTCATCGTCAGACCGCGGCGGGTCAGTCCGGCGCGGAAGCGAGTCGATCCCTTCGCCGGTCCCCTCGCCATCCTCGTCGACGAGACGTCCGGCAGCGCGTCGGAGATCTTCTCGGGAACGATGCAGTCCGTCGGCCGCGCGCGCGTCTTCGGCGAGACCTCCGCGGGAGCCGTGCTCGGCGCCCGGATGACCAGCCTGCCCAGCGGGGACGCGATCCTGCACGCCATGGTGGACTTCGAGACCGCCGATGGAACTCACTTCGAGGCGCGTGGAGTGATCCCCGACGAGGTAGTTCCCCTGCGCCGCGGGCTACTGCTCGCCGGCGAGGATCCCCAGCTCCAGGCCGCGATCCGCTGGCTCGTGGCGGAGGCTTCCCGCTGAGCCGGACTCGACCGACCCGAACGAATCACACACGACCCCACACACTCAACCCGAGATTCACGATGAAACTGCACCTTTCGAGCCTGCTGGCGCTGAGCGTCGCGCCCCTGTTGCTCTCCGCGATCCCCGCCCCGACGAGCGCCCCCGTTCAGGAGCCCGCCGCGGCCCAGGCCGCCGAAGAGCTGCCCACGCCACGCGAGATCGTGACCAAGTACCTGAAGGTCACCGGAATCGACAAGTTCGCTCCCAAGTACAAGTCCCAGCACCAGACGGCCACGATCGAGATCATGGGCATGGGGATCAAGGGCACGACGGAATCCTGGTCGATGGCCCCGAACCTCAACGTGACGACCGTCGAGATGGCCATGGTCGGCACGATCCGCTCCGGCGACAACGGCAAGGTCGCCTGGCGGACCCACCCGATGATGGGCGAGACCATCATCGAGGGAGCGGAGCTCGGCCAGCTCCGCGCCCGCAGCACGCCGTTCGCGTTCGCGTTCAAGAAGGCCGCGAACTACGAGAAGATGGAGACCGTCGGCAAGGTCGTGTTCGAGAAGAAGGACTGCTACAAGGTCCGCTTCGTCGACAAGCCCTACCCGAGCATGAAGGACGTGGATCCGAAGGAGACGAAGGAGATCCGCGAGTTCTTCGAGTACTACGAGGTCGAGTCCGGACTGCTGATCGGCACGGAAGGCGTGTCCTCGAGCGATCAGGGCGACATTCCCACCTCGACGGTCCAGACCGACTACAAGAAGTTCGGAGACATGCTCGTGGCCGCCAAGACCGTCATCAAGGCCCAGGGCATGGAGATCCAGGTCATCGTCACGAACATGGAGTGGAACACGATCGAGAAGGCGGACATGTTCGCCCTGCCGCCGGAGATCGAGGTTCTGGTCGAGGTCGAGGAGGAAGTGGTGGAGGACACCGGCGGCGAGGACGGCTGATCCCCGCTCCCCCGCGACCACTCTCCCCCACCCCCGTCCCCCGGTTCGACCCATGCGCATCTCCACCTCTCGCGTCCGCGGGGCCCTCCTGGGCCTCCCTGCCCTCCTCCTGCCCCTCGCCTGCACCTCCGCCCCCGCGGAGACCGTCGAGAAGGCGCCGCCGCCGCACCCGGTCACCACGGAGGAGGCCCTGGCCGACTTCGAGACGGCCTGGAACGCGATCAACGACAGCTACTACGATCCGGACTTCCTCGTCGAGCTGGACTGGAAAGGCATCCACGACGAGCTGCTCCCGCGCGCCGAGGCCGCCACGCATCTCGGCGAGGTGCGCGCGGTGATCGGCGAGATGCTGGAGCGGCTCGGGCAGTCCCACTTCGCCCTGATCCCCGCCGAGGCCCTGCCGACGGCTACCCGGGACGACGACGAGGAGGAGACCTCCGACGACGACGCCGGGGGAGGCGATGAGGCGGGATCGGACGACGTCGCCGCGGGGAGCGAGGAGGAGATCCCGGACGACATCGCCGGGGGGTGCGGGCTCGACGTGCGCTTCCGCGACGATCGGCTCCTGATCACCCGGGTCGAGGAGGGCAGTCCGGCCGCCGCGGCGGGAATCCGGATGGGCTGGGTCCTGAAGTCGGTCGGGAGTCTCGCCGTCGACGAGCTGGTGGAGGACTTCGCCGCGAGCCGAGAGGAATACGGCGAGCGGATCGTGGCGCTCCAGGCTCGGGAGGTCTTCCGCGCGCGCACCTACGGCGAGGTGGGCAGCGTGGTCGAGGTCGTGTGCCTGGACGAGAACGACCGGGAGGTCCCCCTCGAGCTCGAGCGCACGAAGCGCCACGCCATCGCCCACTCCGCGTCCGAATCGCTGCCCACGTTCTATCTCGAGTTCGAGAGCGAGACCTTCGAGATGGACGGCAAGCGCCTCGGGCGGATCTGCTTCTCGAACTGGTTCCTGCCGATGGCCCCGCTGTTCGACCGGGCCGTCGACGAGATGCGCGGGTACGACGGGATCGTGATCGACCTCCGCGGCAACGGCGGCGGCGCGCTGGCGATGTGCATGGGGCTCGCCGGCCACTTCTTCGACGAGAAGAAGGTTCTGGGCACGATGAAGTACCCGGTGTCGGTCATGAAGTACACGGCGAATCCCCGGCGCATCAGCCCCGACGGCAAGCGGGTCCAGCCCTTCGCCGGCCCCCTCGCGATCCTGGTCGACGAGACCTCGGGCAGCGCCTCGGAGGTCTTCTCCGGAGGCGTCCAGTCCGTCGGCCGCGCGCGGGTCTTCGGCGAGACCTCGGTGGGCGCGGTGCTGCCCGCGCGGATGACCATCCTTCCCAGCGGGGATTCGCTGCTGCACGTGATGGCCAACTTCAAGACGAGCGACGGCACGCTCCTCGAAGGCCAGGGAGTCATTCCCGACGAGGTCGTGCTCCTCGAGCGCGAGGACCTCCTGGCGGGCGAGGATGCCCAGCTCCAGGCGGCCCTGCGCTGGCTCGCGTCGCAGTAGCTACATCACGACGACCGTCTGGCACAGCTCCGGCGCGGTGGCCGGGAAGCGCAGCTCCGCGCCGTCGGGGGTGACGGCGAGGACGTGGTACTCGAGGTCCGCGGCGACGGCCTCCGCGGGGAGGGTCGCGCGCCAGACGCCGCGAGCCACGTGCTCGAGAGGAACCTCGGCGAAGTCGCCCTCCCCCAGCGGACGCCACCAGACCGCGGCCTGCGTGGGCTTCGTGCCGGGGATGACGACCTCGAGCTCGAGAGTCTCGCCCCGCTCGAGCAGCGTGCGCACGACGGGCACGAAGAGGCGGGGCGGACCGGACCACGCGCGGGACGGCCGCGCCTCGGGGGGCAGCGACTCGCCGAGGATCGTCGCGAGGTCCGCGCCGGGATTCGTCAGGAGCCCCGGCATCAGGTGCTGCTGCCAGTTCGCGACGTTGCCCATCCCTCCGGTCGTGGTCACGGTGGTGAGCAGGTGGCGGTGCGCCTCCTCGACCCGCGCGACGAGCTCGACACGGATGGGGAGCGCGAGCTCGCGGGCGAGGCGCACCTTCTCCGCGGGATCCGGCTCGGCGTTCACCTTGGACATCGCGTCGTTGTAGCGGGCCCACGTGCAGTTCACGCGTCCCGTCGTCCGCAGATAGCGGAAGGTGTTCAACCACCAGTCGAAGCGCTCGAGATACCCCGCGCCCCGCACGCGGGGACGCAGCGCGGCCATCTCCTCGACGAAGGCGTACTCCGGCTCCACGTCGGCCCACGGGCGCGGATCGGGCAGGATGCCGCCGGGCCCGCTCACCCACGTCGAGGGTCGCGGCAGCTTCGCGGCCTGGCTCCCGTCGCGCACGTGCGCCGGGGTTCCGTCGAGCCGCGTGAACAGCGCGGCGAGCTCGGTCGCGACCTCGGGCCCGAACGCGGCGAGAGCCCAGTCCGCGTAGAAGTCGTCCGCGGGCAGATCACGCGTCCGGCCCCGCAGGCCGGCGGCGTATCCGGACGGCGGCGCGACGTCCGCCTCGAAGTCGCCCCAGGCGGGACCGGCGCAGTTGATGCGACGCGTCGCCGCCTCGCCCTCGATCACGATGCCCGCGATACAGGGGTACTCGACCACGCGCGGGAAGTCGATCCGGAGGATCCCGTCCGTGACCCTGAGGTTCTCGACCATGATGTCGTATGCGCGGTCCCGGCCGACCTGCGCAAACACGTCGAGATCCTCGATGAACGTCTCTCCTTGCACCTTCACCCCGAAGACCCGCACGCCGGCCTCGCCGTAGACCGGCTCGCAGAACATCAACCGCACGCGGTACTTTCCGTCGGGGACGCGCAGGCGATACCCGTCCATGTTCCAGCGAACGGTGCGGTAGATCGGATCCTCGTCGGTGTCCGCGAATTCGCGGTCGGGGAACGAGGCGAGGTTGCCGCCGATGACCTCGTTCGCCGCGGCGGTCTCGGGGAGCGTGAACGTCTCGCCGAATCCGGGATTCCAGTCGCGCTGCTCCCACGCCGCCTGGGCGAGGGCCGAGGCGTTCATGGAGAGCACGCGCGTCCGCCAGTGGATCCCCATGAGCCCCGTGCAACCGTAGGCGAGCGAGTCCGCGGCGTCGCGGCGCATCCGCCCCACCCAGAGCTGGGGGATGATCATCGCGGGATCGTCCTCGAGCCACGGAATCGACCACTTGGGGCGCCCCTCGACGCTCGCAAAGCCCGGCTCGACGGGCGCGAAGCCCACGTTGCGGCTGATGCACGACAGCGGCACGTCCGTCGGCAGGATCTCGTCGAAGAGGGAGCGGTCCTGGGGCGGGCCGAGCACCCACCCGCAGGTGGCGAGGGTGAACGGAGAGCCCGCGCGCTCGAGGGCGTCCTGGGCGGCCTCGAGGTCGGCGATCGTCGCCTGCACCTCCTCGTCCTTCGGGCGCTCCCAGGTCCATCCCTCCGGCGTCCACAGCCAGTAGTAGTCGAGGGGATGCGTGTCGGCGATGCGCCGGAACATCGCCTCGTACACGTCGCGCACCACCTCGGGAGCGGCGGGATCCTTGCCCGCCTCCTCGAGCCGCTGCTTCACCGGAGTGGGGATGGTCAGCGGCGTCTCGGTACCGAGGCAGGTCTTGATGCCCAGCTCGCGCGCGAACCCGAACGAATCGGCGAGCAGGGCCCCGAAGTCCTCGAAGAGCGCGTTGCTCTCCTCCATGGTCCGGGGACGGGGCGTGCGACCCACCATGTAGTCCGCCCCGAAGTCGTCGGTGGGGAAGAGCTCGGCCGCGCCGAAGAGGTACGAGCCGGTGTCGGCCACCTGGCAACCCCACCCTCCGGTGTGCGTCGTGAAGTGGCGGCTCGGGTAGCTCGCGCGCACGAGCCCGCCCTCGCCGAGCTCCCACGGCGGTCCGATCCACACCGTCGGCTCGGGCCCGACGTTTCCCTCGGGATAGGTGTGCAGCCCGAAGAAGTTCATGCCCATCTTCGGGAGCTGGGCGAGCACCGCCTTGTATCCATCGACGTCCCACCAGTCGGGTCCCTCGGGGAAGTCGTGGAAGGGATGCAGCCCGCGCAGCTCGAACAGCGGCGAGCCCTCGTCGTCGATCCCGTCGAGCAAGAGGGCGATGCGCTCGTCGGGGATCACGTCGCCGTGGGGGTAGAACCGCACGCCGAGCTTCTCCGCGAAGCGGTAGGCGGCGTAGAGCGTGCCCAGGGGACCGCCGCCGCTCACGGTGGTCACGAGGCAGCCGTCCTGCTCGCTCGTCGCGATGAGCCAGTCCTCGGGGCCGTCGTAGGACCGTGCCCCCGCGTGGACGAAGATCGCTCGGCCGCGCTTTGGCAGCTCGTCGACGATCGGCAGGAGCTCGCCGGTGCGCAGCCAGACGTAGCGCCGGACCTCCTTCGCCGCGAGTCGCTCCAGCGGATGCCCGTTCGCGTGGTGCACGATCACGGGTCGGTCCGGGGAGCCGGAGGTCTTTGCGGAGCGACAGGCGCCCGCGGCGGCGAGGAGCGCCAGGAAGACGACGACGGAGAGAATCCCCCTGCGGTTCATGGTCGAACCTCCGGTGTCTATCGGGTCAGCACGAATTCGGTGAGGTCGTCGAGCTCGCGGTCGGTGAGGGGAGCCGCGCCTGCGGGGCGGAGGAGCGCGTCGTGGATCGCGACGGCCTCGCGCATCGTCACGGCCCGGCCGTCGCTGAGGTACGGGGCGGTGCGCCAGGCCTCGACCAGGGTGGGAGTGTCGAAGGTCTGGCCCACGTCGAGCCCGACGGCGGTGCCCACGTCGTAGCGGTTCAGGTCGGTGTAGAGCGGCGCGGGGTGGCACGTCGCGCACCCCGCCTCCTCGAAGACCCGCTCGCCGCGTCGCGCGGCCTCGCCGAGCTTCCCGTCCACGAGGTGCGGGCTCTCGACCGGCCTCAGGGAGCGCAGGTACTCGTCGATGTCCGCGGCCTCCCGCTCCGACCGCACGGAGACGTGGATGTGGCGGATGCCGGAGCGGACCGCGGCCTCGGCGGAGTCGCGCACCGCGGTCATCATCGACGGCGGCGTGTCGTGCGACAGGAGCAGGCTCTTCGCGTTCTTCGGATTGCCGAGGCCGTCGTTGAGCAGGTCCCAGTTCAGTCCGTCGGCGCGTGCGTCGGGGTGGCAGCTCGCGCAGCTCTGCCAGCTCTGGAAGCAGATCTCGGCGTCGTGGAAGAGGCGCTCGCCCCGGCGGGCGGCGTCGCACGTCCGCTCCGGTCCGAGCGCGATGGAGCGGGCGGTCGCGCCGGGGCCGGGCTCGAGCTCCACCACCCCCACCGCGTTCGTGAAGTACTCGGCGGCGAGCGCGCGCTCCCCCGCGACCGCGACGCCGCGCGGGCCGTTCCCCGCGAGCCGGATCCGTCGCCGGAGGCCGACGAGGAAGGCCAGGTCGCTCGACACCTCGATGCCGTCGTTCGTGGCGAGCCGGGCGGCGATCTTCTCGTGCATCCCCTTCCGATCGATCACGCTGATCTCGTGGGTGCCCGAGTGGGCGACGACGAGGCGCGCGCCGTCGTTCGTGCAGGCGACTCCCCACGGATTCGCGGCGCCGAGGTCGACGTCGTCGAGGAGTACGGTCGCCAGCAGCGTGCGGCCCTCGAGCTCGATCACGCTGAGCGCGTTCGTGTTCACCCACCCGCGGTCGAGCTGGGTCGTGGGCAGGCCGTAGCGCCCGAGGATGTGCGTCGCGTAGGCGTGGCGGCCGTCGGGAGACACGCAGACGTCGCGCAGACCGGTGCTGCCGTTGGGCAGGGCGATCGAGGCGACGATGCGCTCGGCGGCGGTGTCGATGACGGTGATCTCGGCGCCGGTGTAGTCCCCGTTCGCCGCGCCCGCGGGGAGGTGGTTGGCGACGACGAGCGTGCTCCCGTCGGGGGTGATCGCGGCCGCGACCGGCTCGCGGGGAACGCGGATACGCGCGCGCGTCTCCCCGGTGCGGAGGTCGATGACGCCCACGTCGTCGGAGAAGCGGTTGCACACGTAGAGCGTCGCGCCGTCCGGGTGCACCACGGGAGAGAGCGGCGTGTGCCCCGCGGGAATGCTGCGGACGAGGTCGCCGTCGGACAGCCGGAGCTCGTGGATCCTGCCGTCGGAAGCCGCCCCGGCGACGAACAGGCGCGCGCCGTCGGGGGACAGGGCGAGGCCCCCGGGGGGATCGGGGAGCTCGTGCTCGGCGATCGTCTCCTCCGCCGCGACGTCGAGCACCGCCACGCGCCAGGTGCCGGGCAGGGCGACGTAGGCTCGTTCGCCCGCCGCGTCCGCGACGATCGCGACCGGCGAGGGGTGGGCGTCCTCGTCCGGGCGAGGCGGGGCCGAGGGGCTGAGCTCGCAGGCGGTCGCGGCGAGGGCCGCGCAGAGCGCGAGCGCCCCCCTACTCGGGCGTGCCGTCATGGATCTTCCCTCCCTTCTCGATGGCTTCGCGGTTGCGTTCCTCGATCTCGCGGCGCGCGGCGTAGGCGCGTTCGCGGCGCCGATCTTCCTCGCAGGGCACGAATCCCGGCATGTCGGCGCGGGGGACGTCGCGCAGGGTCGCGGCCCCGGCCCGGATGATGGCAAGGGCTTCGGCGTGGCCCTCCGGGTTCGCGTCGCGGAGCGAGTCGAGGCACGGGCTGAGCTCCGGCCGATCGAAGCTGACCTGCGGCCCCTGATTCGAGTTGTGCGCCGCGATCTTCGTGAACGGCACGCCGGTGAGCTCGACGAGGCGGTTCGTCTGCTCGTTCGTGAGCGGCGAGCGCCCCGCGAGGTTCTGGGGAAAGGCGCAGTCGTAGCGGGGGTAGAACGGCGAGTTGAGGTCCACCCAGGTGACGATGCGATCGAATTCCTCGCGGGAGAGCTCGACGTCCTCGTGCCCTTCGCGCAGGGTCGTGACGAGCCGGCTCGCGTGGGATCCCCACGCGCGCGGCGCCTGGGTCGCGTGGGGTCCGGCGCCGATGGCCGCCACTTGCTTCTTACGCCACAGCTCGTTGTAGGAGGTGTTGAAGGTCGTGGTGCGGTCGGGGGCGAGGTTGAGCGCGACCCCTGCGTCCTGGCCGTAGTCGTGGCAGCCGACGCAGTGTCGGTCGAGGACGGGTTGCACCTCGGCGGCGTAGTTGAAGAGGCGGGCCGGCCCGTACCAGCCCTCGAGCTCGCTCGGCGCGCGCCGGACGGCGAGGGGCGCCGTGGACAGGCGGGTGGGAGGCGCGCTGTGTCGATCCTCGTGGCAGCCGACGCAGCCCGCGGTCTCTCCCCCCTGCACCATGGTCCCGCTGCGCATGCTCTGCACCATCATCCCTTCCTCGTCGAGGAGCTGGAAGTAGACGTAGGTGTCGGCGGGTGTCTCGAAGTACGCGGATCCGTCCTCCTCCACGGGGACGGTGCCGAGGATTCGCTTGTTGTTGAAGTCGTGCCAGTTCATGGCCGGCTTCTGGACGCCCTGTCCGCCCCAGGCGGGGTTGGTGAAGTAGCGCTTCTCGGGCGACTCGATGACGCGCAGCCACTTCACCGAGCCGCGCTCGACGCCCTGCATGTGGGTGCCCTCGTAGACGTCGGCGACGAGGAAGCGTCCGGAGGCCTGCGCCAGGTCGCGTCGCGGGGGGACGGGCAGGGGTCGCGGCCGGGGCGCGACGGGCATGGGGTCGTAGCAGCCCGGCTCCTCGGCGTGCAGCAGGAGCTCGTTGCCGAAGACGTCGAGCAGGAAGATGCCCATCTGCTCGCCCTCGCCCGTCATGCGCGAGGCGAGGAAGTACGTGTCGTCGAGGGGCCAGGGATCCTCGTACTTCGGGCGCACGGAGACGAAGGCGTCCCAGTTCCCCTTCCCCACGCGCTCGATCGCGTCCGCGGGCCAGGTGCGGATCACGGCGTCGCGTCCGTCGAGGGCGAGTCGTCGATCGAGGATGGCCACGGCGCCCCAGGGCCGGTCGTGGCACGATCCGAAGATGCAGAGGACGCGTTGCGTGCCGGGGATGGGCCGGGCGTCGATCACGCCCCCCGGCGAGTTCGTGTTGTTGCCCCAGTAGACGCAGTGGTTCGTGCCGTCGGGGTTGACGGTCCACAGTCCCTGGGCGTCGCCGAAGTTGCGGTCGATGTATTCCCACCGGTCGTAGAGGATCTTTCCATCGGGCAGGAGAGCGGCGTGTCCCTCGAACAGGGTGCTCTTTCCGATCTGGTGGATGTTAGCTCCGTCGCCGTCCATGCGGAACAGGTTCGCCATGATGTGCTGGTTGCACATGCAGAACTTCGGTTCGCGCGTGGAGGAGAAGACGATGGAGTCGTCCGGCAGGTATGTCGGATCGACGTCGGCCACCGGGGACGCGAAGGTGAGCTGCTTCAGCCCGCTGCCGTCGATGCCGATCTCGTAGAGGTGGTAGTCGTCCTCGGTGTCGTGTCGCATCGAGAAGACGATCTTCTGTCCGTCGAAGTGCAGCTCGGGATCCCGGATGACGCCCTTCTCGCTCTCGAGCAGGGTGGTGACGGCGCCGCCCTGGCCGAGGTCGATGCACTTCAGCGCGCTGCCTCCGTCGAACTTGAAGGTGTTGACCTCTCCGACCTGGAAGAGCGTGGCGGTGTTGTGGTGATCCGGCTTGTACTGTCTTCGGGTGACGAAGAGGATCGGGTGTTCGGCGACGAGGGGGTTGGCGGTGAGGGCTTCGCGGCGCAGTCGTTCGAAGTCCTCGATGACCGTCGCTGCCGTCTCGGGGTCGGGCTCACCGTCGAGCGCGGCGATCCGCGCATCGATCGTCCGAACTCGCTCGAGGAGCTCGTCTCCTCGCGGATACCGGTCGGGGAACCGCGTGTCGAGGTCGTCGATGGCGAGGTGGAGGCTGGCGGTGTCGACGCGGGCCAGCCGTGCCGCGATCTCTTCCGCCGTGTCTTCTCCGCCCGGTCTCTTCTGAGCGATCCCTCTCCCGCCCAGGAGCAGAGCGAGGGCGCTCACCCCGATGATCGTCTTCGTTCTCGTCATCCAGTGTTCCTCGTGTTCCCGCCGGTCCATCCTCCGTGGCCGTCCCGCCATGGTATCCCCCCTCCCCGACCCCGCCACGCCGCGCCTCCCCGATGCTCCCTCGGAACGCCCCAGCTCCCTCTCCGCGCCTCGCGCGCAGGAATCCCCCCCAGCCTCTAGAACCATCCCCCCGACGCAGTACCTTCACGCCCCCCCCTCTCACCCGCGGGCGTAACTCAGTTGGTAGAGTGTCAGCTTCCCAAGCTGAATGTCGGGGG
>CAYRXS010000117.1:0-19703 GCA_964428225.1 uncultured Planctomycetaceae bacterium
CCGCTTCAGGACCACAGTTCAGGAAAAACAGAGCGAGGGTCGTGAACGGTTACTTCGTCACGAACAACACGAGCTCCAGCCTGAACGCCTTCATCGACGCCGCGGGCGGGCTCTACGTGTCGAACTGGGCGTCGAAGTACGGGAGCATGTCCGGGGGCTCGTCGGACCACGCGTCGTACAACGCACAGGGCTATCCCGCCTCCTTCCCCTTCGAGGACGTCTCCCAGTACTCGCCGTACATTCACACCTCGAGCGACAACACCTCGCTGTCCACCAACGACTGGGCACTGTCGGAGATGATGGTCAAGGGAATCCTGGCGGCCGCGGTCTCCAAGGCCGAGCTCGTGGACATGCTCATCACGCACACCCCGCTCTCCGACACGACGGACGCGTGGGATCCGCACCCGGTGACCGCCAACGTGGTGAGCCTGAGCGGGGCCACCGTCACCGACGTGGAGCTCAGCTACTCCACCGACGGGGTGACGTTCACCACGGTGGCGATGACCGACGTGGGCGGCGGTGACTACGAGGGTTCCATCCCCTCGTTCGTGTCTCTGATCGACATTCACTACTACATCACCGCCTTCGACGACCAGGGCGCGACCGAGACCGTGCCCGAGGGCGCGGACGTCGGCGGTCCGGCCTACAGGTTCTTCGTCGGCGTCAAGACCGTGTACTACGAGACCGGCTTCGAGGGAGGTAGCGACCAGGGCTGGACCCACGGGCAGTTCGCGACCCAGGACGACTGGCAGCGGGGAGCTCCGCAGGGCAAGGTGGGAGATCCCACGTCGGCCTACGAGGGCTCGAACGTCTGGGCCAACGACCTCGGCGCCTCCGGCTGGAACGGCGAATACGCCTCGGACACCGGGAACTGGTTGAAGTCCCCGTCCATCGACTGCTCGAGCGCCGTGAACGTGCGGCTCGAGTTCCAGCGGTGGCTGACCGTCGAGGAGGGCATCTACGACCAGGCCCAGATCCTCGTGGACGGCGTGCAGGTGTGGGAGAATCCGGCCAGCGGAAACTTGATCGACACGAGGTGGATGCCGGTCTTGCTCGACATCTCCACCCAGGCCGCCGGCGATCCGGACGTGACGGTCGAGTTCCGGCTGTACTCGGACGGCGGAGTGGAGTTCGGCGGCTGGAACATCGACGCCCTCTCGCTCGCGCAGGTGGAGGCGTCTCCCGGGAACATGTTCGTGTACGGCAGCGGCGTGAATCCGTCCGGCAGCATGAGCATCATCTCGGGCAGCGCGTCGATCGGTGATACCGCGG
The DNA here is from genome assembly GCA_964428225.1 of uncultured Planctomycetaceae bacterium. Lineage (GTDB taxonomy): Bacteria > Planctomycetota > UBA1135 > UBA1135 > JBFMCU01. Next base: position 1,273 of record CAYRXS010000117.1, read on the forward strand.
TCCTCGGGATCGACAATCCGCTGGGGACCCAGGCTTCGGGCGCGCTCACCTTCCTGTTCGTCTCCGCGCTTCCGGATCCCGGCTATCCCGCCGGGACGCTGATCCCCGGCTACGGAATGTCGGGAGCGGGGGCGAACGGCGAGCTCCTGATCAGCATCGCGCCGCCCGATCCGGCGCTGGCCCTGACCGGACCGGTGTGGACCGGGGCGGGCAATCCGGCTCCGATCTCGGTGAACATCCCGAACGATCCCGGCCTCATCGGAATGGAAGCCTATGGTCAAGGGCTCATCCTCGATCCCTCCGTCGCCTTCGGCGTCAAGTTCGGGCTGACCGAGGGGGTCGTATTCCAGGTCGGCGGCTGACGTTCGCCGCCGCCGAGATCTCCCGGTTTTCCGGTCTCGTGAACGCTCCTCGCTCGAAAGGGCGGGGAGCGTTCTGGATTCTCGAGTGCTTCCAGCGAGAATCTCTCCCCCCAAATCGGGAGGAGCCCCCCTGAAGGCTCCATTCGTTGTCTCGGCTCGCCCGAGAATCCCCGCGCGGCAGAGCTCTTGCCCCCGGACGGAATCATGATCTCACAGCTTCTCATCCCCTCCCTCCTCCTTCTCTCCGCCCCCGCCCTCGTCGAGGGACCGGCACCTTCCGTCGGCGCTCCCGAGGCGCCCGTGAGCCTCCTGCTCCAGGAAGCCGAGGAAGCCGAGGCGCCCAAGTGGACCGGCACCGTCAACTTCGGCCTGACCTTCACCGACGGAAACACGGAGACCATGAACGCGGCCGCCGGCTTCGATGCCGAGCGCCGGGCCGAGAAGGACCGCTGGACGGTGAAGGCCTTCTGGAACTACTCCGAGCAGGAGATCAACAAGAAGTCCGAGATCACCCAGCGCAACATGGGGGGCAGCGGCAAGTACGACTACTTCGCGACCGAGAAGCTCTACTACCTCGGCCACGCCGGCGCCGAGCACGACTCGTTCGCCAACCTCGACATCCGCTACTACGGCGGCGGCGGGATCGGCTATCAATTCCGCGAGGACGAGAAGGTCAAGTTCTCCGCCGAAGGAGGCCTCGATTACTTCGCCGAGCGGTTCGAGATCGGCAAGGACGAGGAGTACATCGCGGTCCGCGCGGCCTACGCCTACCAGAACAACCTGACCGAGACCGTGGTCTTCGAACAGACCGCCGAGATGTTCCCCAGCGTCGAGGACATCGAGGACTTCTACTCCAAGCTCGACACCCGCTGCCGCGCTTCCCTTACGGACAGCATGTTCGCCCAGCTGCAGTGGGTCATGGATTACGACAACACCCCCGCTCGGTACGCCTACAGGATGGACCACCGCGTCATTCTGAGCGTGGGCTGGAGCTTCTGAGCTCGACCCCCCACCCCGAAGAAAGAGGAGGAATTCCCCCATGGAGACCATCAAAGACTGGTTCATCGAACGCGGCCCGGACTGGGGCATGAGGATCGTCACCGCCCTGCTCGTCCTGATCATCGGCTGGTGGGTGGCGAAGATGCTCAAGGGCATCGTCCGCCGGATTCTGTCCAAGAAGGTCGACTCGACGCTGACGAACTTCCTGTGCAGCATCCTCTACATGATCCTGATGACCCTGGTCGTCATCTCGGCCCTGGACCGGCTCGGATTTCCGGTCACGTCATTCGTGGCAATCCTGGCTGCCGCGGGCCTGGCCGTCGGCTTCGCCCTGCAGGGCTCGCTCGGCAACTTCGCGTCCGGGGTCATGCTGATCGGCTTCCGGCCCTTCAAGGAAGGTGACTTCGTCGAGGTGGCGGGTCTCGCCGGAGTCGTGCTCGAGGTCGGGGTCTTCGCCACCGTCATGAAGACTCCGGACAACAAGCGCGTCACGATCCCGAACTCGGCGATCACCGACGGCAACATCGTCAACTTCTCGGCCCACGACACGCGCCGCGTGGACATGGTGTTCGGCATCGGCTACGACGACGACATCAAGGCCGCCAAGGAGCTCCTCGTGAAGATCCTCGAGGAGAACGATCTCGTGCTCAGCGATCCCGCCCCGGTGGTCGCGCTCTCCGAGCTCGCCGACTCCAGCGTGAACTTCGTCGTTCGCCCCTGGGTGAAGACCGCGGACTACTGGGACGTCTACTGGGCGACCCACGAGGCGGTGAAGCTCCGCTTCGACGCGGCCGGGATCAGCATCCCGTACCCGCAGCAGGACGTCCACATGCACGAGGTCGCCTGACCCTCGTGAGACGAAGCGCGGTCCCTTCGGCCGCGATCCGAACCGACTCTCGCCCCGAGGGCATCGGAGCTCACCCTCCGATCCTCCCGGGGCGGTTTCGTGTCCGGGCGGCGCGGGCGGACCCGGCGATTGGCCGAATCGGCGCCGGCGGGCCTTCCGGGGGGGATTCGCCCTAAGTGTCAGGATGACAAGGAGTTGGGGTGGTGGCAGCCTCCCGAGCTCCCTCGCGCATGGGGAAGAAGGCGGATTCCCGCGAGATTGCCTGAACTCGCAGGCGGGGCCCGGCCGTCAAGATGTTCTGGAGGTCGCTTCGCGACGTGCCGAACCGCCGCCCGAGAGCGGGGATTCGCGAACGGCGGCCGATCCCCCCACCAACCCCCTTCGAGACACCCCATGTCCATACGACTCTCCCGGGCCCGCGGCCCGTTGGCGCTGGCGGCGGTTGCCGCCCTGTTCTCCCTGGCTCCGGCCTCCGCTCAGCTCGAGTACGGGGGTGCCCCGTACACGGCGGACAACCGGCTCGAAAGCTCCGTCCCCACGGAGGCCATGCCCGAAGTCGACGTCCTTGCGCTGCAGGCCGAAGACGCCCTACGCACGAAGAACCAGCCCTTCCGATTCGGTGACGCGATCGAGGTCGACCTCTCCATGGCCAACTCGGGCGTCTGGGACGAGTTCGCGGACGGCAGCCGGGTTTGGCGCCTGCGCATCGCCTCCGAGGGTGCCTATTCGCTCAGCTTCCTCTTCTCGCGGTACCAGGTGCCGATGGGTGGCGAGCTCTTCGTCTACAACGACGACCACGGCACGGTTCGCGGGGCCTACACCCACGAGAACCACAACGAGGACGGCCAGTTCGCGATCCAGCCCATCCAGGGCGACGCGGTGACGTTCGAGTACTACGAGCCCGCCGGGGTCGACGCCCCGGGTGAGATCCGCATTTGCAGCGTCATCCACGACTACACCGACATCTTCTCTCTCTACGAGAAGTCCGGCGGCGGCGCGAAGGCGGGCTGGTGCGAGAATGACGTCGCCTGCCCCGAGGGCGATCCCTGGTGGAACCAGATCAACGCCACTACGCTGATCATCCTCGGCGGATACCTCTGCAGCGGATCCCTGATCAACAACACGGCGCACGACGGAGACCAGCTCTACATCTCCGCCTACCACTGCGGATCGATGAACTCCGCCGTCTTCCGCTTCAACTACGAGAGGTCGGGCTGCGGTAGCGGATCCGCCCCCACGAACCACACGGTTCAGGGATCGGTCCAGCTCGCGGCGAACTCGTCGAGGGATACTCGGCTCGCCCGCATCACGCCGACCATCCCCCTGAGCTACGACCCCGTGTACGCGGGCTGGGACCGTACCGACGTCGCGCCCTCCGATACGGTGGCCACCCACCATCCGCAGGGAGGCGTGAAGAAGATCAGCTTCGACTACGATTCGCCGGTGAAGTCCGGCAACGACTGGCGCATCGTCCAGTGGGATGACGGAGTGACCGAGCCCGGCTCGTCCGGCTCGCCGCTGTACACGCCCCAGGGTCGTTTCATCGGCGCGCTCTACGGCGGCCAGGCGACCTGCGACTATCCGTACAACGACTACTACCCCCGCCTGTCCAAGACGTGGGCCTACGTCGGGCCCTATCTCGACCCGCTCGGCACCGGCGAGACCACGATCGACCACTACGATCCGAACGGCGGCAGCGATCCGACCGCGGAGTTCATCGGAAGCCCGACCTCGGGATACACCCCGCTGGACGTCGACTTCACCGATCAGTCCACCGGCACGGGCCTCCACACGTGGGCCTGGACGTTCGGGGACGGTGGCACGTCGGGGGTGCGGCATCCGAGCTACACCTACACTCTCCCCGGCACCTTCACCGTCACGCTGACGGTCACCGGTACCAACGGCAACGACACGAGGACCCGAACCGGCTACATCACGGTGTCGACGGGCTCGGGAGCGAGCGTCTCGTCCCGCAACGGCTCCGGCGTGAACCCCGACATCTACTCGAGCACCGATCTCCCGGTCCTCGGCACGACCTGGACTGCGCAGATCGACGGCGGCTCCGTCGGGGCCAGTGGCCTCACCTTCACGGTCGGCTACTCCGCGCCCCTGATCGGCGTGATGACGGCGATCGGTGAGCTGCTGATCGACATCTCCTCGCCCTGGATGTTGACCAACATCGCGGGCGGCGGATCGAGCATCAGCTACCACAACATCCTGATCCCCAACGATCCCGCCTTCGTGGGCCTTCCGGTCTTCATGCAGGGCCTGCTCAACAACCTGGGCGGCGTGGCCCAGCTCACGAACGCCCTGGATCTGATCCTCGGCACCTGATCGACCGAGACGGCGAGCGCTCCGGATCTCCCCGGGGCGCTCGCCGCGAGCGGCGCCCGCGAGAAGGGTCCCCCGCGCCGCGCAGGGGCCGAAACCGCGTCGGCTCGGACAGGAATCCCGTTTTCAGGTCTCGGCCCCGTCAGAGTGGGGTACTCGTAGAATGGGGGGTCTCTCACCATCACTCCCGCCATCGACGAGCCGATGACCGCACACCGCCGGATCCGCAGCCTTCTCCCCGGTCTCGTTCTGCTTCTGGGCCTGGCCGCCTCGCCCCTGCACGCCCAGCGCGAGTACGGAGGAGTCCCTCCCAGCCAGTATCGCGCCCCCGGCAAGCCCGTCCCGACCGTGACCCTGCCCGAGGTCGACGTCGAGGCGCTGTTCGAGGAGGACGCCGCGGCGGCGAAGGGAGCCGCCCTCCGCTTCGGTTACTCGCACGAGGTGGATCTCGCCTTCGGCAACTCCGGAGTCTGGGAGAACCTCCCCGAGGGCGGCCGCCTCTGGAGGCTGCGCGTCGAGTCGCGTGACGCACTCTCGATCAGCTTCGTGCTCGGCACCTTCCAGATCCCGCCCGGGGCGGAGCTCTGGGCGTACGACGACGCGCGCGAGGTCGTCCGGGGAGCCTACACGCACCTGAACCACCAGCCGAACGGCCAGTTCGCCATCCAGCCGATCCCCGGCAGCGCGGTCACGCTCGAGTACCACGAGCCTGCGGACACGCGGTGGCCCGGACGGCTCGGCATCCGCACCGTGGTCCACGACTACCGCGGCGTCATCCCCATGCTGCGGCGGGGCGCCGGGGGACAGCAGACCGTGGCGGGATGGTGCGAGGTGGACGTCGCCTGTCCGGAAGGCGCGCCCTATCCCGATCAGATCGCGGCCACCGTGCACCTCATCAACGGCGGCCTCAAGTGCTCCGGAGCGCTCCTGAACAACACCGCGGAGGACGGGCGGCAGCTCCTCCTGACCGCCGAGCACTGCGGCGATCTCGCCAACGGGGTCTTCGTGTTCAACTATCAGATGTCGGGGTGCGGCACCGGCACCTCGTCGATGAACGATGCGGTGTCGGGTTCGATCGAGCTGGCCGCCGACGTGCCGCTGGACTTTCGACTCGTCGAGATCACGGACCAGCTCCCGGAGAGCTACGACGTGTACTTCGCCGGCTGGGACTGGACCGATGCCATCCCGACCGACACCTACACGATCCACCATCCCCAGGGCGATCCGAAGAAGATCAGCTTCGACCACGACGCTCCCGTCAAGTCCTCGACGTGGTGGCACATCCTCGACTGGGAGATCGGCGCGACCGAGCCCGGCTCCTCGGGCGCCCCGCTCTTCGATCCGCAGAACCGGCACATCGGCCAGCTCTCCTACGGGGCCGCGACGTGCGGTAATCCGGTGGACGACTACTACGGGCGCATGGCGGCGCAGTGGGCCATGGTGGCTCCCTACCTCGATCCGCTGGGGACCGGGCAGGGGACGCTCGACGGCTTCGATCCGAACGCGGGTACGGACGACCCCATCGACATCACGCAGATCACGCCGAGCTCCATCCCGAGCCTGATGCCCGGGACGGGGCAGGAGATCGAGATCTTCGGAACCGGGTTCAGCGACTGGTCGACGATCGAGGTGGACGGGACGCCCGTGGATCCCGGCTCCGTCACGCGCCGGACCGCGGGCCGAATCTCGTTCGACATGCCCCAGGTCGGTGCTCTCGGGCTGGCGACGGTCACCGTCCGGGAGACCACCGACTTCGACGACCACCCCGTCGACGTCGTGGCCCCCGATCCTCTCGTGCTCCAGGTGGGAACCGGGGATCCCGGCAACTACGTCGGGTCGTTCCTGGGCGTGGACGTGATCATCGCCGGGCAGCCGGGGGACCTGCACTTCGTCGCGTATTCCACGAGCGACCTGCCGAGCTCGCATCCGCTCTGCATGCTCGACATCGGCAACAACTGGAGCGAGCTCTACTTCTTGCCCGTAAACGCGGTCGAGGGCAAGGGGTGGCACACGTGGAACGAGGGGACCCACGGGATCACCTTCACCACGTTCTTCGCCCAGTCGGTGAACCTGAGCGTGGGGTACCCACTCCCCGTCAGCAACCTCCAGGAGATCTTCGTGGCCTTCTGATCGACCGGTCGAGGTCGAACCGACGAGCCGGCGTTCCCGCGGACGCCGGCTCGCTTCACAAGGGGATCCCCCCGACGGTTTCGCTATCATCCGCGCCCCGGATCGAACGCGACGAGCCCGGTTCGGGTTGCCGACGATGTCGACGTTCCGACTTTCGCGCGCGGGCGGCCGCGCAGTGGTGGCCGCGCTCCTGGCGGTGCTCACGGGCTCGCCGGGCCTCCCGGGCGACGAGGGGTCCGACGGCTGGAGGCTCACGTGTCGCGACGGCGATCGCGCGGTGAGCGTTCTTCGTCCCTGCGCCGCCTTCGCCCTCGAGCCGGGACAGACGGTGCATCCGGAGAACGAGCGGTCGGTATTCGAGGCGCGGTTCGAGGGCGGGCTGACCGTCCTCGACGACGGAGCCTACCGGTTCGGGCTCGAGGTCGCCGGGGGAGACGCGGAGCTCCGCGTGGCCTCCGAGAACGGCGACGTCCTCGCTCGCCTGGAGACCGGGGACGGCGAGGCGGTCGTCGACGAGCCGGTTTCGTTGCGTGCGGGCATCGTGTCCGTGCGGGTCGACTTCCGACGCCGCGAGGACGCTCCGGCGCGGTTGCGCACCCTCTGGGAGCTCCTGCCCTCGGAGACCGGCGGCTTTCCGCTCGAACCGATTCCCTCCACGGAGGTGCGTCCGCCCGGGTCGCCGGCCACGCCCGCGGAGCGCCGCGCTCGGGGACGGGCGCTCGTGGAGCGCAAGGGGTGCGCGGGTTGCCACGTTTCCGAGACCGGCCCGAACGTCCTGCGCCGTCGCTTCGCCCCGATGCTCGAAGGGGTCGCCGATCGTCTGTCTCCCTCGTGGATGGAGCGCTGGATACGTGATCCGCGCGAAGTGAAGCCCGGGGCCGACATGCCCACCCTCTTCGCGGACGAGGAGCTCGCGGAGAACGAGGTGCGCGCGCTCGTCCACTTCCTGACGAGCCGCCGCGAGGATCCCGCGTCCGCGCCGCCGTCCGCGGAAGCCGATCCCGACCTCGGCCGTCGGCTGTACCATGCCGTGGGATGCGTTCCCTGCCACGGGGCTCTCGCCTCGCCGGCGGAGGTGTTCGCGGACGAGGAGCTGCCGGGCGAGATCCCGGACGCCGAGGTGATCGCGCCCTTCCTCGGCCCGGAGGCGAAGTGGAGCGCGCGCGGCCTCGTGTCCTTCCTGCGCGATCCCGTCGCGATTCGTCCTCGCGGACGCATGCCCTCGTCCGACCTGTCCGAGGCGGAGGCCGGCGCGATCGCCGCGTATCTGCTCGCGCGGTGGGGAGAGGCCGAGCCCCCCCTCGATCCCGAGTCCGCGCTCGCCGAGCGAGGACGCAAGCTGTACGCCTCGAAGTCGTGCCGGTCGTGTCACGATCCCCTGGGACTGACCCTGTCGGAGCCCTCTCGTCCGTCGATGGAGGCGGTCCGGAGCGCGCCGGATGCCGGCTGCGCGTCGGCGCCGGTCGGCCGAGCGCCGCGCTACGACCTCTCGGACGACGAGCGCGCGCGGCTGGCCGAGGGGCTCGCGTCGATTCCGGACGTGGTGGACGCCGGCGCCCCCATCGACGAGGCGGCGACGACGTTCGAGCGGCTCGGCTGCCTCGCGTGCCATGAGCAGGACGGGATCGGCGGGCCGCCCGAGCCGTTCCGCGTCTACTTCACGAACACGTTCGAGGGTGAGGACCTCCTGGACGAAGGTCGCCTCGCTCCGGATCTGACGGGGACCGCCTTTCGGTTGACGAGCGAGGGGACCCGGCGCGCGCTCGTGGACGGGGCGCGCGCTCGTCCATACCTGGACCTGCGCATGCCGCGATTCGGAGCGGGGAACGTCGAGGCCCTGGTCGAGCAGCTCCCGCGTCGCGAGGGGATCGTCGCCGACGAGGATGTCGAGGCGCCGGAGGCCACGGACGAGGCGATCGAGACCGGGCGTCGGCTCCTCGGGCGCGACCAGCTCGCGTGTATCACCTGTCACGTCTATCGCGACCGGCCGCCGGTGACCACGCCGGGGCCGGCGTTCACGAGCTTCGCGGAGCGCATCCGGTACGAGTGGTTCCGCGCCTACATCCAGAACCCCCAGCGCTACAAGCTCGGCAGCCGCATGCCCGACTTCGGCACGGGGGGTGTGAGCACGCTCGCCGAGGTCTACGATGGTGACCTCCGGCGACAGGGCGAGGCCATCTGGGCGTACCTGAGCCTCGGCGAGCTCGCGCCTCCACCGGAGGGTGTGGAACCGGAGGAAGACCGATCGGACTCCAAGGGAAGGTGAACCCATGATGTCTCTCGCATTGCCGTTGCTGTCGTCCGTCGTCTCCCTCCTGGCTCCCGTGCAGGACGGGGCGGCTCCCGAGGCGCGCGAGATTCCCCGCGTCCTGTTCCTCACCCACTCTGCGGGGGCCGTGCACGGCGTCGTTCGCCGTTCAGCCCCGGACGAGCTCTCGCACGCCGAGGCGCAGCTCGTGGAGGCCGCTGCCGGGAAGCTCGAGGTGGTCGCGACCCAGGACTGCGGGATGATCCGTCGCGACGTCCTCGACGAATTCGCCGCGGTGGTGTTCTACACGACCGGCGAGCTGCCGATCGCACCGGAGAACCTCCAGGGTCTGATCGACTGGATCCACGAGGGAGGTGCCTTCGTAGGGGTGCACTCCGCGACCGACACGCTGTACGAGTTCGCTCCGTACATGGAGCTCGTCGCGGGGCGGTTCAGCGGGCATCCGTGGCATCAGGACGTTCGGATCCGTGTGGAGGATCGTGCGCATCCCGCGGTCGCGCACCTCGGCGACGCTCTGACCATCACCGACGAGATCTACCAGTTCCCGAATTTGACCCGCCATCCCGTGCGGGTGCTGCTCTCGCTCGATCCTTCTTCGGTGGATATCACGAAGGGCGCCCGTGAGGACGAGGACTACGCCATCGCCTGGTGCCGGGACTGGGGCCGGGGTCGGGTGTTCTACACCGCCCTCGGTCATCGCCCCGAGGTGTGGCAGGCTCCGCCCTTCCTCGAGCACTTGATCCAGGGGATCCGCTGGGCGATCGACGGGCCGGACTACTCGCCTCCGCCGCCGCCGGGCGCCGTTGCGCTGTTCGACGGCGATGATCTCTCCGCCTGGACCCACCGCAAGGGTGGAGGCGACGCGAAGTGGAAGCTGCTCGACGGAGCGATGGAGGTCGTGCCGGGAACGAGCGACCTGCTCTCACGCGAGGAATTCGCGGACGGCTTCTACCACGTCGAGTTCATGGTCCCTCTCATGCCCGACGCGAGCGGGCAGGGACGCGGCAACAGCGGAGTCTACATGATGGGCCGCTACGAGGTGCAGATCCTCGACTCGTTCGGGCTCGAGCAGGGCATGGGCGACTGCGGCTCGGTCTACGGCCAGCGTATCGCCGACCTGAACGCCTGCCGCAAGCCGGGGCGCTGGCAGGCCTACGACATCGAGTTCCGGGGACCGCGCTTCGACGACGCGGGCGCCAAGACCGAGAACGCCCGCATGAAGGTGTGGCACAACGGCCGGCTCGTCCACCCCGAGTTCGAGGTGACCGGCACGACTACCGCCGGTCTTCCCGGCCCGGAGCTGCCCCTCGCGCCCCTGCTCCTGCAGGACCACGGGAACCAGGTGCGTTACCGCAACGTCTGGGTGGTGCCGCGGAAGTAGCGCCCGCTCAGGCGGCGAGCACCCTGGCGATCGTCTCGAGGAAGGAGTCGCGGTCGATTGGCTTGCTGATGAACTCCTGGGGAGGCGGCACTTGCTTGCGCGTCTCCAGGAACTTGCGGAAGGGCTCCGGGTCGCCGCCCTTGCCGGTCACCGCGGTGACCACGACCACCTTGACCGATTCGTATTCCGGCTGGTCCCTCAGCTCGCGATAGAAACGGACCCCGGACTTCTTCGGCATCGTGACGTCCAGGCAGACCAGGTCGGGGGCGGAGCTCTTCACTTGCTCCATCGCCTCCTCGCCGTTCATGGCGGTGGACGTCTCGTACCCGTGATCCTGAAGAAGGGCTTCCAGGTACTTCACGATGCTGAGCTCGTCGTCGACGATGAGGATCTTCTTGCCATTCATGTTCGAGGGGGGCACTGGGACCACCTCCTTTTCTGGGCGGATCGCGGAGCGTGGGCGCCGCGAGGTTCTTGTAGTCAGTCGTCCTTGCGTTGCTTCAGGATCTCGAGAGCCTTGCGAAGGGCCTCGGGACTCGCTCCCTGCATCTGGTTCCCCAGCTCTTCCTTGAGCTGGACCTTGTCTACCGCGTCCTCCGTCTCTTCCATCCCGAGGGCACGCTGGATGCTGCGGACGTAGGTCATCGGTCGCACCGGCTTCTCGAGGTACGTCCCCGGTCCGGAGATGATCCCGTGCTCGAGCAGGTCGTTCAGGGCGTCCTTGCCGAGCTCGTCGCGGGCGTGCGCGGTCACGACGAGGACCGGTATCCGGGACAGTTCCTTGTCCCGCTTCAGGTCGAAGAGGAGCCGGTGACCGGACCTCTTGGGCATGATCAGGTCCAGCGAGACGAGGTCGGGCCGATGGCTCTTGATCATCTCGAAGGCCTGCTCTCCGTCCTCCGCGGTGAGGACCTCGAATCCCGCGTCCTCGAGGACCGACTTGAGGTATCCCCGGACGTTCGGCTCGTCGTCGACCACCAGGATCGTCTTCTTCTGTTCGGATTCCACGTTCGTTCTCCTCTAGCTTTGGATCGAGTCCTGTACCGGAGCCTGTTCTTCGCGATCCCCTTCCTCCTGCGGAGTGGGAAGACGATCCCGGGGAAACTCGAGTCGGAAGACCGATCCTTTCCCCTTCTCGGATTCGAACGAAACCGTGCCGCCGTGCTCCTGGGCGATCTTGCTCGTCGTCAGCAGCCCCAGACCGGTTCCCTTTCCCGAGGTCTTGGTCGAGAAGAAGTTGGTGAAGACCTTCTGCTTGACCTCGTAGTCCATGCCTAGGCCGTCGTCCGTCACCTCGTAGATGAGCACGCCCTTGCACTCGCGGGTCGACAGCTTCACGTGGCCCATCGGATCGTCGCTCGTCTCGCAGGCGTCGATCGCGTTCGAGACGAGGTTGACCAGGCACGTGTGAATCGCGTTCTCGTCCATGTACGCCGGGTCGAGGGTCCCGTCGAGGTTTCCGCTCAGCTCGATTCCCGCCAGGCGCGCCGTCTCTCGATAGAGGTCGAGCACCTTGGTCGCGGGGGAGTTCGGGTCGGTGAGCTTGACGACCGGTCGCCTTCCCTTCGAGAACTCGAGGAACTCCTTCACGAAGGACGAGATCCGGGCGACGTTCTCCTCGAGGATCTGCCAGCCCTCGAGCAGCCGTTCGGGATTCCCCTGCTCGATGCCGGAGCGCGCCATGTACATGCCGCCGTCCAAGCCCATCAGGAGGTTCTTGATGCCGTGGGCCAGACCGGCCACCGTTTGCCCCACCACCGCCAGGCGTTCCGCCTCGAGCTTCTCCGATTCGAGGCTCTTGGTGTACGTGATGTCCGTGGACATCTCGATGATGAACGGGATGCTCCCGTCGGGACGGACGATGGGCACCACGCGCACGAGGTAGTACGTCGGCTGCCCGTCGGCCAGGATTCCCTCTTCCTCCCGCACGCGGATGCGGCCGTCCTCGAACGTGTGGGCCGCGTTGCACATCCGGCACCGCTCGGAACGCCCCTTGTACACCTCGTGGCAGAACTGGTTCTGCCAGTCCCCGTAGGCGGATTCGAAGGCGCGGTTCGCCTCGATGATCCGGTAGTGTCGGTTGATGACGCTGATCCGCACCGGAACCTGGTCCCAGAGCTTGGTTCGGACCCAGTTGCCGATGTCGGCGGCGTCGGTCGTCGCGGGAACCTTCGGGTGGCTGGACACGGGGATCACTCCTCCTCGGCGCCGTTGACGACGTAGGGGCCGAGCTTGCGAAGATCGGCGCCCTCGGCGTCGCGGTGACAGTTGAGACACTCGGCGAACTCCGCGGGGTACGCCTCCGGCTCCTCCGCGATCTTCTCCTCGTGGCACCGGATGCACAGCTCGTGCATCGCGGTCATGTAGCCGACTGCGAATCCGGTCAAACCCTCCTCGGGAGGCGCGACGCGCGAGCCCTCGACGGTCATGTCGGCGTGGCACTCGCGACAGGCCAGCGCGGTCTCCCGCGTCTTGGCCGCGCTCGGATCTTCGTGGCAGCGAACGCAACCCTCGTCCTCCTCGAGGTGGAGGACGTGCGACACGTGATCGAACGTATCCGTCACCGAGTACATGTCCCGGTGGCACGAGTGGCACTCCGACCGGACCTCGAAGGGAAGGTTCTGGTGGTGGCAGAGGACGCAGGAGGCGTCGCCCCCCAGCTCCTCGCCGTGCATGGCGTGATCGAAGAGAACGATCCGCCCGTCCCGGTTGCCGTCGAGCACCATGAGGGACCTGCGGACGGCTCCGGAATCCTCGCTCGCGTTCGCGTCGGCGATGAGGTACTCGTGGCCGAACGGATTCCCGCGCTCCTGGACGATCACCTCGACCGCCCGCGGGGGCGATACGGGCGTGGGCAGCGGCCGGGAGCCGTACAGGGCCTCCGCGGGAAGGAAGGCCATGGCCAGGGACGCGCCGATCAGCGCGGCCAGCGAGTACCGGCGGGGCCCCGCGAGGGATTCCGGCAGGATCAGGGCGAAGCTCTGCGGGGAGAAGGCCGCCGAGGGGACGCGCGGGCGAGCCGGCTCACCCTCCTCTCCGAGCGCATCCTCGCGGCCGTCGTCCTCTTCCTCCTCCTCGTACACCCGGAGGTTCTCGACGAAGAAGATGAAGATCAGGGTCGCTCCCGCCACGATCCCCAGGGTGACCGTGAGCTCCATCCAGGAGGGGAAGTACGAGGCGCCCTCCGGGCGGGCGAAGCCGACGAGACAGGTGTCGAAGCGGTAGCCGACGATGCCCAGCACGGACAGGACGGCGGCCGAGCCCATGCCCCACGGGTGGCTCCGGATGCGAGGCACCGACAGGAGGATCACCGGGATCACCGCGCTGAGTGCGAGCTCGAGGAGGAAGATGAATCCCTCGAACGAGCCGTCGAACGCCGCACCGAGCGAGCCTCGAACCGCGAGGTCGCCCACGCGAAGGACGAAGTACAGAGTGAGAACCACGATCGCGGCGCGTCCGAGCCCCGCGAGCAGGCTCATGCGCAGCCGGTGGCCGAAGAACCAGGCCGAGAAGCACGACTCCAGGGTCACCGTCATGAGCCCGAGCCCGATCGCGGACACGAAGAACAGGATCCAGATGATCGGGCTGTACCAGAGCTCGTGCAGCCGGTAGGGAGCGATCAGGAACAGGGACCCCAGCGAGGACTGGTGCAGCGTGGAGAGCACGATGCCCGTGATGACCAGCGGAATCGTGAACCTCGTGAGGACGTTGCGGATCGTCTTGAAGATCGGCTTCGACAACAGCGGGTGCTCCAGGATCACGGGGCTGAACTCCAGGAACAGCACCGTGAGGTAGAGCATCACGCACATCCCTACCTCGAACAGGACCGAATGGTGCTGCGGGTGGACGAAGAAGTTCCACATGTGCCAGGGCATGCCGAGGTCGTACGTGAGCCCCACCGCGACCGCGGCATATCCGAGCAGCGCGGTCAGGATCGCGGGCCGTACGAACCGGTGGTACCGCTCGAGGTGGAAGATGTGGACGGTGGCGGCCAGCACGAACCCACCGGCGGCGAGCGCCACGCCCGCCATCACGTCGAACGCGATCCACAGGCCCCACGGGGCGGCGTCCGAGAGGTTCGTCGTCGATCCGAGCCCGCTACGGAAGCGAGCCACGGTCACCACGGCCAGGAAGCCGACGATCAGCCAGAGGACGGCCTTCACCCATCGTTGCCGAGCGATCATCGTTCCGTCACTCCGTATCGTTCTCTTCGGGTTTCGGTGCGGGCTCCGCGGACGCCTTCTCCGCGGCCTCTCGAGCGGCCGCCTCCTGGCGTGCCTCCTCGGCGAGCTTGTTCCGGCGTCCGGTGATCCACCAGAAGCCGGTCATCAAACCGGCCATGCCCACGACGAGCGGCGGCACCTTGGAGAGCGCGGCCCACGTGAGCTCCGGGAGCGGCTGCTCCTCCAGCCCCGGCTTGGCGGCCAGGAAACCGAGCGGGATGTCCGAGATGTACAGCACCGACGTCCCCCCAACCTCGGTCTCGCCGACGACCTCGTGCACGTACTTGTCCGGCGCGGCCTCGATCCGTCGGTGCGCCTCGGCGATGAGCTCCTCGCGCGTTCCGAAGATCGTCGCCTCGTGCGGGCAAGCCTCGACACAGCCCGGAAGCTTCCCCTCCTCGAGCCGGTCGTAGCACATGGTGCACTTCCGGACGTACGGCACGGCCTTCTCCCAGTCGTACCGGGGAATCTCGAAGGGGCAGGCGGCCATGCAGTACCGGCAGCCTATGCACCGGTCCGAGTCGTAGGTCACCGGACCCTCCTTCGTCTTCTGCAGGGCCCCGACCAGGCACGCCGAGGCGCACGCCGGCTCGAGGCAGTGACGACAGAGCTGGCGGATGGACCGATCGCCCTTGCGGTGCAGGATCGTCGTGAAGCGGGTCGACGACAGGTCGTTGACGTTGAGCTTCCACCGGCGCGGTACGTCCGGGCCGAGCTCGTTGACCTCCTTGCACGACTTGACGCATTCCTCGCAGCCCGTGCAGAGGGTGGTGTCCGTCAGGATGGCCATTTGGGGGCTCATACCGGTTCTCCTTCCTTGCCGAGGGCCGCTCCCACGTCGCTACCGGAGGTGGACGGCCACTTCCACCCGACCTCCGAGACGAGCTGAACGCTCGGGAGCATCGCGGCGTGGCTGAGCTTGGTGATGGGGATCAGAATGAGGACGAGGTTGCCGCTCATCACGTGAAGGAACAGAGCGGTCTCGAAGGCGAACGGGCTCAGGCCGGGGTGCATCGCGAAGAACCCAGTCACGAACGGCAGGGCCACGACGAGGGGCAGCATGTAGTCCTGGAGCCGCGAGAGCTTCCGCGTGGCCCGAGCGGAGAGGCGCTGGATCACGATGGCCACGGCCGTGACGACGGCGACGATCGTGAGGACGTCCGCGAGGAGGTTCGGCACGGCCGGCCACGAGACGCCGAGCCCGCGCGCCCAGAGGGCGATGTGGCCGGCGAGGAAGAGGGGCACGATCAGGATGGCGACGTGGAACAGGATCGAGGTCGCGCTGAACAGCACCTCGTTGCGGATCTTGTCCACCGGTACGAGCCACCTCACGGTGGCCTTGACCACCTGGCGGTAGGGAATCGTCTTGTCGCCCGCGCGGCGCAGCGTCCGGACGATCTCCCACGCCATGAGCAGCACGTGCCGCAGCAATCCGAGCACGAGGAACGTGATCGCGAACACGAAGACCGGTCCGCGGGCCCAATCCAGCAGAGCTTCCATCTACTCTTCCTCCTCGGGCTTCCCGTTCCCGGAGGGGTGCGTCTCGCGGTACGGGCCGAAGTCGATGACCTTGAGCAGGAGGTCGTGCAGACCCATGACCTCGACCTCGTCGAGATCGTTGTCCTCGCAGACCTCCTTGAGCTGCTTCTTGCAGTTCGCGCAGGGGGCGATCAGGTACTTCGCGCCGGTCTCCCGGATCTGATCCGCCTTCCGTTTCCCCATCGGGCCGGTGCGAAACTCGCGGATCTCGTCGATGGAGACCGTTCCTCCCCCGCCGCCGCAGCAGTAGTTCTCGGTGCGGTTGGGGGTCATCTCCACGAAGTCCTTGCAGATCGCCTTCAGGAGCTCGCGGGGCTCCTCGGTGATCTTGCCCGCGCGCGCGATGTTGCACGGGTCGTGGTAGGTGACCCTCTCCTCGATCAGCTCCTTCTTGAGGGGGATCTTCCCCTTCTGGAACTGGTCGAACGTGTACTGGAGGAAATTCACGACCTCCGGCGGCCTCGGCCCGCAGAAGGTGGGCACGAACCAGGCGCTGCGCGTGGCGTGCCCGCACTCGCCGATGAGGATCTTCCTGCCCTTCAGGCGCCGGAGCTCGGCTACCTCGTTCTTGACGATCCGCTCCATCATGCGGTCGCTGTAGAACAGGCCGTAGTTGATCCCGTCGTAGTTGCCGGTGCCGATCGTCCACGAGCCCCCGGTCACCGCCATGACCGCGGCGTTGCCCATCAGCGTGTCCGGCTCGAGCAGGTAGTCGGACACCGCGGGGAAGAACACGTACTCGGCTCCCTCGACGTCGATCGGGAACTTCACATCGACGTCGAAGAGATCCTCGAACTCCTCCTCGAGGAACTCGCACGTGTCCTTGAGCGCGGGCACGGGGATCGCCGAGGTGTTGCCGATCCCCGCCAGCTGCTCGCGGACCGACACCACGAGCGCCTTGGGGATGACGTCGACCTCGGCGAGCAGCCAGCGCGCGAGGTGGGTCATGAGACCGTGGTCGATCCCCATGGGGCAGGTCGACTTGCACCGCCGGCACGCCGTGCAGCGGTAGAACTCCTCGGCCATCCGATCGATGTACTCGTCGGTCAGGGTGAAGCCGTCGCCGAACCGGGCCTTCACGATGCCCGTGCGCGTGAAGTAGCGCCGGTACACGCGCAGGAGAAGCTCCGAGCGGTTGCACGGAATGTCCCGCTCGTCCTCCGTCGTCTGGTAGAGCTGGCACGCGGCCGCGCAACGGCTGCACTTCGTGCTGAGCCGGGAGTAGACGTCGAGGGGGAGGCCGTAGCTGGAATGCTCCAGAACCGCCGCGAAGGCCTCCAGGAACCCCCGGGGTCGATGGCTCGCGTTCCGGGTCTTGGCCTCGACGTGATAGCTGTATTCTCTCATGGCTCTCGTGGTGAACCGCCTTTACCTCTGCGGGCCCGTCTCACTCCGCTTCGGGGTGGAGTGCCGGCCCGAGCCGCCGCGAAGCTCGCCGCGCAGGAACGAGCCGAGGAGGTCCTCCACCTGCCCCGACACCCAGGAGACGACCCGGATTCCGTTCGCGCGGATGATGTCCTCGAACCGGTCCTGCACTCCTCCGCAGATGAGCGTGTCGACCTCCTGGTCCCGCAGGAGCCGGACGCGATCGAGCTCGCGCCGGCTCTGCAGGACGAAGTCCGCCTGCTCCACCACCCGGCCGTCCGTCACGAGGAAGATCGCGACCGTGGCCGAGTACTCGAAGCACGGGGCGACCGACTCGCCGAAGCGCGGAATGGCAATCTTGTGCTGGACCGATCCCATGGGCCGGTCCTCCGGGCAAAGGGCGCTCCCGCGGGCTCGTGAAACGTTTCCCGCCGACGCAACCGGGCCGTGGTGGCGCACTTGCGCTCTCCAACCCCCAGGGAGGGGGTCGAGGGGTTCGTCACCCCGCCGCAACGGTGAAACGTTCCATAGTTGCGAACACGAAACGCAACGTATCGAAACGTTTTATCGGCGGTAATCGTCGGAGGAGATCGCGTACCTCTTCATCTTCCGCCACAGGGTGGTCCGGCTGATCCCGAGCTCGCGCGCCGTGTTCGCCAGGTGTCCGTCCTTCTGGGCGAGCGTGGCCCGGATCGTGTCCGCCTCGGCCGACTTCAAGCGGGAGACGGCCGGACGTTGGGGGGCCGTTCCCCCGGCGGGCCGGAAGTCCTCCGGGAGGTGGTGGACGTCGATCAGCCCCTCGTGGCAGAGGACGAAGCTGTACTCGATCAGGTTCTCGAGCTCCCGCACGTTGCCGGGGAACTCGTGGCGCATGAGGATCTCCATGACCGCGGGCGAGATACCGCCGATCTTGCGGTCCCGCTTCGCGTTGAACTTCCGGACGAAGTGCTCGACGAGCAGCGGGATGTCCTCGCGACGGTCCCGA
>CAYRXS010000118.1:0-19555 GCA_964428225.1 uncultured Planctomycetaceae bacterium
CCGGCATCACCGAGGTGATCGTCGAGGCCGACGGCTTTCTCGACGCGACGATTCCGGCCGACGAGCTCGGTCCGGGCCCGGAGATCCTCGACCTCGAACTCGTTCTATCGAGCGGGCTCTCCCTCGAAGGCGTCGTGCGGCTGCCCGACGGGCGCGCGGTCTCCGGCGCGGCGATCTCCCATCGCGCCTCGAGCGCCTCGGGGCCCTCCCTTCCGGGACGCACCAGCGTCACCACCGACGAGGAGGGACGCTTCACCCTGACCGGACTCGACGAGGGCGCCTACGACGTGTCCGCGAAGGCCGCGCTCGCCAGCGCGAGCCTCGAGACGGAGGACGAAGTCGTCGCGGGGATGGAGCTTCGGCGGAACGAGGGGGGCTGGACGGCGGCCCGGCACGGAGTTACCGCGGGCACGGACGACCTCGAGCTCGTGCTTCAAGCCCCGGCGACTCTCGAAGGCATTGTCGTCGACGCGGACGGCCAGCCGGTGACGTCCTACACCGTGCAGGCGATCGAGGACCGGGGCCAGACCCTCGGCGGCGCGGACCACGGCATGTTCTTCTTCGCCAAGAGCAAGCACTTCGAGCCCGAGGACGGCCGCTTCCGCTGGCGGGACTTCCCTGCCGGCCGGTGGATCGTCGGCGTCGAGCTGCAGGGCCGCCATCCGATACCGCCGCTGCGGGTCGAGGTCCCCGGGGACGGCGAGCCCCTGCGGTTCGAGCTCTCCGCGGCCACCGCCACCGCGTCGATCGCCGGCGTCGTGCTCGACCCCGACGGGAACCCCGTCGCCGGCGCCCGCGTGCAGCCGGTGCAGATCAGCGGGAACTCCCACTTCACCGACGGCAGTCTACGCGAGAAGACCGGGGACGACGGATGCTTCGTGATCGAGGGGCTCGAGGCCTCCCGCGTCGAGCTCACCGCGAGCTTCGAGGGCCTCGCCCCGAACGTGCCGTACTCGGTCGACGTGCAGAGCGGGGACGAGGTGACCGACGTCGTGCTGCGGATGACGTGGGGGGGCGTGCTTTCCATCGACGTGTTCGACGAGGAGGGCGAGCCCGGCCGCTACGCCACGATCCAGTTGCAGAGCGCCGCGATCAGCGAGCGGAACCAGCAGGAGACCGACGCGAACGGCCACCTCGATTTCGGACCGCTGCCCGCGGGCACGTACTTCATCTTCGCCATCCTGGAGGATCCGCAGAAGGGCTACTTCCGGGCCACCGCCACGGTGCGGGAGGAGGAGACGACGGAGGTGACGCTCGGCGGGCCGAAGGACGTCGGGCTCGTGCTCCGGGGGCTCGTCACCGCCGGGGGCCGCCCGGTGGAGGACGCGTGCGTTACGGCCTGGGTGCCCGCGGAGCTGGGCGCGGGCGTGACCGCGCGCACCGGCGCGGACGGCCGGTACGTCCTCGAGCTGGTGGAGGGCGGCGCCACGACCATCCTGGTCGCCGAGTCGGCGCACCGGCACGAGGGGTGGGGGCAGTGGTTCGATCGCGAGCTTCCCTGGACCGGCGAGGCCGAGGCCGACTTCGAGCTGCCCTCGGGGGGAATGCGCGGCACGGTTTCGCGAGCGGGAGGCGGAAAGCTGCCGAGCTGGACGCAGATCGTCGTCGAGCGCCAACGCGACGACGGGGTCGCCTGGGCCGGCGGAGACGTCGTCATCACCCGACCGAGCGACGACGGGAGCTGGGACTGCCCGCACCTCGCCCCCGGCCGCTACCGCGTCTTCACCGGCATCGTCACCATGTACTCGCATCCCGAGGAGGGCCCCCTTCCCGTGTCCGAGGTGCTCGCCGACGTGCGGGTGCGGAGCGGCCAGATCACCGAGGGCGTCGACCTCGAGCTGCGTCCCTCCGGCGTGATCGAAGGCGTCGTGCGCGATCCCGAGGAGAAGCTCGTCCCCGGCGCCGTCGTGTTCCTGCGCGACGGGACCGGGGCTCTCCTGCACCCCGAGGGCTACGCCGTCGGCCTCGGCGGTCGCTTCGCGATCACCGCCGTCCCCTCGGGCGAGGTCCTCGTCGAGGCGATCGCGGACGGGCTCGCCACGCCCGCGCCCGTCGTCGTGGAGGTCGGACCGGGCAAGCACGCCACGATCGAGCTGGACCTCGTGGCGGCCACGCGGGTCACCGTGGAGCTCGAGGGCCTCGAGGGCGACGCCTCCGCGCTCGTCCTGAGCCTCCGCGACTCCGCCGGCCGCGAGCACGCCCAGGAGCGCGGCGACCGCATCGGGTGGCTGCAAGCCGCCTCGTGGACGAAGCGCCGGTTCGGTCCCTTGCCCCCGGGCGAGTGGCACGCTTCGGCGCGCCTTCCGGACGGCCGTGCTGCCGAGAGTGACTTCGAGCTCTCCGGGGAGGAAGAGAGAACAATCGTCCTCGAGTTCGCGCAATGAAGCATCGATTGCTCGCCGCGGCCGTCGTCTTCGCCCTCCTTCTCGTCGTGGGTGCGGTGCTCACCCTGCAAAATCCCGGTGGGGGAGAGGAGACTCCCGTTCCCGTGGACCACGGCGGCGCGGCGCCGGATGTGGTCGAAGCTCCGGCCGAGTTTCCCACGCCGGAGACGACGGTGTCGACCGACGCACAGGTGCCCGAGGAGGAGCCGGTGAAGGTCGTGCGGGCCGAGGTCGGACGGCCCGTGAACGGTCGCGTCGTCCTGCCCGACGGCGTGCCCGCGGACGAGGAGGTCGAAGTCGTGCTGCAGCGCCATTCCTCCGAGGACCGGAGGACCGTGTGGTGGGACGATCCCTACGATCTGCGCGAGATCGGAAGGACAACCATCGACGGGGCCGGGGGCTTCCGCCTGACCCTGCCCGAGGGCTCGGTTCCGGCGCGGCTCGTTCTCGACGCGCGCTACGTCTACCTCGAGGAGCCCTACCTGCTCGAGGATCCCGCCCAGCACGTCACCCTCGAGGCCCAGCTCGGAGGTGCGCTCCTCTTCCGGCTGATTGCCGATCCGGAGGGGAGGCACGATCCGCGGAGCCTCGTCGGCCAGACGGTGAATCTTCAGGTGTTCGCCAGCGGCTTCGTTCCGGAGTGGCCCTTCGAGATCGACGAGAACCTCGAGATCCTCGCGGGCGGTCTTCGCCGCCCCGATACCTACGCCCTCCTCGGTGACCTGCCGCCCTTCGTGCGGTTCGGAGGATCCGCGGAGGCCCTCCCGGGAGAGACGAACGTGGTGGAGGTGCCGCTCGTCGACGGGATCGTGGTGAGCGGTCGCGTCGTCGACGACGAGGGGAATCCCGTCGCCGAGGCCCGCGTCGAGGGAACCGCGGAAGTCGTTCGACCGGACGGCGAATCGTGGACCGAGACGTCCTATCCGCGCGAGCGACGGACCGAGGAGGAGGGACGATTCCGGTTCGACAACTGCCATCCCGGTCTGACGAAGCTCGTCGCCGAGGGGAATGGGTTCCTTGCCGCAGAGGTTTCTCGCGAGGGGCTGGGCCCTGGCCCCGACCTCCTCGACGTCGAGATCGTCCTCTCCCGCGGCCTCTCCCTCGAAGGGATCGTCCGGCTACCCGATGGGCGGACGGTGGCGGATGCCTCGGTCACCGCCCACGTCACCTCCGACCGAAGCCGATTCCCGATGGGACACATCGGCACCCAAACCGATGACGCGGGCCGCTTTCGCCTGTCGGGACTGTCGGCGGGAGCCTACGACGTCCTCGCACGGGCGAGCCTGCATGTCGAGGATCTCGAAGGGGAGGAGGAGACCGTCACCGCCAAGGACCGCTGGAACGAGGCGGGCTGGACGGTGGAGCGGCTCGAGCTCCCCGCGGGCACGACCGGGATCGAGCTCGTCCTGCAAGAGCCTCCCGGCCTGGAGGGGGTCGTGGTCGACGAGAGCGGCGTTCCGGTCGCGATGTACCGCTTGGTGGCGACGCCGGATCGGGGCTTGCCGAGCTCCGAGATCTCGATGTCCCTCGAGGAGTACTACCTGTCCGTCGAGAGCGAGGACGGCCGGTTCCGCTGGGAGAACCTCTCCGCCGGCAAGTGGCTGATCCGCGTCCACGCCGCCGGCTTCGGCCGGACGGCGCCCCGGCGCGTCGAGCTCCCGGGGGACGGAGAGCCGCTCCGCGTTGTTCTCTCCCGCGCGGCGTCCGTCGAGGGAATCGTCCTCGATCCCGACGGCCGCCCCTTCGCCGGGGCCCGCGTGGATCCGATCCTGATCGCCGGCGAATCGCGCACCTCCCTGGGGGGCCTCGCGGAGAACAGCGGGGAGGACGGCCGCTTCATGATCGAGGGGATCGACACGAGGCGGGTGGAGCTCACCGCGACCGCGGAGGGGTTTGCGGCGAGCGAGACGGTCGAGGTCGATCTGAGCCTCGGGGCCCCTCGCGAGGAGGTGATCCTGCGTCTGTCTTGGGGTGGACGCCTGGTCGTCGAGGTTCTCGGGGCGGACGGAAGCCCCCTCGACTACGTGCCGGTTCGCGTCCGGGATCTCGCCTTCCATCCGTTACGGAGAGAAGTCGAGACCGACGCGACGGGCCGCGTCGAGCTCGAGCTCCTCCGCGCCGGGGAATACGACCTCACCGCCTATCCGAAGAGCGACCGACCGGGGACCCTCGACGGGCGCGCCACGGTGCGCGAGGGGGCGACGACGCAGGTGACTCTGGGCGGTCCGGAAGCGTTCGCCCTCGTGGTGACCGGAGTCGTGACCTCGGGGGGCGAGCCCGCGAACGAGGCGCGGGTCTCCGCCTGGCCGTGGGAGGATCGCGAGGCGCAGGCCTTCTCGATGACCGGCTCCGACGGCCGCTTCACCCTCGATCTGAAGGTCGGCGGCTGGGTCCTCTTCCGGGTGTTCGGGGGGGGCGAGAGCCGGGGGCAGTTCTTCGAGGTCGAGCTTCCCCGGAGCGGCGCGCACGAGCTCTCCTTCGATCTGCCCACCGGCGGTATGCGCGGCCGCCTCGAGGTCCCGGGCGGGGGCGAGCTGCCCTTCGGATTCCACGTGGTCGTGGAGCGCCGGCCCGAGGGCGGCCCGGCTTGGACGGGAGGAGAGATCGTCACCCTCCTGCCCAAGCGGACGAGCGGCGGATGGTCCTGCCGCAACCTGCCGCCCGGGCGGTACCGCGTCTTCGCCTCGACGGATCCGCGCTTCGGGACCCTGGGCCGCCACGGCGTCTACGCTCCTGCGCTCCTGACGGACGTCCTCGTGCGGGAGGGAGAGATCACCGAAGGCGTCGATCTCGTGCTCGGCCCCTCCGGCGTGGTCGAGGGCCTGGTGCGCGATCCCGACGGTCGTCCGGTGCCGGGAGTGATCGTCTACGCGCGCGACGCGAGCGGGATACTGCTGCATCCCTCCGGCCACCGGGTGGACGCGCGCGGCCGGTTCTCGTTCGGCAACCTGCCCACCGGCCGCGTCCTCCTCGAGGCCCTGGGCGCGGGCCTCGCGACGCCCGCGCCTCGGCCCGTCGAGCTGGTGAGCGACGAGGTCGTGGAGCAGGACCTCGAGCTCGTCCCCGCGACCCTCGTCACCCTGGAGCTGGAAGGCGTCGGCGAGGACCGCACCGGTGTCGCCTTGAGCCTGCGCGACTCCGCCGGCCTCGAGCACGGCCAGCTGCGCGGCTTCGACCTCTACTGGTACGACAAGCGCGCCCCGCGCCGCACCTTCGGCCCCCTGCCTCCGGGCAAGTGGCACGCCGTGGCGCGCCTGCCGGACGGACGCACGGTCGAGGTCGACTTCGAGCTGACGGAAGAGGAGGAGCGCACCGTCGTCCTGGACCTGTCGCGATGAAGCACCGCCTCCTCCTCGCCGCACTCCTCTTCGTGATCGTGCTCGTGGCCGCCCTGGTCCTCCTCGTGCGTGGCCGGGGAGCGGGAGAGGAGGCGGCCGCCGCCTCCGCGAGCGATGGGGCCCGGTCGGGCGTCGTCGGGGATCGGGACGAGCTCCCGACCCCGGCGGCGGTGGGCGAGACCGCGCGGGAAGCGGCTCGACCGCCGACCGGGGAACGACCGCGCGTCGAGCACGTCGCGGGCGGGACGTTCGTGACCGGTCGGGTCATCCCGCCGGCGGGCGTTCCCGCGGACGAGGAGGTCGAGGTGGTCGTGGAGATCCTTCCCCCGGGCTGCGACCAGACGTGGTACTGGGCCGCCCACTACGGAAAGGTGCGGGAGTCGGGACGAGCGAGCGTCGACGCGACCGGCGCGTTCCGCGTCGCGCTGCCCGAGGAACGGGCGGCCGCGCGGCTCGACCTCGACGCACGCTACCTGTTCCTGAAGGACCCCGTGGTGATCGAGGATCCGGAGCTCCCCGTCACCCTCGAGCCCCGCCTCGGGGGGGCGATCCGCTTTCGCCTGCGGCCCGCATCGGACTCGCGGCTCGACGCCGGAGCCCTCGTGGGGAAGGAGGTGTACCTGTCCTGGCGGCTCGCGTCGAAGTGGTGGTGGGTCGACGAGGCGCCCCACCGGGCGCTCGCGATCGACGAGGGGCTCGAGCTCTTCGCGGGAGGGCTCTCCGTCGCGAACGCGTACACGGTCGACGCGCGCCTCTCACCCTTCGCCCCCGTCCAGCTCTGGGGACTGCGCGTCGAGCCCGGCGTGATGCGGATCGTGGACCTTCCGCTGCTCGACGGGGTGGTCATCATCGGGCGGGTGCTCGACGACGCGGGCCTCCCCCTCGGCGGGGCCCACGTCAGCACCCGGGACGCCGCCGTGAAGAGCGACGAGGACGGCGGTTTCCGCCTCGAGGCGGTCCATCCGGAATGGACGGAAGTCTCCGCCTGGAGGGACGACTACCTCCCCGGCGAGACGCTTCGCGAGCCCGGCGCCGGCGACGAGGTCCACGGCGTCGAGGTCGTCCTCTCCCGCGGACTCGCCATCGAGGGGATCGTCCGCCTGCCCGACGGGCGGCCGGTGGCCGTGGCGACGGTTCTGGTCCGGAGCGCTTCCGATCGCCAGGGGCGAGGCAGCCTCTCCGTGCGCACCGACGGGAGCGGACGGTTCCGGCGGGAGGGGCTCGAGGCGGGCTCGTACGACCTCGCCGCCCGCGTGCCCCTGACCGCGGAAGCCCTCGCGCGCGAGGGGGAGATCGTCACGCGCGACGGCGGAGAGCGGGCCGGCTCGTGGACCGGCTTGCGCTCCCGCGTCGCCGCCGGCGCGGAGGACGTCGAGCTCGTCCTGCGAGCGCCGGACGACGTGAGCGGCGTGGTCGTCGACGAGCACGGAGCTCCGATCGAACGCTTCGAGGTGAAGGTGACGCGGGACCGCCGTCGACCCGACCCCGCTTGCAGACTGCTCTCCCACGCGTACGGGGAGACCTTCGAGGGCGAGGACGGCCGGTTCCGGTTGGAGGGGATTCCCTTCGGGCGCTGGGAGATCGGCGTCGAGGCGCGCGGCTTCGGGGACGCCGCCCCCCGCTCCGTCGAGCTGCCCGGAGGGGGAGAATCCCTGCGCTTCGTCCTGTACCGCAGCGCCTCGATCGAGGGGATCGTCCTCGACCCCGACGGCCGGACCGTGCCCGGAGCCTGGGTCTCCAAGGTCGAGCTCTCCAGCCGCGTGGGGAACGACGTGGGGCACTCCAGCAAAGAGGCCGGACCGGACGGGGTCTTCCGGTTCGGCGGGATCGACTCGAGCCACGTGCGCCTCGACGCGTGCGGCGACGGCTTCGCGAGGAGCGAGAGCCTGGTGGTCGACGTCACCGCGGGCGGGGAGGCGGTCGTCCTGCGGCTGACCCGGGGAGGAACGCTGGTCGTCGATGTGCTCGATCCGGCGGATCGGCCCGCTCCCTGGGCGCGCGTCGAGGTCCCGGGCGGCCCGTGGAGCGACTCGGGCCGCGAGCACGACACCGACGAGCGGGGACACCTCGAGATCGTCGACGTGACCGCGGGCGAGTACGAGGTCACGGGTCGGTACGAGGACGGCGAGCGCATCCCCTTCCGCGCGCGGGCCACGGTACGCGACGGCGAGACGACCCGGGTGATCCTGGGCGGCTCCGCGGCGGCGGCGCTCCAGGTGCGGGGCGTCGTGACCGCGGGGAGCGAGCCCGTGGAGGGAGCGCACGTCCGGGTCCGACCGCGGAGCGACCCGGAATCCTGGGTGAGGGCGCGGTGCGACGCGGCCGGCCGTTTCACTCTCGAGCTGGACACCGAGGGGTGGGTCGTCTTCGAGGTCTTCGGGCGGAGCTGGGGACGGGCGGAGGTCTTCGAGGAGGAGCTCGACCGCGACGACTCGCGAGCGCTTCGCCTCGACCTCCCGACCGGAGGGATGCAGGGCCGCGTGGAGACGGCGGACGGGGGCGCGCCCTCTTTCAGCGTGGAGGTCCTGGTGGAGCGTCGGCCGGACGCGGAGCCGGTGCGGGGGAGCGAGGGCGTCCTGAAGCGCTCGACGGATGCGGACGGGACGTGGTCCTGTCCTCACCTGCCGCCCGGAAGCTTCCGCGTGGTGGCGCGGAGCGACGCGCTGGTCGCCGACGCGCGCGGCCGGACCCTCCACGCCTCGGACGTCCTCGAGGAGGTCGTCGTGCGCGACGGGGAGATTACCCGGGGCGTCGACCTCGTGCTCGGCCCCGGCGGTCGGGTCGAGGGCCGCGTCCTGGATCCCGACGGACGTCCCGTGCGCGGAGCCGTCGTCCTCGCCCGGTCGGCGGAGGGAATGCCGCTCGACCTGAAGGGCATCGTGAGCGGGGAGGGGGGGGCGTATTCCTTCGGCGGCCTGCCTCCGGGTCGCGTCCTGCTCGAGGCCCGGGGGGTGAGCCTCGCCACGTCCGCCCCGCAGCCCGTTCGCGTCGCGCGGGGAGAGGTCGTGACCCTGGACCTCGATCTCGTTCTCGCCACCATGCTCACCCTCGAGCTCGCAGGGATCGAGGCGGGCCGGACCGACGTCGTCCTCCGCCTGCGCGACTCCGCCGGCCGCCTCCACGCGCCGCTGCCCCGTCGCGAGACGACCACGACCGGCAAGCCCGAGCTCCACCGCGTGTTCGGCCCCCTGCCCCCGGGCGAGTGGCTCGCCACCGCGCGCCTGATGGACGGGCGCGAGACCACCGAGGACTTCCGACTCGCGGGAGAGAACCGTCGGACCATCGTGCTCGAGCTCTCGCCATGAAGAACCGCCTCCTGTTCGCCGCGCTCTCCTTCGCGATCGTGCTGGTCGTCGGCCTGGTCCTGTACCTGCGCGGCCGCGAGGGCGTGACCGATACGGCCGCTGCTCTCGAAGGATCCGGTGTGGCTTCGAGCGGTGGAGAGCACTCGAGCTTGGAGACGCCGGCAACCGATGCGCGACGCGGGGACGCGGAAGGAGAACGCGTCACGGAGAGGGTCGACGCCTTGCTCGCCGAGGGGGGGCGGCTCGTGACGGGACGGGTCGTGCTCCCGGCGGGCGTTCCCGCCGACGAGCACATCGAGGTCGTGATGATGATCCGTGCGCGCGAGCAGGGCTGGCCACCGGAGTACGCCGGGCCCTCCGAGGTCGTGGTCGCACGGTCGACGCCCGACGCGACCGGTGCCTTCGGCCTGCCCCTTCCCGACGGACTGGAGTATCCCTGGCTCCTCCTCGAGGCGTGCTACGTCTACCTCGCCGAGCCGTTCGATCTCGAGGACCTCGACCTCCCCGTCCTCCTCGAGCCCCGGCTCGGGGGAGCGCTCCGCTTCCGCTTTCGGCCCCCGCCCGAGACACGCCTCGATCCGCAGGCGCTCGTAGGGCGGGAGGTGCTCCTCGAGTGCGATCACATGTCGTACCGGAACCTCGGCTACGAGCCCGAGGACCGGACGCTCGCCCTCGACGAGGATCTGGAGGCCATCGCCGGAGGGCTCCCCCCGGGGAATCTGAGCTCGCTTCGCGGCTCGCTCGCTCCCTACGTCTTCTACGAGCGGGTGGAGCTGGGCGTCGCCGCGGGCGAGATATGGACCCTGGAGATCCCCCTCATCGACGGGAACACGATCGCCGGTCGCGTGATCGGCGAGGACGGACGGGGGATTCCGCGAGCGGACGTCTACACGTACACGACGATCGGACCGGAGGAGACAACGTTCTCCGCGGACGTCGAGACCGGCGAGGACGGCACCTTCCGCCTCGAGGGACTGCACCCGGGACCGACGGAGCTCCACGCCAGGAAGGAGGGCTACCTCACCGTGGACGTATCCGAGGCGGAGATCGGGTTCAGGGAGGGGAACGGCCCCACGGAGGTCCTCGACCTCGAGATCGTCCTGTCGCTCGGACGGTCGATCGAGGGGAACGTCCGGCTTGCCGACGGGCGGCCGGTGCGCGAGACTGAGGTCCTCGCCACCCCTTCGAGCCGACGCGAGGGGAGCCCCTCTCCCGAGGCCGACGTGCGGACCGACGAGCAGGGCCGGTTCCTGCTGACGGGTCTCGAGGAAGGGCCCTACGACGTCCACGTCCACACCCGCTTGGACGAGATGGTCGGCGACGACGGAAAGGAGATCGTCTTCGGCTGGGGACACTCGCGGGAGTTCGGATGGACGGCGGAGCAGCTCGACGTTCCCGGCGGAGCCCGAGGGATCGAGCTCGTCCTGCAACCGCCTCCCGGCCTGGAGGGAATCGTGGTCGACGAATCGGGAGCGCCGGTCACGCGGTTCGAGGTGCTCGTGATCCGGGATCGAGGGCAGCCCCTCGCCGATCCGGAGCGCCTCGATCCCGATCTGTCGATGCAGTTCACCAGCGAGGACGGCACGTTCCGCTGCGAGGACGTCATCGCCGGGGCGTGGGTGGTCCTCGTGCGCACCGACGACTCCCGCTCCTCGCCGCCCCGGCGCGTGGTGCTTCCCGGGGACGCCGAGCCCCTCCGGTTCGTCCTGCCCTGCTTCCCGGTCGTCTCGGGAGTCGTCGTGGATCCCGAGGGTCGGCCCGTGGCCTACGCGGAGGTGAACGCGTTCTCCGATTCTCGCCCGAAGTCCTGGTGGGAGAAGGAGTCCCGGGACTTGACGAGCTCGGAGGGAGTCTTCCACTTCGACGACCTCCCGCCGGGTCGGTTCGTCCTCTCCGCGAGGACCGAGGGCTTCGCGTCGAGCGAACCGGTTCGCGTCGATTCGACCTCGGACGACGGCAATCGTCCCGTGATCCTCCGGCTCACCCGCGGCGGATACCTGGACGTCGAGGTCCTCGACGAGGAGGGGAAGCCCGCCTATGCCTATGTGGAAGTGCGCAAGAACGCGGCGGATCCCTGGTGGAACAACGGCGAGACCGACGAGAACGGTCGGGTCGAGCTCGGCCCTCTCGCGGCCGGGGAGCGTTCGCTCGTTGCCGGGCTGCGCGGCCACGACGGCCGCGGTCTCCAGGGTCGGGCCACGGTGGTCGAGGGCGAGACGAGGCGCGTCACCCTTCGCCCCACGGAGCCCTCCACCCTCCTCGTGCGCGGGATCGTGACCTCGGGCGGTGAGCCCGTCGCGGGCGGGTGGGTGAGTGGGGTTCCGGGAGGGGACTGGAACCGGAGCAGCCGTGCCGACTGCGGCGTCGACGGCCGTTTCGAGCTCCTCCTCGAGGCGGGCGGATGGACCGTGTTCCATGTCCACGGAGGGGGACGGGGGCGAACGACGCGGTTCGAGGAGGAGCTGCCGGCTCGCGGCGAGGCGGAGCTCGCCTTCGACCTGCCCTCGGGCGGCATGTGCGGCCGGCTCGTCCGGGAGGACGGCGGCCCGCCGCCGCGGTGCGAAGTCCTGGTGGAGCGCCGCCGGGGGGGATCTCAGGCCTGGGCCGGGCCCGATCTCGTCCGGGTCTACCCGTGGAAGAACGGGGACTGGCGCTGCGAGAACCTCCCTCCCGGCCAGTACCGGGTGAGCGCGGTGGTCGACAGGACGGGACGTTTCGACCGCGACTACGAGCCGTTCGCCCTCCGGGAGCAACGGGACGTGGTCGTGCAGGAGGGAAGGATCACGGAGGGCGTCGATCTGGTGCTCGTCCGAGGGGGAACCGTCGAGGGAAGGGTCCTGGATCCCCACGATCGACGCGTGGGTCAGGCCGTCGTGTACGCTCTCGACGCCGACGGATCCCCCCTCTTCCGCAGGGGTCGGGCGGTCGCGCTCGAGGGGTGGTACTCCCTCGGCGACCTGCCCCCGGGCCTGGTTTTCCTCGAGGTCGCCGGCGACGGCCTCGCCACGCCCGAGCCCCAGGCGGTCCTCGTCGAGACCGGCCGCGTCGTGGAGCAGGACCTGCGACTCGTGGCTGCGACCCTGCTCACGATCCGGCTCGAGGGAGTCGATGCGGGCGAGACCGACGTCGTCCTCGGTCTGCGCGACGCCGCCGGCCGCGAGCACGTTCGGCCCCGCGAGGCCTACCTCGACCCGCGCGAGGATCTCTCGCGCGACTTCGGTCCCCTTCCTCCCGGCGAGTGGCACGCCGAGGCGCGCCTCCCCGACGGCCGCACTGTGAAGGAGGACTTCACCCTCACCGGGGAGAAGGAGCGCACGATTCTCCTGGAGCTCTCGAAGTGAAGAACCGCGGTCTCCTCGTCGCGCTCTCGGCCGTCGTCGTCCTCGTCGGGGCCGTCGCCCTCTACGTGCAGAGCCGAACCGGGGCGGGCGAAGCCGTCGTGACCCCGACGGACGACGATCGTCCCGCACCCGGGGAGGCACGGGTCGAGCTCCCGGAGCCGGGGACGAGGGAGAC
Organism: uncultured Planctomycetaceae bacterium; assembly: GCA_964428225.1. Taxonomy (GTDB): domain Bacteria; phylum Planctomycetota; class UBA1135; order UBA1135; genus JBFMCU01. The sequence continues at coordinate 12,544 of CAYRXS010000118.1, forward strand.
CGCCGAGGATGCTGGATCGGCACGTTCCGCCGAAACGGAGGACACCGCCCGCGGCGTGGCGGGGATTCCCGTGACGGGCCGAGTCGTGCTTCCCGAAGGGATGCCCGTCGACGACGTGCCGGAGGTCGTGCTGCAGGTGCGGTCCTCCGAGACCAAGAGGTGGTCGCTCTGGCTCGAGCGGAAGGGCCTCCTTGCGGAGGTCGACCGGGTCGTGGTTTCCGCCGACGGTTCCTTCTCCGTGCTCGCGCCGATGGGCACCGAGCCGGAATTCGCGCGAGTCCTCCTCGACGCTCTCACGCTGCACCTCTCCCGGCCGTACGTCATCGAGGACTTCGGCGAGACGATCGTCCTGAAGCCGACGCTGCGGGCGTGCGCTCGCTTCCAGCTCCGTCCCGAGGCGGGAGGTCGGTTCGATCCCCGGTGCCTCGTGGATCGTACAACGACCATCGATCTCTTCACTACCGATCCCTTTTCCGGCACCAGCTCCGCGCGCGGGCTACGAGTCGACGAGAATCTCGAGATCGTCGCGCGGCGACTCCAATGCGGCCAGTCTTACGGACTCCGCCTGGAGCTGCCTCCCTACGCTCCCGCCTTCGCGGGAAGTCCCGCCCTGGCGCCAGGGGAGATCCGGACCGTGGACGTCGTGCTGCGCGAGGGGATCTCGGTCGGGGGACGGATCGTCGACGAGGACGGCCGATCGGTCGACCGGGCGCGGCTTCGCATCCACTCCGAGATCGTGGGGGACGACGGCGCGACGCGCGATACCCACCAGTACGTTACGTCCGAGGAGGGGTCGTTCCTCCTCGAGGGCGGCCACGCGGGATTGACGAGGATCGAGGTCCTCTCGAACGACTTCCTGCCCCGCGAGATTCCCCGCTCCACCCTGGGGGCCGGACCGGATTTCCTCGATCTCGAGATCGTCCTTTCCCGGGGAGGCTCGATCGACGGCGTCCTCCGGGTTCCCGACGGCCGCCCCGTCTCCGACTCCCACGTCTCCTGCACCTCCGTCGATGAGAACGGGAAGATCCTGCCCGGCAGTCGACACGTTGCGACGGACGAGTCCGGCCGATTCGCGATCACGGGTCTCGACGTTCGGCGTCACCACCTGCACACCATGGTCCGGCTGGACGCGGAGGCGCTCGAGGCGAACGACGACGTCGTGCAGCCGACGGACGAGCGCCCGGGTTGGGAACGCCTGGACTGGATCTTTTGGCACGCCAGCCGAACGGATGTGCCCACGGGCACGAGCGGGATCGAGCTCATCCTCGCCGGGCCCCCCGGCCTGGAGGGCATCGTCGTCGACGACGACGGGGATCCCGTCACCGACTTCACGGTACACGCGAAACTGGACCGGGGCCGGCCGGGGGCCTTCCCCGAGTGGGCGGCTTCGAGAGAGCAATCGGAGACTTTCTCGCCCTCCGACGGCCGGTTCTCCTGGCCCGAGCTCCCCGCGGGCAACTGGTACGTCTCCGTGGAGGCCGAGGGATTCCCGAGCATGCACCCGCTGCGCATCGAGCTGCCGGGGACGGAGGACCCGCTCCGCATCGTCCTTCGCCGCGTCGCCGCCATCGAGGGAGTGGTCCTCGATCCCGATGGAGAGCCCGTGCACCGCGCCCAAGTGACGGCGACCCAGCGGAGCGCCCGGGCGTGGCGGAGCGACACCACATCCGTGGCCCGCACCGATCGGGAGGGTCGCTTCCGCATCGAAGGCATCGAGGCCGAGCGGGTGGGGCTCCTGGCCACCAAGGGGGGCTTCGCTCCGAACGCGAAGCACTTCCTGGACGTCCTGCCCCACGAGACGGTCGACGGCGTGGTGCTGCGGCTCCAGCGCGGGGGAGCTCTCTCGATCGACGTGGTCGACGAGGCGGGGAATCCGGCCCGCCACGCCGAGGTCTGGCTCGACGGCCGCGCGCAGGATTCGTGGCGCAAGCGCACCACGGACGAAGAAGGACATCTCGCGATCCGTCGGCTGGCTCCCGGGGAATATCGGGTCTCCGCCAGAATCGCACCGGGTCCGCCGCACATCTGGCGCACGCCCGTCACTGTCCGCGACGGCGAGACGACCGAGGTGACGCTCGGGGGACCGAAGCGCATCGCGGTCACCGTGCACGGCCGCGTCACGGCCGCCGGGCGGCCGATGGGGGACATCGCGGTGGTCGCCTGGCCGCAGGCGGTCGAGGGGGAGAGCGGCTGGGACACTACCGGACCCGAAGGACGCTTCACCATCGAGCTCACCGCAGGCGGCGCGACCCGCTTCCACGTCTATCCCCGCGACCAGGGGTACGGGGGACACTGGTACGAGGAAGAGCTGCCCGCCTCCGGGGAAGCCGAGGTCGTCTTCGAGGTCCCCGCAGGAGGAATCCGCGGCCGGGTCACCCGGGAGGGAGGCAAGCGCCTGCCGTCCTTCCTCCACGTCTTCGTCGAGCCGCAGAGCGAGGGCGGCGTCTCTTGGACCGGGGGCGAGCGCCACGAGGCGCGCGTGGCCGACGATGGCCGCTGGAGCTGCCTCCTGCTCGCCCCCGGTCGCTACCGCGTCCGCGCCGGAGAGCTGCCGACCCGCGTCGAAGGCTCGCCGTCGGCGGCTCCCGCCCTGCGCACGGACGTCCTCGTCCGCGAGGGGGAGATCACCGAGGGGATCGACCTCGTGCTCGGCCGCTCCGGCATCGTCCGGGGAACGGTGCGCGATGTGGAGGGGAGCGGCGTCTCCGACGCGTGGCTCTACGTTCGCGACGAGGCGGGCCGGGCCCTGCACCACAAGGGCCACGGCGTCGATCTCGGCGGTCGCTTCTCCATCAGCGGGCTGCCGCTGGGCCCCGTCCTCGTCGAGGCCGTCGGGCGGGACCGCGCCACCACCGCTCCGCGCGCGGTCGAGGTGAGGGCGGGCGAGGTCGTGACGCTCGATCTGGAGCTCGGCCCCGCTACGATCGTCACCCTCGATCTCGGGCGCCACCCCCTCGACCAGAGCGGCTTCGTCGTGAGCCTGCGCGATGCCGAGGGGCGGGAGTACGCCGGAACCCTCGCGTGGCGAGCTCCCCGCATTGGGGCCGAGCCCCTGACGACGCGCCGCTTCGGACCTCTTCCGCCGGGAAGGTGGATTGCCGAGGGGCGTCTGAGCGACGGGGGGACGGCGAGAGTATCCTTCGAGCTCTCCGGTGAGAGCGAGCGCACCGTGATCCTGCCCTTCCCCCGACCATGAGCCCCCTTCGAGCGCCCCTCCTCGCCGTCCTCCTCGCGACGGTGGTCCCGTCCGCCCCGGCGGTGCCCGAGTACGAGCCGATGTTGCTGCACGAGCTGATCGGGTACGCCGAGCTGATCGTCGTCGGGGAGATCGCGGAGGTGGGCGAGTGCACGTTCGAGCTCGCGGTCGAGGAGGTGGTCGCGGGCGAGCCGGGGGGGGACACGGTCGAGGTGCGGCGCTTCCAGGACTGGACCTGCGCGGGGCGGTGGACGGAGTACGCGAAGGGCCAGCGGGTGATGCTCTTCCTGCGACGCGTGCCGGAGCCGTACCCGGGCGAGGGGCCCGAGACCCACCGGATCCTCAGCGGCGGGGACGAGGGCGAGATGCCGCTCGCCGGCGACCTCGTCGTCTCGCGGGGCGGGCGCATGAGGGAGTACGAGACGAAGGAGGTCACGGTGGGGGGCGGCACGATCCGCGGCCCCCTCGTTTCGCGACCCGTACTCGTCGATGCCGCCCGGGAGTACCGACGGCTCTTCCGCGTGTCTCGCGGAATCGTCCGCCGGCCCTACCGTTTCGAGGTCGAGCCCCTCGCCCCGGCCGAGGCGATCGAGGAGTTCGCCCGCTCCTCTCCCGTGGCCCGCCACCTGGTCGAGGCATCCGTATCCTCCACCGGCTATCGCGACCCGGATCCGCCCCCCCGGCCGCCGAAGCGGGCCGGCTCGTTGCGATGCCTGCGCTTCGGCTCGACCCCCTCGGGCCTCGCGCTGCGCCCCTCGACCATCGCTCTGCTCGGCGACCTGGACGGCTTCGGCGTCGAGGAGATCGCGCTCGGAGTCTCATACGACTCGCGCCACGGCAAGCACTGCGGCGCCGTCTGGATCGTCACCGCGATCGAGCCGGAGGCCAACCGCCCCGCGCATCCGATCGACGCGACGACCGATCGGCTGCCCGCTCCCCTGCAGGACGGTGACAACATGGGGAGATCCCTCGCTCCCCTCGGAGACCTGGACGGCGACGGGACGTTCGAGCTCGCGGTCGGTCTTCCCGGACGTGCCGAGGGAGGCGAGCGCCGGGGCGCGGTCTGGATCTTCTCCCTGGATTCGACGGGCGAGGTTCGACGCAGCCGGGAGATCGGCGCGAGCCACGACGTCTTCGGGGACGTGATCGGCGACCACTTCGAGCTCGGGTGCACGCTCGCCGCGCTCGGCGACGTCGACGGCGACGGGGTGGGCGACCTCGCGGTAGGGGAGAACGATCCCGGTTACCACCTGCGTCTCGCGCGTCCGGAGGGTCCGCGGCGGAAGCCCGGCGCGATCTGGATCCTCTTCCTGAGCGCCGAGGGCGAGGCGAGAAAGGCGTCCCGGATCGGCTCGCGGGGCGACGCGGTCTTCGCGGACGAGTACCTGGGAGACAACTTCGACGGCGGTCTGTGCGGGATCGGCGACCTCGACGGGGACGGCGTCCCGGAGCTCGCCGCGGGTGACACGTGGGGCGACGATGGTGGCGAGCGACACGGGGCGATCTGGATCCTCTTCCTGGATCGCGAAGGTCAGGAGCGGCGCCGCCAGAAGATCAGCGACTGGGAGGGCGGATTCACGGGGATCCTGCGGCGCGAGGGGCTCGGCGGACCGCTCGCCGCTCCGGGGGACGTGAACGGGGACGGGATCCCCGACCTCGCGGTGGGCGCCCCGAACGACCCGGAAGGTGGCGACAGGAGCGGGGCGATCTGGGTGCTCTTCCTGAAGCGCGACGGAACCGTCGCCTCGCACCAGAAGATCAACGACCTGCACGGAGGGTTCACGGACGTCCTCCCCGAGAAGGCAGAACTGGGCCAGGAGCTCGCCGCGGTTCCCGCCCGGGGGCCGGGAACGAGGCCCCGCCTGCTCGTGCTGAGCAGCGAGGGCTCCGGATCGAGCGCGGCGTCGTGCGTCTGGTTCCTCGACCTCGCCAAGGACGGGACGGTCGTTCCTCGATAGACGAAGCGCCCCCGTCGGAGCTACCGGCGGGGGGGCGCAGTCGGAGGGAAAGAAGAGGGGGACCGACTACTCCATCTTCACCAGGGTGATCGTCACCTCGGCCGCCTCGCCCTCTCCGATCGTCACCTGGATCTGGCCCGCGTGCATGGCTCCCGCGGGCGGTGCGTCGAGGGGGCTGGGGCCCTCGTCGTCCTCGCCGAAGGCCGCCATGAGCATGTAGTCGCCGGGAGGCAGGCCGGGGAAGGTGAACGCGCCGTCGCGGGCGAAGCCTCCCCACAGAGGGATGGAGGTCCACTCGGGCCCCATGGACGCGGGACCCGGTCCCGCCATCACCCGCACGAGGGGCGGCAGCCCGGCGTCGTCGACGAGCGTGCCCGTGATCGAGGCCGAGCCGCCCGTCTGCAGGATCACCTCGAGCGTGCCCCCGCCCTCGAGCTGCCCCATCGAGCCCACCAGGATGCGCGGGTACCCGTCCTCGGTGACCAGGCGCAGGACGCGGTAGACCCCGTCGGGCAGGTCCTCGAAGAAGAAGACACCGCGGGGACTGGTCGTGGCCGTGCGCTGGAAGTCGGGACCGGGGACGTTGATCGATTGAAGCACGACCTCCACCCCTCCGATCGGTTCACCCGCGTCGCCCAGAACCGCTCCCCCGATTCGCCCGCCGACTCCGAGCACGACGAGACGGTCGAGATCGGGACCGCTCGCCGGAACTTCGAAGGGGCCGTCCCGGATGGGCTCCTCCCATCCCGCGAAGCGGATCTCGAGCGTGGTCTCGCCGGGCGGAAGCTCCTCGAGCGCGAAGCGGCCCTCCACGTCGGTGCGGGCGAGTGATTCGCCCCGGCCGCGAGAGTCGAACAGCTGCGGCTCCGGCAAGCGTCGAACGAAGGCTCCCTCGACCGGCAGCTCCGTGCTTCCCTCGATCACCCGCCCGGTGATGCGACGTCCGGGGACGAGGCGGAGCACGAGATCGTCGGGATCGGGATCCAGCTCGAGCTCGACATGATGGTTCGCGGTCGGGGCATACCCGATGGCCCGGGCCTCGACACCGAGAATCGTCCCCGGGGCATCCATCCTCATCGGGAGCTCCCAGGTCCCGTCCTCCTCGGTGAAGACGTGATCCCGCGACCGATCTCCCATGGAACCACCGGTTGCGCGCCCGTTCTCGTACAGGGCCGCGACCATGCGGATGCGGAAGCTCTCGATCGGCTCGCCCGTCTCGTCGTCGACCACCCGTCCCGCGAGCTTGCCCGCGGGCTGCAGCACGAGTATCAGATCCGTCTGCTCCCCCGGAGCGAGATCCGTGTGGCCGTAGAGGAAGCCGTCGAGCGAATAGCTCAGCTCGTTCGCCTCCGTGGCAACGTGCTCGAGGCGGAACGCGCCTTCCGTGTCCGTCCTCGTGTCCCGTCGCTGGCCCCAGGGCGAGCCGGCGGAGACCCAGGCGTCGTGGAGGGGGCTTCCCTCCGGGTCGACGACATGGCCCGTGACGACGCGGCCGGCGGCGAGGACCACCTCGATCCCGTCGTGGACCTCCTCGCCTTCCTCGAGCTCGAAGGAGACCACCGCGGGAGCGAAACCCCCCGCCTCCGCGACCACGCATGGCGTCTCGCGCGAAGCCGAGGGAACCACGAATCCGCCGTCGGCCACGGACAGGGCCCCGTCGCGGGCCCATGAGGAGCCGGCGGTCACCCGGGCGTTCGCGACCGGCTCTCCCTCGGAGGTGACGACCCGGCCCTCGAGTCGGATTCCCCCGCTGTCCCCGCGCAGAACGATGTCCAGCTCCGATGCCGGGCCGGTGCCGACCTTGACGTTCTCCCTCGTCGGCAGATAGCCGGACTTCCACACCTCGACGTAGACGTTG
>CAYRXS010000119.1:0-7019 GCA_964428225.1 uncultured Planctomycetaceae bacterium
AGGAATTCTCTTTGAGGGGGACGGCGGAAATTACAGACCGAACGTTACACCCCCCAATCCGCTCTACGGCGTGTTCGGCTGCTACGACAGCGAGACGCAGATCACGGGCAACACCATCTCCCACAACACCAGCCACGGCATCTTCCTGTGGACGGCGCTCACCGCGTTCACCTCGGGGAACGTGATCACGCACAACTCGGAGGCGGGCATCTACTGCGACGAGATGTGGATGTGTGACGTGATCGACAGCGACGTCTCCCACAACGGGTGGGGAGGCGTCGTGGGCTACGATGCGAGCTTCACCCTCGAGAACTGCACGATCCTGCACAACGGCTCTCATGGCACCGGGGGATGGGCGACCATGCAGTACATTCGCGACTGCTGCATCGCCTGGAACGCGGGGGCGGGCATGGACGCCGAGTACGCCTGGGTGCAGATCGACGGCTGCACCATCGCGCACAACTCGAACCCGTTCGGGGCCGGGGGGATCCGGCTGGTGGATGGAACGCACAGCTCCAGCACTTGCACGGTCGCGAACTCGATCCTGTGGGACAACTCCGGTCCGGCGGGGCCGGAGATCGAGGTAGGGACGTTGCCCCCCTTCGGCCACGGGGCCACGCTCGAGATCAGGTACTCGGACGTGAGGGGGGGGCTGACCTCCACCTCCGTCGATCCGGGGTGCAGCCTCGCGTGGGGAGCGGGCATGATCGACGCGAACCCGCTCTTCCTGGATTCCGGAGCGGACGACTTCCGCCTGGAACAGGATCCGGCGCAGCCGGGGATCGTCAATCCGTGCGTGGACACCGGGGATCCGGCGTCACCCATGGTGGCCGGCACCACGCGGACCGACTGGGTGCAGGACGCGGGCGTGATCGACATGGGCTTCCACCACGACATCCCTCTCGCCACCGCGACGATCCGCAACGAGGGGACGAATCCCGCGAGCCACGTCGCGCAGTCGCTCCCCGTGCTGGGCACGACCTACGTCGCGGAAGTGGATCTCGCGGGCACCACGTCCCACGCCCTGGCCCTTCTCGCCGGCTACGCGACGCCGACGACCTGGGCCCTTCCCGGGGGGCAGACGGTCCTCGTGGACGTCGCGGATCCCGACGGCGAGCTCCTCGGATTCCCGACGGCGGCGGGCCCGATCGCGAGCTTCCCCCTGCCCGTCCCCGCCAACCCCCTTCTCGCGGGGCTCGCGCTCTCCACCCAGGCCGTGCACGTCGGCGGCGTGCAGCCCTTCGCCCTCTCGAACGCGCAGGACCTCGTGCTCGGGTTCTAGCCGGATCCGTCAGATCTGCTCGTGCACCTTATCCATGCACTTGGGACAGATCCCGTGTGAGAACTCGATCCCGGCGCCCATTCGGATGATGCCGTCCAGCGGTTGCCAGTCTCCCTCGGGGGTCTCGACGCACCGGCAGTAGCAGCAGATGGACACGAGACCATGCAGGAGTCGGAGCTCCTCGAGGATCTCCACGAGCTGCCGCCGCCGCCATTCCAGACTCCGTTGAGTGAACAGCAACTCCAGGTGGGCCTCGATCATCCTCCTCATGGAGAGGAGGAGGTCCTGGTCGGATGACGAGTACTGATGTTCCTTCGTATCGAGGACGCATATCGTCCCGAACACGTCTCCGTTCGGGAGGAGCAGCGGGAATCCGAGATAGGACACCATGCCCAGCTTCACGTCGGGATTGTCCTTCCACTCGGGATCGGCCGGCGCATCGGGCACGAGGAGCATGCGCTTGGTGGAGATCACCCGTTCGCAGTACAAGCCGGAACCGATGAGCTGCTCCTTGTCCCCCACGCGATACGGATTGCCAGGGGTACGGCTGCGCAGGAAGACCTCGATATCCTCTCGTCGGTTCACCATGACGAGAGCGGTGGGCACTCGGATGGCGCGGGCGAGAGCGTCCACCGCGGTCTGCCACCGATCCTGGATGCGATCCGGAATGTGGATCTCCTTACCACCGCCTTGGACGTCCGCGCTCGTCACGAAGTTGCAGAGGGCGGACCAGCTGTGGAAGCCGTAGTCCATGGCCAGGGCGTGCTGAATCTCCTGCAGGGAAACCCGGGACGCGAGGATGCTCTCATCGGCCTCGTCATGCAGCCGGGGGAGCCATCGCAGCGTGGGGCAGACGGAGAAATCCCCTCGACGGTGGGCGCGCAGGATGTCCTTCGCCTCCCCTTTCAGGTGCTCCATGCTTGGACTGTCGGGAAGCTCTCGCATCAGACTTCTCCATGCGGAGCCGCCGCCGGTGCGGCGACGCCACCGAGACGATCCGTAGAAAGAGAAGTGGGCTCGGCCCTTCCCAGGCGATGGAGGCACCTTCCGGAACCTGAGAGGAGGATACCGAGCCGCGAAAGCCGGCGTCAAGGGCGACGCGTGGGCCCCGCTTCGGATGGGCCCATCCTCCGGAGCGGTGTGCCGGAGCGATGAAAGGGCTCCTCCGGGGGGCTTCGACGAGGTATAGCTTGCAGCGTCCTCGCGCCCTTCGGCCGCGGCTACCGGACGCCTCGATCGGAGCGAAGCCATGAATCACAGAAAAGCCAGGGATCTGTCGCTGAAGCTGTTCATCGCGTTCCTCGGGATCACCGCGCTCGTCGCCATCGTCTGCGTGCTCGGCGGGGAGTTCGGGGAGCTCGAGGTGAAGATCCTCCTGACCAGCCTCACCATCTCCGCGGCGAGCATCTGCGCGATGTCCTGCGCGGCCTTCATGGGCAAGAGGAAGCTGGTGGAGCTCGGATTCGTCGGCATCGGCCTGGCCATGGTGTCCGCGGCCCTCGTCATCCTCGGAATGTGGTCGGAGATCAGTGCGGCGGGATTCTGGAAGACCACCATCACGTGCATCGTCCTGGCGGTGGGGCTCGCTCACGTCCTCCTGCTCCTCATGCCCGAGCTCGACGCGAGCCAGCGGTGGGTCCAGCCCGTGGTGGCGCTCGCGATCGCCGTGCTCGCCCTGCAGATCATCGTCGCCGTCGTGGCCGAGATCGACGAGGAGAGCTACTACCAGTTCCTCGCCGCGGTCGCGATCCTCGTGGGGCTCGGCACCCTGGTCATCCCCATTCTGATGAGACTCCGGAAGGGAACCGCCGCGCGGGAGGATTCGCTCGTCCTGTCCCGTGTGGCGGGGGACGTCTGGCGGGATCGATCCGGTCGCGAGTTCCGAGTGACCCGGATCGACGCGGATCCGGACTGACCCGGCGTCGACGAGAGCAGCCCTGCGGTCCGGGGGATCGCGAGTCAGCGGTCGTGGAAGGTCCCTTGCTTCTCCGCCAGCTCCATCAGGAGCGGGGCGGGCTCGAACCGTCCACGGCGCTCGCCCTCCGCCACGTCGGGGGCCTCGCGGATCATGCGCAGGCGGGCGACGATGTCGGTGAGCCCCCTCGCGTCCGCGTAGCGCAGCAGGCCGCCGCGGAAGGGGGCGAAGCCGGTGCCGAAGACCGTGGCGAGGTCGAGCTGGCGGGGGCCCGCCACGACTTCCTCCTCGAGACAGCGCGCCGCCTCGTTGACCATGGCCAGGACGAGGCGGTCCACGACGCGGTCCATGGTGAGGGTGAAGGCCTCCGCCGGCTTCGGAGCCTTCGGATTCAGGCCTCCGTTCACGGGACGGCCCTTCTTGCCCTTCGGCCAGAGGAAGATCCCGGCGCCGCCCTTTTTGCCGAGCTGCCCCGCGTCCACGAGAGGACGCAGGTACTGGCACGCCTTCATCCGCTCGCCGTAGGCCTTTTCGAGCGACTCGCCCGCGTGGGCCGCGATGTCGAGGCCGACCTCGTCGATCAGCTCGCAAGGCCCCATCGGCATCCCGAAGTTCACCAGGGCCTTGTCGATGGCCGCGGGATCGCCACCCAGCTGCACCGTGCGGATCGCCTCGTCGAGGTACGGACCGAGCAGGCGGTTCACGAGGAAGCCGGCCACGTCCTTCGTCACGACCGGCGTCTTGCCCATGTCCACCGCGAGCCGCGCGGTGCGCGCGACGACCTCGTCGGAGGTCGCCTCGCCGCGCACGATCTCCACCAGCGGCATGCGGCGCACCGGGTTGAAGAAGTGCATGCCGATCACGCGCTCGGGATTCGGCAGCTCCGCCGCGATCTCGTCCACCGAGAGCGACGAGGTGTTCGTGGCGAGCACCGCGTCGTCGGGCATCACCTCCGCGAGCTCGCCCAGGACGGCGCGCTTCACGTCCATCACCTCGGCCACCGCCTCGATGGCGATGTCGCAGCGCGTGAAGCCCACGGGCTCGAGTGTGGGCTCGAGCCGATCGATCGCCCCGTTCGCCTGGGCCTTGGTCAGCCGGCGCCGCCGCTTCTTCTTGTTGATCTGCTTGCGGTGCTCGTGCACCGCGGCGTCGAGCACGGCGGGCTCGAGATCGCGCAGCCGCGCCTCGATGCGCTTCTCCGCGAGGACGCTCGCGATGGCTCCGCCCATGACGCCGGCCCCGATCACCGCCGCGCGCGAGAAGCTCGGCGCCTTCCCGCCCTCGGGAAGCTCGGCGAGCTTCTTCGCCTCCTCGGAGAGCAGGAAGAGCCCCACGAGGCTCTTCGAGACGTCGCTCGTGGCGAGGGGACGCACCGCCTCCAGCTCCGCGGCGAGTCCCGTCTTCAGCCGGATGCGCGGCGCGCGAACGACGAGCGGCAGCACGGCGAGGGGTGCGGGATACTTGCCCCTCGTCTGCTTCATGACGCCCTTGCGCGCCTGGGACGCGATGACCGCGCCGGCGAGCGGATTCTTGTCGATCAGCCAGAGACGCCAGCCGCGCCGCTCGCGCCGCGCGCACTTCATGCGCCCCATGGCCACGTTGCCCGCGACACGCCAGAGATACGTGGGCTTCGTCAACCGATCGACCAGCCCCATCCGGTACGCCTTCTTCGCCGGATGCATCCGACCGGAGAGGATCGACTGCAACGCCGCCGGCACCCCGATGCGCCGCGGCAGCCGCTGCGAGCCGCCCCACGCGGGGAAGATCCCGAGCAGGACCTCGGGTAGACCGATCTTCGTCTTCGGATCCTCCGCGAGCACGATCCGGTCGCAGGCGAGCGAGATCTCGCACGCGCCGCCGGGCACGGGACCGCCCACCGCGGCCACGGTCGCGATTCGGCCTCCGCCCTCGCGCCCGAGCTTCCACAGGCGCTGGAAGAGCGCCTGGCCTTCGCGCACGAGCTTCTCCGCGTGCGCGGGATCCTCGAGGCTCGCGATCGTCTCCACGTCGGCCCCGCCCGCGAAGGACAGGGGCTCGCGACCGGTGATCACGAGACCGCGCACCTCCGAGTCGGCCGCGACCTCCTCGAGCGCGGCATCGAGATCCCGCAGGACGGGGACGTCGAAGACCGCCAGCTTGGGCTGGTGGGGGGGATCGAGGTGCAGGCGCACGAGCCCCGCCTCCGGCCGCTCGACGCGGATGCAGGAGCCCGGGCCGGGAGCGTCGGGCGAAACCGGGATGCCTTCGAGATCGATCATGCCGCCACCCTCTCCAGGACCACCGCGCCGCCCTGGCCGCCGCCGATGCACAGCGTGGCGAGGACGAGCTCGTGGTCGCCCGTTTCGAGCTCGTGGGCGCTCGTCAGGAGCAGTCGCGCCGCGGTCGCCCCCACGGGGTGCCCGAGGGCGATCGCTCCGCCGTTCAGGTTGAGCTTGTCCATGGGGAGCTCCCCGAGAGCGGAGTCCCGGCCGAGCTCCTTCTTCGCGAAGGTGTCGCTCTCGAAGGCCTTGACGCAGGAGAGCACCTGTACCGCGAAGGCTTCGTTGAGCTCCACGTGGCCCATGTCGGCCACCGTCGCGCCCGCCGCGTCGAGCGCCTTGGCGCTCGAGTAGACGGGACCGAGCCCCATGCGCGCGGGATCGCATCCCGCCCACGCGAAGCTCCGGATGGCGGCCAGCGGGGCGAGACCGAGCTCGCGCGCCCGCTTCTCGGTGGTGACGAGCAGCGCGGTCGCTCCGTCCGTGATTCCGCAGGCGTTGCCCACGGTGACGATTCCGTCCGGCCTCTCGAAATAGGGGCGCAGCTTGGCGAGCGCCTCCATCGTCTGGTCGTCGCGGATGCCGTCGTCGTGCTCGATCGCGCTTGAGCCCCGCCTCGCGCCGAGCGGCACGTGGGGCACGATCTCGCGCGCGAGCCGGCCCGCGTCCCGCGCGGCCCTCGCCCGCTCGTGGGACTGCAGGGCGTAGGCGTCCGCCTGTTCCCGCGTGATGCCGAAGTCGCGCGCGATGAGCTCGGCGGTCGAGCCCATGATCAGGCCCGACACGGGATCGGTCAGCCCCTCGCTGATGGCGATGCGCGGGGCGAAGAACATCGGGGGGCGCAGGCTCGCGAACGCCGAGAGCTTCTGCCCGAGGCTCCTCGCCTTCATCATCCGCGTGAAGAAACCGACCGCCCCGCGGTTGTAGATCAGGGGGTAGGCGCTCATGACCTCGACGCCCAGGCACAGGAAGAGCTCCCCGCGCCCGGCCTCGATCCGGGTGAGCGCGGTGGTCACCGCCTCCATGCCGCTCGCGCAGTTGCGGCACAGGGTCAGCGCGGGCACCTCCTTCGGGACGCCGGCGCGCAGGGCGATCACCCGGCCGATGTTCGCCTGGTCGTGGGGCTGGCCCACGCACCCCACCAGCGTCTCGTCGATCGTGGCGGGATCGACGCCGGTCCGCGCCAGGAGCTCGCGCGCGGCGCGGGCGCCGAGATGGCCCGCGTCCTCCCTCGCGTAGACGCCTCCGGCACGCACCTGCGGCAGCCTCAGGCCGGCGGCAAGGACGACTCTTCGATCTGGCAGCTCGTTCACGACACCATTCCTCACCAAGGGGACAGGACGGATGGTCGGCCCGCGCGGGGAAGCAGGATGTGGAACGAGGCGGCGGGGAGCGCGGATCCCGTCCGGATTGAACCCTCCCGGGCCGTCCGAATCCATTTTCAAGCGGCGAGAGCCCACCCCCGGCCCTCCGGCCGAGCCGCCGATCAGCGGCTAACGCCAGTTCGTCCGCTGCAGCGGGGGTGTGGTGAGCCGCGGAGTCGGCTCACCACCCCCATGGACAG
>CAYRXS010000119.1:7029-19476 GCA_964428225.1 uncultured Planctomycetaceae bacterium
CGGCCTTCCCGCCCCTCCCCCCTGGGGGGGGGGGGGGGGGGGGGGGGGGGTCGCCGGGGGGCCGCCCCACCACCCCCATGGACAGCCCACCGTCGAAGTCTTTGAATGGGCGCGTCGAGCCGACCAGCGGCCCAACGCACCGCCACTGCAGCGGACGAACCGGCGTTCGCCGCTGAATGGCGGATCGACTTCCCGGGAGCCCCGTCTTGAACGAGAACCGCGATCCCGCCCTCAACCGCCGCGATGTCCCCCTCTGGAACCGCCTCGACGTGGATCCCCAGCGCCCCCAGCCCCGCACCGTGCTGGTGCTCGGGGGAGGAGGGATGCGCGGCATGGCCCACGTGGGGGTCCTCAAGGCGATGCACCGCCTCGGGATCACCTACGACGCGGTGGTCGGCACCAGCATCGGGGCGCTCGTGGGCTCCATGGGCGCCGCCGGCTACACGATCGAGCGGATGGAGGAGATCGTCTCCCGCCTCCAGAAGGAGGACTACTTCCGGCTCAACTTCCTGAAGTTCCTCCTGAAGGGCGTGCGCGCCTCGAGCGTGTACCGCGGGGACCTCTTCCGCGAGCGCCTCACCGAGATCCTGCCCTCCATCGGTTTCGGGGAGATGCGGGTGCCCTTCTTCTGCAACTCCGTCCGCCTCGAGTCGGGGGGGCTGGTGTTCTGGGGCACGCCGGGCAGCGACGACATCCCGCTCGTCGACGCCGTGTATTCCTCCTGCTGCTTGCCGGGCATCTTCGAGCCGTTCCAGCACGACGGCCACCATTACATGGACGGAGGGTTCGTGGATGCCTTGCCGCTTCGCTTCGCGAAGGCGTTCCGCCCCGATCTGATCATCGCCGTCGACCTGGCCATCAAGGCGACGTCCAAACACCCGAACTACAAGGACCGCGTACTCCAGACGCTCTACCGCACTTTCGAGATCGCCGAGGAGGTGATCACGGAGCAGTCGCTCCACATGCACGCCGACGAGCGGACAGTTCTCATCCAGCCGAAGGTCGGGCACCTCTCCCGCTTCGATTTCGAGAACGTCCCCGAGATCGTGAGGTTGGGAGAGGAGGCGGCAACTCGCGTCCTCGTCTCCCACGCCGCGACCCGGCACCTGGTGCGCGAGGACCTCTACGACGGCGCGTCCTGTCCGGTGACCCCGCGGGACTTCGTCTCGATCCGCATCGACTCGCACGCCTGCGTCGCGTGCGGCAACTGCCAGATGGTCTGCGAGACCGACGCCTTCTGGAGTCGGAGCGAGCTCTCGGAGGTGCGCAAGCGGTCGAACTACGAGTGCACCCGCGACCACGCTTGCGCCCGCAACTGTCCGACGGGAGCCATCCATCTGGGCAACCTATGAAGTCACACTACTCACACCGATCGCGTCCGATTCGGCCCGATCGGCTGCCTTCGGCAACCTCCGGCCGTCTGCGGGGGGTTTCGCGACCGCCCTCGTCCTCACCGACCCCATTCGGGGTCGCCTCCGGAGAGTACGACCGCGAAACCCCCGCAGACGACCGCTCGACCTCGACTCGAACCCGATCGGTGTGAGTAGTGTGACTCACTGAGGACCCCATGCCCGGCGCCCAGATCTCGGTCCGACGGATGCTTCCCGTCCGCGGCGCCGAGGTCGAAGGCTCGCGTTCCCGCCGGCGCTTCTGGGGCTCGCGCGTCGCGAAGTCGGCCGCTCCCCTGGCTCCACGGGGCGTGGGGCAGATCCTCGACCTGGCCTGCGACACCCTGAGCGCCCGGGTCGCGGCCTGCGTGGTGAGCGGCGCGGTCCTGATGCTGCCCGTGCAGATCGCCACGGAGCTGTTCCTGCGCGCCCCCCTGACCGAGGTGACCTTCTTCGCCTCGATCGTTGGCGAGAGCGGCTTCGTCGTCGTCGCCCAGTTCATCGCCACCGCGTTCGTCTGCAAGGTCATCGGCGCCTACCTCATCGGGGAGACCGCGCCCCCCGGGGAGGTGGTCCGGCTCGTCCTTCGCAAGCTCCCCGGGATCGTGGTCCTCTCCATCGGCGTGGGGCTCGTCACGTACCTCGGGACGCTGTGCTGCTGCGTTCCGGGCGTCGTCGCGCGGTGGCTGTCCTCCGTCCTGGCCGCGGTGTACGTCCTCGAGGAGGGGTGGTTCGGGAGAGCGGTGAGCCGCGGCGTCTTCCTCGCCGTGGGCTGGGGCAACCTCGGGCGCTGGCTCGGCTGGGCCTCGGCGTCCGCCCTCGCCCTGGCGCCCCTCTACCTGATCTCGGACGGGCTGTACGACCCCGACGTGCGCGCGGCCATCCGGGAGTACCTGCCCCTCGACGAGGGTCCCACCGCCGTGCTGCTCACCTTTCCCGCCGCCCTCTTCGCGGGCGTGGCCCTCGGCGCCCGGGCGGTGCTCACCGTCGTCTACTACTACGACCTGCGCATCCGGAAGGAAGGGATGGACCTCGAGCGCGAGCTGGCGCGGCTGGTGGCGCGTGCGGAGGAGGGAGTGCACTGATGCAGTCCCTCGAGCCGATCCCCGCCGAGGAGGTCCGTACCGCCATCGACGACCTCCTCGACCAGGGGGAGTTCCGCAACGAGCCCTCGATGCTCGAGGAATTCGTCGACTGGCTCGGCGACCTGTTCTCCGAGGCCGACGTCTCCCCCGACCTCGTGGAGACGACCCTGTGGATCATCGTCGCCGTGGTGGGAGCGGTGCTGCTCCTCCTCGTCACGCAGTTGATCATCTCCACCCTTGGCGCCGGCCACGGCGAGAGCGGCGCGGGACGAGTCGGCCCGGGGCCGTCCTCCCGCGAGCGGGGGACCTTGCTTCGCCGGCAGGCCCGGGCGGCGCGGGAGGCCGGCGATCGGCGGCGGGCCCTGCGGCTCTCGCTGTTCGCCCTCGTCGTGGGGCTCGGCGCGCGCGGGAACCTGCTCTACCGGGACGCGTGGACGAACCGGGAGCTGCTGCGGCGGGGCGAGCCCGGCCGCGAGACGCGCCTGCTCCTCTCGCCCCTGGTGGACGAGCTCGAGGCGAAGGACTTCGGGCGCGAGCCGACGACGGACGCCGACCTGGATCGCCTCGAGTCGCTCTGCGACGAGCACCTCGGGCGCCTGAGGGAGGTCGCAACGTGAGGGGGGGCGCGGCTCGACCGCTGTTCATCGTCGTCCTGTCGACGGTGCTGCTCGTCGGATTCCTGCTCGCGATCCTGCCCAGCGGCTCCGCCCGCTCCGGTTCCAGCACGTCCTCCACGGCTCCCCAGGGGCGCATGGCCGCCCTCCAGCTCCTGAAGGAGCTGGGCTTCCGCGCGCGGTCGTGGCGTCAGGCGCCCGGGCACCTGCCGGTGGGGGACCACCTCCTGATCCTCCCCGCCGCGCCCGAGCCTCCCCCGGGCTACGAGGATCCCGAGCCGTCCGAACCCGGCGACGAGGCCGAGGGCCCGCGGATCCGCCACTCGCGCCGGCTGCGCGACCTCCGGCACTACGTGCGCTTCCTGGACGAGGGGGGAACGATCCTCCTGGAGCTCGACGAGAGCCGGCGCGGCTTCCTGATGGACACCGTCTACCTGACGGAGCTCGAGGGCCTCGAGGTCGAGTTCATCCACCAGGGGACGGACGCGCGGCCCCTGGCCGTGCTGCGGTCCGGGGAGGAGATCCGCCTCGACGAGGACTTCGACGAGCGGTTCGTGATCCGCGAGACGGCCACGGAGCTCGAGATCCTCGTGAAGGACGACGAGTACCGGGACCTCGTGGTCCTGGCCGACGTCGGGCCCGGGCGGATCGCGCTCCTGCCGGACGACCGCATCCTCGGCAACGGCGAGCTCGGCCGGGCGGACCACGCGCTCCTGCTCGTGCGCCTGATCGAGGAGCTCGATCCCCGGGGCGAGATCCTCTTCGACGACTACGCGCTGGGAGACTGGAACCCCGATTCGCCGATCCATCTCGCCTTCGCCCCGGGGAAGCTCGGCTTCAGCCTCCACCTCGTTCTCCTCATCGTCCTCGCCCTGTGGGCCACCGCGTGGGTCTTCGAGTTCCCCCGGGATCCCGAGCCCCTGCGCCTGCTCTCGCCCATCGCGAGGGTGCGGGCCTACGCCGGCACGATCGTCCGGACCCGCCGGTGGGATCTCGCGGCGCGCATGCTGCGGAAAGGGGTCCTGCGGCGGCTCGCCGCGCGAGGGGGGATCCGACCGGCGGCCGGGGAGGACGAGTCCGGGCCCGACGCGGAGGAGGTGGAGCGCGTCCTCGCTCCGCTGGAGCCCCTCCTCGCGGATCCGGAGGACCGCCGCCGGGCCCGTGCCGCGTTCCTCGAGCGCGGCGTGAGGAACGAGCAAGACCTGGAACGACTGGGAGCCGAGCTCTCGCGCCTCGAGAGGCTCTCCTCCTCGAAACCATCGCAGGACAGGACGTGAATCCCATGGACGAAACCCCCGAAGCACCGAAGCCCGTCGAGCCCGCGGAGGAGCCGCTCCTCGAGACGCCGCCGACGGAGGACGAGCCTCCGCCCCTTCCCTCCACGCCCGTCGCCCTCCTGCGCCAGCGGATCGCCGCGGAGGCCGGCCGGATCCTCGTGGGTCTGGAGGAGCAGGTGGACGCGTGCCTGGTCGCGATCCTGGCCGGCGGGCACGTCCTGCTCGAGGGACCGCCGGGCGTGGCCAAGACCTTGCTCGTTCGCACCCTGGCCACCACGCTCGGCGGCGAGTTCTCGCGGATCAGCTTCACGCCGGACCTCATGCCCGCGGACGTGACCGGCACGAGCGTCTTCCACCCCGGTGACGGCGAGTTCCGCTTCCGGCCCGGCCCCGTGTTCGGGCAGTACCTGCTCTGCGACGAGATCAACCGGGCGCCGGCGAAGACGCAGTCCGCGCTCCTGGAGGCCATGCAGGAGGGAGCGGTGACCATCGACGGTCGACGGCACGAGCTGCCGCGCCCCTTCGCCGTCTTCGCGACGATGAACCCGATCGAGCACGAGGGGACGTATCCCCTTCCCGAGGCGCAGCTCGACCGGTTCCTCTTCAAGGTCCTCGTGGGTTACCCCGAGGCCGAGGTGGAGGCGCGGCTGCTCACCGAGGCCCACGGCCGGGCGCCGGAGGCTTCGCCCCAGGAGCTCGGCATCCGCGCCGTGGCCGCGCCCGAGGAGGTCCTCGACGCCCGCGAGACGATGAACGATGTCGAGGTGCGCGACGACCTGCCCGACTACGTCGTCCGCCTGTTCGGCGAGACGCGCCGCTCGCCCTCCCTCGTGCTGGGGGCGAGCCCGCGGGCGGGCGTCATGATCCTGCGGGCGGCGAAGGCGCGGGCCGCGCTCGCCGGCCGCGACTACGTGACCCCCGACGACATCAAGGCCGTCTTCGTCCCCGCCCTCCGTCACCGCGTCGCGCTCGACCCCGCGGAGGAGATCGAGGGGGTCGTCACCGACACCGTGCTCGAGCGGATCCTCGACGTCGTGGAGGTGCCCCGCTGATCCCCACGCGACGATTCCTGTTCGCGTTCGGCGGGCTCGTGATCCTGTCGGGCGTCGCCCTGCGGTACGACGCGCTGCGCGAGGTCGTGTGGTACCTCGACCTGGCCCTCGTCCTGGTCGCGGTGCTCGACATCTTCCTCACGCCGCGGCCCGCGACCTTCCTCGTCGACCGCGAGGTGCCGGAGCGCGCGGGGCTGTCTCGGGAGTTTCGCCGCGTCCTGCGGATCGGCCATCCTCGGGGCGCCGGATTGCTCGTGCGCGCGCAGGAGGAGTTCCCGTCACGGTTCGAGGTCCTCCGCCGGTGGGAGCTCGACGCGGAGGTCGACGTGGATCCCGACGATCCCACCGGGGGGGCGGATCGGGCGATCCTCGACGACGAGGGGCGGGCGGTGCTCTCGCGGGTCTACCGCTCGCATTCGCGGGGCGAGTTCGAGCTGGGCGACCTGCGGCTGCGGGTTCGTGGCCGGCTCGGGCTGATCGAACGTCAGTGCTGTCTCCATGGATCCCAGGGCATCGTGGTCGAGCCCGCGCTCGCGAACCTGCGCCAGACCCTGCGGCTCGCGGCGAGCGAGCGCTGGCACGACCTCGGCGTGCGCCTCCTCCGCCGGCGAGGCGGGGAGACCGAGTTCGAGTCGCTGCGCGAGTACGTGTCGGGGGACGAGGTCCGGCGGGTGGACTGGAAGGCATTCGCGCGCCGCGGCAAGCCGATGGTTCGCCAGTACCAGGTGGAGCGCGGCCAGGAGCTCATCCTCCTGATCGACCGGGGCCGCCGCATGCGCGCCACCGGCACCGGGGGTCGTCGTCGCGGGTGGACGAAGCTCGACTGGGCGCTCGACGCCGCGTTGCAGCTCGCCGCGGTCGCGCTGGCCAAGGGCGATCGCGTGGGGGCGGCGGTGTTCGACCGGCGCATCGAGGACTACGTGCCTCCCGCGAAGCGGGGGCGGCAGCTCCAGCGCCTCTCGAACGCCCTGTTCCACCAGCAGCCCACGGCGAAGGACGCCGACCTCGCCCGGGCCCTGCGCGAGCTCGCGGCGCGTCACCACCGCAGCGCCACGGTGCTCGTCATCTCCGACGTGGCCGATCCCTATTCCATCGGTCACCAGCGGCGCGCGCTCGCCGCCGCCTCGCGCCGTCACCGCATCGTGTTCGCCGCCCTGGACGATCCGGAGGTGAGGGTGGCCGCGGAGGGGAGGGACCTGCCCGCCGCCGAGCGGGCCGCGGCCCTCGATCTCCTGGAGGACCGGCATCGCGCGCTGCGGCTCCTGGCGAGCTCGGGGGCCCGGGTGCTCGACGCCCTGCCCGCCGAGGCCGCGGCGCCGATGCTCGCCGCGTGGCTGGAGGAGCGGCGGGGGATCCGGGGCTCGCGGGTCAGGGCGTAGCGTTCCGCTCGCCCTTGCGTCGGAACAGCCCCGAGAACAGGGCCCAGGAGAGGAGCAGGACGCCGGTGACCACCGCCACCGTGAGGCGGACCGACCGGGGGGCGTGGGGGGTGATGAAGCCCTCGATCATCCCCGCGACGAACAGCAGGGGGAAGACGGGAGCGAGCAGGCGGAGGGCGCGGCGACTCTCCACGGTGAGGGCGCGCCGGCGGGTCCAGGGGCCGGGGCGGACGAGGGCGCGGATGAGGAGCAGCCCCGCGGTGCCCGCGAGGATCAGCGACTGGATCTCGATCACGCCGTGGCACCACAGGATCGAGGAGATCGCTCCCGCCTGTCCCCAGTGTCCCGCGACGGCGGTGTACGTCCCGAGCATCAGGGCGTTCGAGGAGATCACGTAGAGGTAGAGGGGCGGGAACAGCGCGGAGCTGAAGAAGAGCACGCCGACGTACATGTTGTGGACCATGATCCACCCCGAGGTGGTCGGCGACTCCCCGAGGCCGAAGTTGAAGTTGCCGCGGAACGGCTCGCCCTCGGCGGTAGTGCGGAGCTGGTCGATCTCGTTGGCCACGACGTCCGGATCGAGCAGCGAGGGGGCGAGGTCCAGGTCGCTCGAGACGGCGACGAAGGAGAGCACGGCCAGTCCGTAGACGAGCCCGAAGGTGATGGCCAGCAGCCTCCATTCCCGCCGGATCGTCCGCGGGCTGTCGATCACGAAGAGCCTCCACGCGCCTCGCAGGAAACCGCCGACGTTGCTCCGTTGCTCGCGGTGCAGCACGGCGTGCGCCACCCGGATGAGCCTGCGCGCCTCGGCCACCACCCGCGGGCTCTCCCCCGCCGACTCGAGCCGCGCCACGACGGAGCAGCAGTGCCGGTAGAGCCGCGGCAGCTCCTGCAGCTCCTTCGCCGACCAGTCCTTCCGCCGTCTCCCCCTTTCCCGCAGCAGCTTCCGAAGCCGTCGCAGTCGCGCAAGATCCTCGTTGCGAGGAGTCGTCGGGGGGGTCGAGATCGTCTCGGCCATGGCACCGAGGATACGGAGCGGATCTCCGGTGAAAACGCGACGGGGGGAGGTTTCTCCGGAGAACCGTGCAACCGGACCTCCCGGGGGGCGGTCTCCCTGGCAACCCCGGGCGGTCGGGGGCCGGATGGTGGGGACTCCCCCCGAGCCGCGGAGCACCGCCGCCCCCGCTCCTTGACACAACCCGCCCGTGTCGGCCAGGGTGGCGCGGTGAGCGCCCTCCTCCGCATCGCCCTGTCGATCCCGCTCGTCGCGGGATGCGCCGCCATGCCCGAACACGAAGCGCCCGGGAATCCCTACGTCCTCGTCCTCGGCACCGCGCAGGACGGCGGGCTGCCGCAGATCGGCTGCCGCAAGGAATGCTGCGAGGCCGCACGGCGCGATCCCGAGCGGCGCAGGCTCGTGACCTCGATCCTGGTCGTCGATCCCCGGAGCGGAACGCGCTTCCTCGTCGACGCCTCGCCCGACCTCCCCGAGCAGATCGAGCTCGCGAAGAGACATCCGCCCGCTCGGACGGCCGCGGGACCGAGACCGCCGCTCGTCGACGGCATCTTCCTCACCCACGCGCACATTGGGCACTACCTCGGGCTCGCCCACCTCGGCCGCGAGGTCTACGGGGCGAAGGACACGCCGCTCCACGCCTCGGCGCGCATGGCCGCGTACCTGCGGGAGAACGGGCCGTGGAGCCTGCTCGTCGAGACCGGGGCGGTGCGCCTCGAGATCCTCGAGCCGGATCGGCCGGTCGAGCTCGGCGAGGACCTGTCGATCGTCCCGATCACCGTGCCCCACCGCGAGGAGTACAGCGACACCTTCGGCTTCGTCGTCCGGGGGCCGAACCGCGCCCTGCTGTACGTGTCCGACATCGACAAGTGGGAGAACTGGGATCGACGGGTCGAGGACGTCCTCGCCGGGGTCGACGTGGCGCTGCTCGACGGGACCTTCTTCGACGAACAGGAAGTCCCCGGTCGGCTCATGGCGGAGATCCCGCATCCGTTCATCGTCGAGTCGATCGAGCGCTTCTCCGGACTGGCTCCCGAGGAACGGGGGAAGGTCCTCTTCACACACATGAACCACTCGAACCCCGCCGCGGTGCCCGAAAGCCCCGAGGCATCCGCGATCCGGGCCGCGGGGATGGCGGTTGCCCGGGACGGCCAGCGCATCGAGCTCTGATCCATGGCCGACCTGATCATCGAGACCTCCGAGGGCATCCGGCTGCGCTCCGAGATCGCCAGCGCGGGCTCGCGCTCCGCGGCGGGGCTCATCGACCTGGCCGCCTTCTGGCTCGCCTACTTCCTCCTGGCGTTCTTCGCGGTGATGGTGGCCTCGCTCGATCCGACCGGGGTGTCGGGGTTCTTCTTCGGGATCGTGATCGGAGGCTTCGGCCTGCTCCTCGTGGCCTACAACGTCATCTTCGGGATCTTCGCCGGGGGACAGACCATCGGGAAGATGCTCCTGGGGATCCGGGTCGTCGACCTGCAGGGCTTCCCCGCCACGTGGATGCAGCACGTGCTGCGGTCCCTCTTCTGGCCCCTCGAGGTGGTGCTGTGCGTCCCGCTACCCCTGGGGATGATCCTCATCGCGGTGACGGATCGGCGCCAGAGACTGGGCGACCTCGTCGCCGGCACCATCGTCCTGCGGAAGACCGACACCCGCACGAGCATCGACCCCTACCGAGGCAAGACGTGGTCCAGCCTCGAGAAGCGACGCCTCCCGCTCGTGCCCGCGCTCGCGGAACGGTTCGACGGCGAGGATCTGGCCTTCCTGCGCAATCTCCTCGGACGACGCCAGATGGACTCCGAGGCGCGCGAGAAGCTCCTGATCCGGGCGGCCCGCCACTACGGCAGCCAGCTTGACCTGCCCCTGGAGGACAAGCTGAGCAAGATCAGGGCGGAGGGGATGCTGCGCGAGCTCTACCTGTTCCTGCGCGAGACGCGCGGCGCCTACTCCTCGTCGGAGTAGCCGCGGATCCGCCCCCGATACTGCTCCAGCTCGCGCACCCGCGCCTCGTCGAAGCCCTGGCCGGGGCGGGATCCCTCCCACGAGGAAGGACGCTGCGCCTCGCCCGGCGTGGAGGTCGCCGAGGGAGAATCCGGGGGAGGACGGACGCTCCACTCGGGCTCCGCCGCCTGGGGGCGCACCGGGCCTCGCCCCGCGAAGATCCCGAACCGGCCGAAGGGGTTCTGGCCGTGCCGCAATCGCACGGCCATCAGCTCCTGGCTCCCCACGAAGTAGATGTAGATCGCGATGAACGGCATCGCCCAGAACATCCGGCCGATCACAGGGAAGACGAACGAGAGGACGAGAGGGCCGACCACCATCCCGAGCGCAACGAGCCGACCGATCTTGACCGCTCCCTCCGTGGCCGAGACCCAGTCCCGGCGGCGAGCCAGCCACGAGCGCAGGAGGCGGCCTCCGTCCATGGGGAAGGCGGGGAGCAGGTTGAACGCTCCCAGCAGCAGGTTGATCCACGCCGCGGAGAGGACGGCCAGGCCGGGCCCCTCGAACGCCGAGAATCCGGGGAAGATCAGGTAGCCGAACATGATCCCGCCCACGGCGAGCCCCGTGATGACGAAGTTCACGAGCGGTCCCGCGATGGCGACGAGCCCCTCGATCCGGGGGCTCTCGGGGATGTGGCTCATCCGCGCCATCCCCCCCAGCGGCCAGAAGGTGATGTCGAGGACCCGGATGCCGAACCGCTTCGCCACGAGGCTGTGGCCGAGCTCGTGGAGGAACACCGATCCGAACAGCACCGGGATCCAGTACCAGCCGTCCACCATCACGACCGCCAGCAGGAGCACGAAGAAGCTCCAGTGGATCCGGATGGGGATCCCGAAGACGGTGCCGATCTTGATGGAGCCTCTCACGATGTCGGGGGGTGCTTTCGCGGTCGGGGCGGCAGCATTGCCGGAATGGGGGTGGAAGCCCCTTTCACCTCCCCGCGTTCGAGCTCCGGAAGGCCGCCGAGGCCGTGTTTCGGCGGGAGAACGTAGGTCCGCGGCTATCGGGGCACAAGGAGGTGGACGGAATCTACGCCAGCGCCAGCTCCACCGCCGCCTCCGGGGTCGTGGCGACCACGATCTCCGGATCGACCTCCCAGGAGCCGAGGCTCACCACCCGCTTCCCCCGCTTCAGGGCGAAGGCGATCTCCGAGAGCGTGCCGTGCGATCCGCCGACCGCGACGAAGGCCTCGGCCGTATTCGCGAGGATCGTGTTCCGGGCGTCTCCCATGCCCGTGGCGATCGCCACCCCGACCCAGGGATTCGCGTCGTCGGGAGATGGGCCGGGGAGGACGCCGATGACCAGCCCCCCCACCTCGAACGCCCCGCGGGACGCGGCCTCCATCACTCCGCCGAGCCCTCCGGTCACGACCGCGCACCCGCGCTCGGCGAGCAGACGTCCGACGGCATGCGCCTGCGCGGCGAGCGCCTCGTCGCAGGCGCCGGCTCCGATCACGGCCAGGATCTTCGACTTCATCGGTCCTCCACGGGGGCGGGGAGTCGAGGGACGGAATACGGTACCGTATTCGCGTGCGGATCCTGATCATCAAGACCGGGGCGCTGGGGGACGTCCTGCGCACGACCTCCATCCTGCCGGGACTGCACGCCAGCCACGCGGGGTGCCGGGTGACCTGGGTGACCGCCCGGGGCGCGGAGGACCTGGTTCGCTTCCACCCCCTCGTCGACTCGGTCCTCACCGTGGATCCCGACAATCCGGCGTCCATCGCCGCCGTCGAGAGCGAGCTCGTCGCCGACGGGTGGGATCACATCTTCTCCTTCGACGACGAGGAGCCGCTCTGCGCCCTCGCCTCGCGCGTGTCCGGGGGACCGGGGAACGGGACGCTGTCCGGTGCCTACCTCGACGACCACCGCGAGCGCCGCTACACCGCCGACGTGGCGCCGTGGTTCGACATGGGGTTGCTGTCGGTCCACGGGAAGGAGACGGCCGATCGGCTCAAGCTGGAGAACCGGGAGAGCCACGCCGCAATCTTCGCGCGCATGCTGGGCATCCGGATGGGGGAGACGGAGCTTCCGATTCCCGAGGAGGCACTCGCGTTCGCCGATGCCTTCGCGGAGCGGACGGCCCTGCACATCGCGGGACCGGTCGTGGGGTTGAACACGGGCGCGGGGGGCCGGTGGGAATCGAAGAAGCTGTCCGTGGACAATACGGTCGAGCTCGCGGCCCGGCTCTCCGACGCGCTCTCGGGGCACGTCACCTTCCTCGTCATGGGCGGACCGGGCGAGGCGGAGCGCAACGCCGAGATCCTGCTGCACTGCGAGGACCTCGTCCGGGTGATCGACGCGGGGACGACGAACACGCTGCTCGAGTTCGCGGCGCTGGTGGATCGGCTCAACCTGCTCGTCACCAGCGACAGCCTCGCCCTGCACCTGGCCGTGGCGCGCAAGGTCCCCGTGCTCGCGTTCTTCGCCCCGACCTCGGCGGCCGAGATCGAGCTGTACCGGCGGGGCGAGAAGGTGGCGAGCATCGCCCCCGACTACTGCTCCTACCGGCCGGACGCCGACACCTCGACCCTGACGCCGGAGCGGATCGTCGACGCCTGTCTCCAAAGCCTTGCTCGCTAGCACGGGGCGGGGGGATTTCACGCCACCGGGAGGTGGGTTTCGGCTACGCTCCGCGGG
>CAYRXS010000120.1:0-19463 GCA_964428225.1 uncultured Planctomycetaceae bacterium
TTGGAGTCCGGTCTCCTACCGCTACTCGTGCCGCAGCGCCTCGACGGGATCCATGCCCGCCGCGCGCCAGGCCGGGTAGAGCCCGAAGACGACGCCGACGCCCGCGGAGATACCGAAGGCGAGGACGGGGGCGCTCGCGGTCACGATCGTCTTCATGTCCGCGAAGCGCTCGACGGCCATGGGGATCACCAGGCCGAGGGCGACCCCGAGGAGGCCGCCGCCCACCGAGAGGACGACCGTCTCCACGAGGAACTGGGTGACGATGTGGCGGCGCTTGGCGCCCAGGGCGCGGCGGATGCCGATCTCGCGGGTACGCTCCGTCACCGTGGCGAGCATCACGTTCATGATGCCGATACCGCCGACGAGCAGGCTGATGCCCGCGATCGAGCCGAGGACGATGTTGAAGATCCGCTTCGTCTCCTCGGCGCGCGCGAGCAGCTCGAGGGGGACGACGACCTCGTAGTCGCGGTTGTTGTGGAACTGACCGAGCATCTGACGGGCGGCATTGGCCACCATCGAGACGTTCTCGGGGTGATCGACCTCGATGATCGTCTCGTGAAGCTCCACCTCCGTCATGTCCCGACTGCCGGCGCGCTGCTTGACCTGCAGCACGCCATACCACTGCTTGGCCGTCTCGAAGGGGATGAAGATCTCGCCGGTGATGTCCGCCCCGGCCTGGGCCGGATCTTCGGAGGTGCGCATTCTCGGGGCGAGCGTGCCGACGACGGAGAAGTAGTCGGCTCCGATCTTGATCCTCTTGCCCAGGGCGGGCTCCAGGGGAAAGAAGTACCGCGCGACCTCGGTCCCGAGGACACAGACGTTGTTCAGGCTCCGCTCGTCCTCGTCCGTCAGGAAACGCCCCTCCCAGACGAGGCGGCCGGTGACGTCCTGGTACTCGGGCTTCGTGGCGAGGATGCGGGGGTTCAGGGCGCGATCGCGGTAGCGGGATTCCTTCTGGATCTCGCGCACCGGCACCGTCCGGGTGACGGCGGGGAAGGTCTCATCCACGCGCTGGAAGTCGTCCTCGGTCAAACCGTAGGAGATCACGCGGGTCGTCTGATTGCCCTGATTGGGATCCTCGGGGGGCTTGACGCTGCGGAGGATCACGTTCTGGCTGCCGAGCTGCTTGATCTGCTCCTGGGCCTCGAAGCTGGCCCCTTCGCCGATCGCGAGCATGGAGATCACGCTGCTCGTTCCGAAGAGGACGCCGAGCGTCGTGAGCAGACTGCGCAGCTTGTGCAGGGCGAGGCTGTTCACCCCGGTGCGGACCGCGCGAACGAGTGGGTTCGTGATCACGACTCGTGTCCTCTCACCGGGCGCTGCTCGAGGATCTCCGCCGCCCGGCCGTCCATCATGCGCAGCACGTGGGTCGCCCGATCGGACACGATGCGCTCGTGGGTGACGAAGACGATCGTCTTGCCTTCGGCGGAGAGCTCGTCGAACAGCCCCAGGATCTCCTCCGCGGTCTTGCTGTCCAGGTTGCCGGTAGCCTCGTCGGCGAGGATCAGATCGGGGTTGTTGACGAGCGCCCGGGAGATGGCCACGCGCTGCTGTTGTCCCCCCGAGAGCTCGGGAGGTTTGTGGTCGAGGCGATCGGAGAGCCCCATCCGCTCCGCGAGACGCCGCGCGGTGTCCTCACCATCCTCGGGCGGGTTGTCCTGATAGAACAACGGCACCATGATGTTCTCGAGGACGTTGAGCTGGGCGATCAGGTTGTAGGACTGGAAGATGAAGCCCAGCTTGATGGAACGAAGCTCACTCAGGTCGTCGTCGTCGAGCTCGTTCACGTCGTGGCCCACGAGCCGATACGTGCCCGAGGTCGGGCGGTCCAGACAGCCCATCACGTTGAGCAGAGTGGACTTCCCGCTGCCCGACTGCCCCATCACGGACCAGTACTGCCCTCGCCGCACCTGGAAATCGAGCTCGTCGAGAGCGCGCACTTCTTCGGTGCCCATGCGGTAGATCCGCGAGACGGACGTCAGGTCCGCGACGATTCCGTTGGCGGAATCAGGGGAGAGAATCTCGCTCACGCCGTGTTTCCTCTCGGTGTCACTCGGAATCCTGTCCACCGCCTCCCGAGCCTCGACCGCCCCCGGAGCGATCCCCTCGAGGGCGACCTCCTTCGCCGCCGCGGCGACCGCCTCCCGTTCCCTCGCGGTCGCGACGACCACCTCCTTCCGTGCCGGCTCCGGGCATGCCGCCGCCCTCTTGCATTCGCCGCCGCACCTCCTCCCGGAGCTTCTGCTTCTCCTCCTCGGACATGTTCTCGTAAGCCCGCATGCGCTCTTCCATGGACATGCCGGCGCCGTCGGGAGACATCGGGTCATTCCCCATCCCCGGCATGCCTGCAGGAGAATCCGGTTGCGTGCCCGGAGCCTCCACCATGGGCATGGCGGGGAACTCGAAATCGACATCCTCTTCCTGCTCCGGCGAGGGCGTGAGGCTGAATCCCGGAGGAAGGCTCAGGAGCACGGTCTCCTCCTCCTCCGCGCCGGAGACGACCTCCACCCACCTTCCGTTGTTCTGCCCGACTTCCACGGAGCGTTTCTCGATGCTCCCGTTGTCCGACACGAAGCAGACCGGCTCGCCGCCGTCCAGGAAGACGGATTGCAGGGGCATGTAGCGCGTGTCCTCGATCTCGTCGACGAGGATCTCGAGGCTGCAGGACATCCCGGGCCGCATGCGCTCGTCGGTTTCCAGGATCTCGACCTCCGTGCGATAGACGCGCAGGTCCGGATTCGCCCACCAGGAGGTCTGGTCGGGGAGGAGCGCCTTGAACTTGATGCGCCCGGGGAAGCTGCGGCCGGGAACGGCATCCACGGTCACGACACAGGGCATGCCCACCGTGACCTTCTCCATGACCGTCTCGTGGAGGCTGGCCTCGGCGACCATGCCGTTCGCGGAGGGAATGGTGATGACCTTCTGCCGCTCGCGAACCTCGGTGCCCTCCTGGATGGGCTCGCTGCTCCCCATCCGTCCACGCTGCTCCCGGGCGTAGACCACCATGCCGGCCACGGGGGCGATGATGTCGGCCTTCTCGATCTGGTCCCGGTATTTCGCGAGCTCGTCCCGTTCGAGATCACGCTTCGCTTCGGCGCTACGCAGGTCCGCCTCGAAATCGACGATCTTCGCCTTGGCCTGGAGGTTGGTCCGCTCGAGCTCCCTCCCCGCCTCCTCCTTGTCCGCAAGGAGCTCCGCCTTCCGGCGCGGGTACTCGTACTCCACGAGGAGGTCGCGAGAGCGCTTCGTCTGCTCGAGCTTGATCTTGGATCCCTCCATTCGCAGCCGATCCTCTTCGAGCTTCAGCGCTTCCAGGAAGCCCTTCTCCGCCAGCTTCTTGGACCAATCGTAGTCCTGCTCGGCCTGCTTCAGGTCCTGCTCGGCCAGGTAGATGTCCTCCTTGGCCTTCTCCTGCTGCTGGGGCCATTCTCCTTCGAGGTACTTCCTCTCGTCGACCCTGGCGAACTCCAGCTCGCGTTCGGCGCGGGCAATGTCGCTCAGGTTCTGGCTCACCTGGATCGCGTGGTTCTGCTCGGCCTTGACGTAGGACGCCTTCGCGTTCTCAACCGAGATCTCCTGCTCGACGAGCCGGTCCTCGAACTCGCTGGTGTCGAGCTGGCAGAGGAGATCCCCAGGCTGGACCGCCGATCCCTCTTCGATCAGCCAGAGGATCGTCGTCCGACCCTCCAGCTCGCAGGCGAGGTCCACACTCTCCGCCGCCTTCAGGTTGCCTCGTTCGACGACGCTGATGCGAAGCGAACCGCTTTCGACGGTGGCGCCTTCGATGGCCGCGGTCCCGTTCGAGCCGAGCCCCGGCCCGGAGAAGGCGTACCATCCCGCTACGGCGATGGCGAGGACCACGAGGGCGATGAACCCCCAGCCCCGGCGCTTCTTTCGGAGTGCACTCATGGTTGCTGTCCGTTCCTGATGTCTTCGAGCGGAGCCATGTCGATCCGGATTCCTCCCTCTTCGATCCGCAGGAGCTCCATGTCCCGGTAGAGGGTGAGCCCGGCCAGGGTGTGGTCCGTTCGGGCGCGGATCAGGGAGTTCTCGGCCTGGATCAGGGAGTTCTGGGCGTCCAGGACCTGACGCGTGTCCGCCCGCCCCGCCTCCAGGCTGAGCTGGGTGCTCTCGACCCGGCGGCGGGCGAGCTCCACCGCGCCCTCCTCGATCTCGAGGGTCGTCTGGGCGGTCTCGATCGTGCGGATCGCGTCGCGGAGGTCGGCCCGAATCGTATCCGCCGACTCCTCCGCGGAGCGCACCGCCTGGTCGAGGGAGATGAGGGCGGAGCGGTACGAGTTGCGCTCGGGCAGCTGGTCCCAGGGCATGTCCAGGTCGAGGCCGAGCTGCCAGTCCATGTTCCGGCGGCGGTAGTCGGCGAGGTTGTTCTCCTCGCTCGTGGCCCCGACCGACGCCGAGATCCCCAGCCCGGCGCGCAGGTTGTCGGTGGCGATGTGCAGGCTACGCTCGGCATCGGCCACGCGGTCGACGATCGTGAGGTGGTCGAGCCGCTCCGCCAAGGCCACGGCCACCGCTTCCTCCTCCACGACGTCGAACTCGAGGACCTCGGTCGAGACCAACGGCTCATCGCCCTCGAGGTCCAGCACGATGTGGGTCTCGATGGGCAATCCCAGGAAGAGCTTGAAGTCATCGAGGCTCGCCTCGAGCGATCGCTCCGCCTCGAGGACGCGGGTCTCTCCGGAGAGCTCGTCCTGGTGGGCTTCACCCACGTCCATGTCGCTCACCCGACCCGCCTCGGCCATGGCCTCGTTCCGCATCCGCAGCTCGATGATGCGATCGAGGTTCGCGTTCTCGTTGTCGAGCCGGTCGTAGGACTCGAGCAACCGGTAGTACCGCGAGGCCACGTCGAAGGTGAAGGTGCGCCGGAAGCGCTCGTAGGTGCGCGCGGCGTAGAGCACGTTGCGCTCCGCCTGGGTCAGCGGCTCGCGCACGATGTCCCGGCCGAAGCCGCGCAGGAGGGGTTGGGTGACGTTGAGCGAGAGGTTGCTGACCGCGCCCCAGGCGTCCGCGCGGCTGACGTCCCGCGCCAGGTCGATCGTGGCGTCCCCCACGATGCGGGTGCCCAGGCCGAGGAGCCGGGAGATGCCGAGGGCGGAGAACACCCCGGTGCTCTGGGCCTCGGTGCCGTCCCCGCTCAGGAAGGCCCCGAAGGATCCGGTCTCCTGGACGGAGAAGTCCCAGCGCTCCATGGTGAGGCTCAGGGCGGCGCCGTAGAGGGTTTCCCGGCGGTCCTGGTAGGAGCGGTTGGACTCCGCCGCGATGAGCAGGCATGCCTCGAGGTCGAAGGGCGGCGGCCCTTCCTCGCCGAACTCTCCGGCGAGGACGCGGCTGCGCAGGCTGTTCTCGGGCGGATCGATCGTAAAGGAGCCTCCGGCACCGAGCTGCTCGAGTCGCTCCTTCAGGATCTCGTACACTTCGCGGTCCGCGTCCAGACGGTGCTCCCCGGCCGTACGGCAGGAGGTGACACCGAGCAGAACGCCCACCACGAGAAGGGCTGTGGGGTATCTGGGGAACATGGCGGGGGCTTGGCAGATGTAACCCAGTGTAGCCTCCGGGTCTCGTCTGACCCGCCAGAAGGGTTGTAAGGTCCTCGTCGAGTGCCGGGCGAGGGCCCCCGCGAGACGCTCAGTGCCCGGGGTCTCCGGCGTTCAGCCGGATCAGGGCGCAGTAGCGCTCCTCGGTGATCGGCCGGGCCACGGGACCCCCCGCCTGCCACCGGAAGCCGACGAGTCGCTGTCCCTCGAGGACGTAGCGCCCCGCGAGCAATCCGTCGGCGCGCCGGAGCACCAGCTCGCGGCGCGGGAATCCGGGGACGGCCCCCTCTCGCTCGGGATCGTCGGTCACGAGGGTCTCGAGCTCCAGGTCCTCGATCCCCCGGGCCAGGGGGGAGAAGACGGGGAAGGAGCCTTGGAAGGACACCCCGGAGCGCACGTGCTCGACGAGGTAGAGGGGCAGGAGCACCCCACGGGCGGTGTCGATCTCCAGGCGCCGCACCTCCTGGCCCACGACCTCGCTCACGAGGGGCTGGCGGTCGGGGCTCCACTCGAGCAGCACCGTGCGGCCCGCTCTGGTCCGGACCTCGCGGTAGACGAGCTTTCGCTCGGCGGGCGCGAGGTGCTCCGTGTGGACCACCCGCGTGCTCACGTCGAAGAAGATGGTCTCCGCCTCCAGACGCAGTCCGCCCGTCGCCTCGGCCCCGACGTCGGGACCGGAGATCCAGCGGACCACCCCGACGGGGTGCGCGTCTTCCGCGGGGGGAGTGTCCCCGAGGTCCAGACGGAAGTACTCGATGCGCGTGCCTTCGGGTCGGAGGAGCGCGATCTCGCGGATGTCCCCGCTGTCGAGGGGCGAGCGCTCGTCCTGGGCGAGCACGACGGCCCCGCCGGCGAGGGCCAGGAGCACGGCCAGGGGGAGCGTTCGGCGGAGATTCATCGCGGCGGAGCCTCACCCCCGTATCGAGATTCGCGGCCCGGGCCTTGAGGCTTCAGTCCCCTCGACCCGGAAGCTGCCAGCTCCTCTCCTCGAAGGCCGGATAGTCGGGGTGAGCGCACATCCGATCCAGGACCCATCGCCACTCGTCGAACCGGGCGTAGAGCTCGGGGTACTCGTCGAACGCGAGGATGACGTATTCCACCTCCTCCTCGCTGTCCTCCACGAGGCGGAAGTCGGACAGCGGCCGATCCCGGGGCTGGTGCCAGAGCGTGGTCGGGAAGATCTGTGCGACGACCGATTCGAATTCGGCCCTCTCGTAGTCTCCGTCCTCCCACCGCCGAGCAATCTCCTCGTCGATCACCGCGATCAGGGACCGATACAGATCCTCCTGCGCGGCGGCGAGATCCTCGACGGCCAGATCCCCGTAGGCGAGCTCGCACTCCTCCTCGAGCGTGAGCGCAGGCGCGGCACAGCCCGACAGGACGAGCACGCCCGTCACCAGGAAGCCGAACCAGGAGCGCGGCAGTCTCGCCGCCATCAGCGGTGAGAAGCGGGCCGAGGCCCCTCGGATCGCGAGCACCGATCTCATCTTCCGCTCCCTGCCTCGAAGTCCTCGATCGCCTTCAGGACTATGCCCAGAACGAGGGCTCCGACGACGATCACGATGCTGATCGCGAACCGCAGCTTCCCGATCTCCCGGTGCTCGACCTCGCACTTGCAGGCTTGATCCCAGAGGGTGCAGCCCTTCGCGTCGAGACGCCAGCGCGCCGCGAACATCCCGATCATCTGCAGGCAGGGAATCCCCAGGCCGAGCCCCACGGTCCAGACGAGGAGACTCCGCAGGAGGGCGGTCCCGAGCGAAGGAGGGCTGCCCGTCCGCGACCGCACCCGCGTGCCCAGCAACCACTTGCCGGGCGTCATCCCCCCGGCGGCCAGGAATACGGCTTCGATCGGAACCCACAGTCCGTAGACGGCGATTCCGAGGACGGCCTTGCCCTGCTGCGCGACCCACTCCAGCTGTAGGAAGCTCACCGCGACCCCGAAGCAGAATGCGAAGAGGACGACGTCGACCATGCGCGCCAGGAACCGGGTCCAGGCTCGAGGCGTCGGGGTTGCGGCCTCCTCGGCCCCGGCTTCTTCCGGGGCGTCCGGATCGTCCTCGATCTCCGCGAGCGGATCGTCGTAGCCGTCCATTCGGACCAACCTCCTCTCCCGAGGAGAGCCTATCGGCGCGGCCCGAAAGCGGGCAAGGATCTTCGAGGCCGGGTTCCTTTCAACACGGTGGTGTCGCCAGGCAGGAAGTCGGCTTCCCGTCCCCGCTATCCGTAGAGGGACGTCCACGAAGATCAGGGCGTGCAGCAAACGCCCCACGATCGTGCCCTCGTCCACCGCCTACTCCCCCCTGACGTGGAGCTGGGCCTCCCAGGCGGTGAGTGGGCAGAGCACCCTGGTCGCCCCTCGACCGCCACGATCGCGTCGGCGAGGAGGCAGTACCGCAGGGTGCGTTCACGACAGCAGATCGGGCCGGAGGATCGTCGCTAGCGCAGATCGACGGTGTGGGACGTGCCGGGGAGGAGGTCCAGCTCCTGGAGCACGGGCCGGATCGATGGATCGAACACCGATGACGCACGGCCCGGGTACTCGCGCGTGAGCCAGGAGCGGCCGGCGGGCACCGGCGTGGGCGGCACCGTGCCGTCCTCGGGGCGCAACTCTCGGTAGATCAGGAGGTCGCCCTCCCCGCGGCAGACGTGGTAGAGGGTTCCAGGGGCGTTCGTCACGCGCAGGAAGGCGAGTTCGAGCTCGAGCTGCCAGGCAACGTGGCCGCCTTGCAGGTCGATCGTGTCCATGATCCGAAGGCGGCGCCCCCGATCGTCGGTGGCCTCTTTCAGGAGCAGTCGGTAGACGCCTTCCCCCCCCACCTCGATCGCGAAGTGACCTTGGCGGTCGAGGTTGACGGGAGACGTGCGGTTCAGGTACGCGTGGAAATCGATCGGCAGGAGTGTCGCCTCCCATTCCTCCGCGTTGGCGCCCGGCACGGAGAGCAGGCCCTCGAGGCGCTGCCGGAAGGGCGCGAGCTCGAGGTCGTGGATGGTGGTCTCCCCTTCGAGGACGCAACAGGAAACGGGGAACTCCAGGAACCCGTCCACGCGTGCGCCCCGTCCGCGGTGGAGGTCCTGCTCGGGATCCACCACCCTTACGAACCAGTCCCCGGGCGCCAGGGGTTCGAACCGGAAGCGGCCGTCCTCCTTCACGAAGATGTGCGAGGGATGCCCGTCGCCGTTCGTGACCGCGACGCAAGTGCCCGCCACGGAGGAACTTCCGGGATCCAGGACGCGGCCTTCGATGGTTCCGCCCGAGGAAAGCTGCAGCAAGCTGTCCTCCCCCCCCTCCGCCGGTCGGGCGGGCAGGGGCGCGGAGAGCAGCGGGGCCCATCCGTCGGCACGCACCCAGAGGCGGATTGAGTCCGAGCGGACGTGATCTCGCCCCGACCGCTCGGCATCGTGACGCAAGGGCACGGCGAATCGTCCGTCCCGGTCCGTGGTCGTCGTTTCACGCACGCGTCGATCCACCAGGCTCGGCATCCCGTCGTTGACTACCAACCGTCCTTCCACGGGAATGCTCATGAGATACACGCGAGCGCCCTCCACCGGCCGTCCCCCGGCGAGCACGCGGCCTCGAATCACGGGCAGGGGGACGAGCGTGCAGTCGAGAGGCACGCTCGCCTGCGCCGCCGTTATCGATTCCACGGTGAGCGTCTCGTACCCCGGCGCCGACACATCGAGGTCCACGGGACGGGCAGGGACGCTGACATTCGAGACGCCTTCCGGGGCGTGCCGATCAGGCAGCGGACCGCCTCCCCGAGAGGTCCCGGACGGACCGTCCATGGCCCGCGGACGGTTGGCCATGATCGTTCCTGGAGTCGTTTCGAGGACCTCGACGCGGTAGTCCTCGATCGGATTCCCCGCGGGATCGTGCACTCGCAGGGTGATCTTCTCGGCGGCGCGAAAGCGCAGCTCGACGTCGTGCGTACCCGCCGCCACGTCCTCCTTGGTGACGGCGAACCAGGTGAACTCGGGATGAAGGGCGGTCAGGTCGTGCGAAACGGCGAAGCACAGCCGCAGGCGGAACCGACCACGCTCGTCGGAGAGCGTCGAGAGGGCCCCGCAGACCCTGCGCGCCTGGAAGACCCCGTCCACCTGGACGTCGGGGACGGGCATGCCCTCGGGATCGAGAACGACGCCGGCGATGACGTCTTCGTCGCGCAGCTCGGCGAGGACGAGGACCACGTCGTCGCGATCGTCTCCTGCGAAGAGGCTCATCGGCCCTTTGAAGGTGTAGCGCCACCTCCCTCCCCCCGCCCACAGGTTCCAGCGATCCGCCGGCACGCAGTCGATCCGGAATATCCCGTCCGGTCCGCTCGTGGTGGACGGCCACCGGTCCGTCACGTCCTCGACGCCGCCGAGGAGGTCGCCCGTCTGCCCCTCCTCCTCATCCGTATGCCCCCGCAGATCGGAGTAGGGCACCAGGAAGACGAGAACCCCCTCGACCGGACCGCCGGTTTCATCCATCACACGGCCGCCGACCATCGCGCCGGGGTGCAGTGTGATCTCTCCGGCGTCGGTGGTCTTGCCGCGGGCGGTCTCGGCTTCGAAGGTGTGCATGCCGAAGCCCGCACACGAGGCGATGAAGAGGGGGAGCCCCGCCCCGATCCTCTCCACTACCACCTCGGCCCTCCCGTTCTCCCCGCTGGTCACCTCGGCGAAGCTCGCGTACGTCCCCGGCCGCACGCTCACGCCGGCGAGCGGGGCACCCGCTGGATCCACGAAGCGCACGACGAGGATCGCGTCCTCGATCGCCGGTCCCGTCACCGCCACGGCCGTTCGCGCCTCTACCGCCGACGCCTGGGGGAGGACGGCGGTCGCCTCGCAGTCGCGCTCCTCGTCTAGCAGCGGCCGGAGGACTGTCTCTTCCGCCGCGGTCGTCGCGACGAAGGGGGACAGGGCCGGCGGCAGCACCTCGAGCGCCGCAAGCCCGAGCCACCCCACGACCAGCGCCGCCGCCCCGAGTCCCGCCTTGAGTGCTCCGTGCATGATCATCACCCCGGTCGCGGAGGCGGCGAGCGCCCCTCCTCCCTTCGTGCCCGCCCAGGCCGCGAGGGCCGAACACCATGTGCTCCGCTCACCCCCGAATCGCCCGTCCAGCCGTCCCCGCAGGATCTGGAGTCCCTGGCTGAGCCGCCACCGCACGGTGCCCGCAGGCACCTCCTGGCGCCGTGCGATCTCGGCGGCGGAGAGGTCACGGTAGTAGCGCAGGAGCAGTGTCGTGCGGTAGGGCTCTTCGAGTGCGGCGAGCTCCTCGGCGAGCACGCGCTGCACCTCGAGTCCCTCGACGAGCTCGTCGGTAGAGGGCAGGGGCTCGATCGCCGAATCGCGCTGGCGTTCGGCTTCCCGGAACCGCCGACGCACCTCCCCCCGATGTGCTAGCCGCGCCGCGTTCCGCACCACCTTGGCCAACCACGGCCGTATTGCCCCGAGATGCCGCGGCGGCCGGGTCAACGCAGCGATCCACGTCTCCTGTACGACGTCCTCCGCCGCCGCCGCGTCGCCCGTCAACCTTCGCGCGAGAGCACGGATCCACTGGGCATGGACGAGCAACTCTTCGGACGAGACGTGATCGACGGGATCCACCATGGTCGCACCGACACCAAGATGCCGGCCCGCACCCAAGTGTTGGGTTATCGCCGCGAGATTCTCAACGAGAGCGCGCGGAGGGCCCGCGCCCGGGAAGCCGACTCCCCGTCCCTACCCCCCCGCCCAGTCGGGGACGCCCGAGCCGATCCCGAGGACCCAGCGGACCCAGACCTGGAAGACGATCGTGATCAGGACGGCGAGGGCGAGGTTGAACCAGAGGCCCACGCGGGCCATGCGGGCGACGGAGACCAGCCGCGACGAGAAGACCACCGCGTTGGGCGGGGTGGCCACCGGCAGCATGAAGGCCGCGGAGGCGGCCACGGTGGCGGGCACCATCAGGAGGAGCGGGGAGACGTCGGCCTCCACCGCCATCCCCGCCAGGACGGGCAGGAGCACCTGGGTGGTGGCGGTGTTCGACGTGATCTCGGTGAGGGCGGCCATGAAGACCACGACCGCGGCCACGACGACCCAGGACGAGCGACCCTCGATGAGGGGGGCGAGCATTTCCCCGAGCTCCTTGTCGAGCCCGCTCGCCTTGAACGCGCCCGCGATGGCGAAGCCCCCGCCGATCAGGAGCAGGACCTCCCAGGGCATGCGCGACGCGCTCTTCCAGTCCATGAGGAAGACCCCGCGCTTGCGATCCACGGGGATCAGGAAGCAGAGGATGGCCATCACCGTGGCCACGGTGGCGTCGGTGACGTACTTCGTGGGCTCCTCGATCCAGCTCGGCGCGACCAGCTCCGCCCAGCCCGGGATGTTCACGAAGCCCACGTCGAGGCCGGCGCGGGTCACCCAGAGGACGGCGGTGGTGACGAAGACCGCGGTCATGAGCTTCTCGCCACGGCTCATCCGCCCGAGCAGCCGGCGTTCCTTCTCGATCGTGTCCACGCTCCGGGTGCTCGTCCGGGGG
The DNA here is from genome assembly GCA_964428225.1 of uncultured Planctomycetaceae bacterium. Lineage (GTDB taxonomy): Bacteria > Planctomycetota > UBA1135 > UBA1135 > JBFMCU01. The sequence goes on from CAYRXS010000120.1 coordinate 12,055, forward strand.
ACGCGGAGGACGACCCGCGTGAGCAGCAGCCAGCCCACGGGGATGTAGAGCACGACCAGCGGCACCCAGGCCGCCATCCACTGGCCGAACGAGATGTCGGGGGCGTCGGGATAGCGGTCGGCGAGCTGGCCCAGAAAGACCTGGTTCGGCGTGGTGCCGACGGGGGTCGCGATCCCGCCGACCGACGCCGAGTAGGCCATGCCGAGGAGCAGCGCGATCGCGAAGGGATCGAATCCCCGGTCCGTCTTTCCCCCGACGCTGGCGATCACCGCCACCCCGATGGGCAGCATGAGCAACGTGGTCGAGGTGTTGTTGATCCAGAACGACAGGAAGGCCGAGGCGACCATGAAGCCGAGCACCAGTCGCGGCGGTCGCGTGCCCAGCTTCGAGATCGTCCACAGGGCGAAGCGCTTGTGCACGTTCCAGCGCTGGAGCCCCAGCGCCACCACGAAGGCGCCGAGGAAGAGGAACACGAGGTTGTTCAGGTACATCGGAGCGACCTCCCTCGCCCCGAGCACGCCGAGCAGGGGGAACAGCGCGGCGGGAATCAGGGACGTGGCTCCGATCGGGAGCACGGCCATGATCCACCACACGGCGGTGAGCGCGGTGACCGCCGCCACCCGCCGCTGCACGGGGTCGAGGGAATCCCCGGGAAGGAACAGCAGGGCCAGGAAGAGGAGCGGGCCGAGGATCAGCCCGACGAGGCGGGGCATTCCCCGCGTGACCTCCGCACCTCGTCGCTCGTCGGGCTCGAACTCGCCGTCCGGTTCTCCCAACTCAATCTCCCTTCCTCGTGGGAGCGGTCTCCTCGAGGAGCCAAGCCAGGTAGCTCGCCTCGACGTGGGCCGGCTCCAGGACGACGAGCTCGGGCACGTCGTAGGGGTGCTCGTCCTTCAGCACCATCTCGATCTCCTCGACGCGCTCGTCCGTCGTCTTGACGACCAGGAGCACCTCCGGATCGTCGTGCGTCTCCCCCTGCCAGTGGTAGACGCTGCGTACCGCGAGGAGGTTGACGCAGGCCGCCACTCCCCTCGACACGAGGAGGCGGGCGAACTCGTCCGCCTTCGCCTCGGGATGCGTGATGAGGGCCACGCGCGCCCGCGGACCATCGACCGTCGTCATGACCCCCGCAGGTTAGCGAACGGGGGGTGCCGCGACTACTTCCCCATCGGCAGGCGCCGGGCCAGGCTCTCGCTGAGGGCCCCCGTGCCCATGATCTTGTTCATCGTCGTGCGGAAGTCGTAGGCCACCCGGTGCCAGGTGAGCCGGTCGTCCTCGAGCACCGCGTAGCACGCCCGGCTGTTCCCGTCGCGGGGCTGGCCGATGGAGCCGACGTTGATGAAGAACTTCCGGTCCGCGGGGAGGGGCACGGTGAGCTCGTTGCTGCCGTTCAACCCCCGGAAGCGCATGTCCTCGTCGTGGATCCCGGGTTGGTGCGTGTGTCCGGCCAGGGCCACGCTGTCGAAGCACGAGAAGATCGACTGCAGCTTCTCCGGGTTGAGGATCCCGTCCGTCGACAGGACGTACTCGCGGATCGGATCGCGGGGGGAGGCGTGCACGAAGAGGAAGCGCCCCTCCGTCTTGCGCATGGGCAAGGTCCGGAGCCACTTCCATCGCGCCTTCTTCTCGCTCGAGCTCCACCAGTGGGGCTGCATGCGCCGGCGCGTGTAGTCGATGGCGCTGCGGGCGTGAGGGTTGAAGTCCGACGCGTCGTGAAAGAGCGCCTCGTCGTGGTTCCCCATCAGGCACCACCGCGCGTGCCCTCGCACGAGGTCGACGCAGAACTCGGGATCCGGGCCGTAGCCGACGACGTCTCCGAGACAGACCAGGTCCGTGATCCCTCGCGTCCGGATGTCCGCGAACACCGCCTCGAGGGCTTCGCGGTTGGAGTGGAGGTCGGAGATGACGGCGAGTTTCATCAGGACCTGTCCGCGCGACGGGGCGCGAGATGCTCGTCGAGGAGCTCGGTCGCGGCGTCCACCAGGAGCCGCTTGACCTCCGGGAGGGTGCCGCGAATCGTGGCCCCGGAAGCCTTGCTGTGTCCCCCGCCGCCGAAGCGACGGGCGAGGGTGTTCACGTCGAAGTCCCGCTTGCTGCGCGCGGACAGCTTGCAGAACCCACCTTCGAGCTCGCGCACGTAGAGGACGACCTCGACCAGCCCCACGGACCGCAGGAGATCGAGGACGGGATCGCTGTCGTCCAGAGACGGCCCTCCCCGCGTGGGCAGGGGGTGATCCACGACGGCGAGGCGGCCGTCGCAGAAGTACTCCATCCGACCGACGATCCCCGCCACCGCCTCCGGATGCCCCGCCGGATTCCGCTGGTAGATGAGGGAGTAGAGCTCGTTGGGAACCACCCCCGCGGCCACGAGCTCGGTCGCCGCGGCCATGGTCTCCGCATCCGTGTTGCTGTAGCGGAACCACCCGGTGTCCGTGACCAGGGCCGCGAACAGGGCCTTGGCCGCCAGGGCGTCGAGAGGGCACTCGAAGAGGCGGGCGATCCGCCAGATCAAGAGCCCCGTGGCCGACGCGGTCACGTCCATGAACGCGGCGTCCCACCAGGCCTCCCCCCCGGGAGGGTGGTGGTCCACGACGATCTTGCGGGACTCCGCGGCCGCGATGGGCTCCGCGAGGCTCCCGCAGCGCGAGAGCTCGTTGATGTCGAGCAGGACGCAGACGTCGTGAGGCGGCAGCTCTCCCCCCTCCCAGCGCCGGTAAGGAGCGCCCTCGAAGAGGAAGTCGTAGATGTGGCTGGGGCGGTCGGGATTCACGATGACGACGTCCTTGCCCATGGAGCGGAGGACGTGGGCCAGGGCCACCTGGGAGCCGACGCAGTCGCCGTCGGGCCGCTCGTGTCCCACGAGGAGGAATCGGCGGCCCTCGCGCAGGATTTCGAGCGCCCGTTCCTGGGCCTTCGTGATGGTGGGCAGGGGGGGAGTCATCGGAGGGAATCGTGCCAAAACGTCGGGGGTAACGCCTGATCCGGCCTCAAACATGCATCGGCCCTCGGGGTGGTGACGAGGAAGCGATTCCGGATCGAATCCGCTCTTCGGGTACGAATACGCCCCCGTTCCCGGACACGGCCCTCCCCCCGATCCAGGCCCTGGCGACCTTGCCCTCCTGGGCGGTGAGAGCCTCGAGGAGGGCATCCGTGCGCTCGTGGCCCAGTCCCGTCCAGGCGACGAAATCCGCCTCGAAGCCCCTCTCGAGGCGTCCCACGCGCTCCTCCAGGCCCAAGGCCCGGGCGGCGGCGGTCGTGCCCATGGCCCAGACCTCCCGGGGGTGGAGACCGGGGACCGCCTCCCGGGCCAGCCGCATCTCCCGGCGCAGATCGAGGTCCTCGTTGCTCGCCAGGGAGTCCGTGCCGAGGGCGAGGAGCACCCCCGCGCGCCGGTAGCGGGACCACGGAAAGGCCTCGCGACCGAAGAAGGCGTGGGTCCCCGGGCAGTGGACGAGGACCGCTCCGGCGGCGGCGATGCGCGGGGGCTCGCCCCGGACGGGGTGGTTGCCGTGGACGAGGGTGGTGCCCGGTCCGAGCAGCCCGGCCTCGTCGAGCAGGTCGAGCCCCCCCCGTCGGGGGGAGGGCGGCAGGAAGCGGGCGAAGGGCCCCGTGCCGTGGCGGAGCCAGCCCACCTCCTCCTCGCTCTCCGACCAGTGGACTTGCAGGGGGATCCTCCGGCGGGCGACGAGCCGCGCCACCCCCGCCAGGAGCCCGGGGCTGACGGTGAAGGGGGCGTGCGGCGAGATCCCCTCGAAGCGGGCCCGCGTCTCGCGCAGCTTGCGCCGCACCCGCCGCAGGGCCGAGGGGGTGCGATCGGGATCCCGGACGTCGAGCACCTCCCGGTACCGTCGCAAGCGCAGGAGGCTCGGGTCGGCGCCCTCGTGGGCGTCCGTGGCGTCGATGTCCCCCGCGGTGGTCGTGCCCGTCTCCAGGAGCCGCCGCGCGCCTCGCTCCAGGCCGCGCCGGTAGGCCTCGATCCCCGTGCGGCGTCGCTCCTCCACGATGGCTGCCACCCAGGCCGCGAAGCCCTCGCTCCGGGGAAGCCGACCGTGGAATTCGCCGAGCTCGAGGTGGGCGTGGGCGTCGACCAGCCCGGACGTCACGACGACGTCGCCGAGGTCGACGAGCTCCACGCGTCGGGTCGCACGGGCGCGGGCCACCGCGGCGGGGCTCGCCAGAACTCGCTCCACGCGCCCCCGACTCACGAGGAGGCCGCCCCCGTCCAGCCGGCGATCCGGGCCGGGCAACAGGGTGCGGGCGGTGAAGAGCTTCACGGTGGCGGAGAGACCGGGGGTGGCCGGCCGGGCACCGGCGGCAAGAGGTGGCAGGGTTCCAAGGCAGCGACCCTCCGCCGGCGGGGCCGGCCGAGGGTCGCGAGTCGCTCCCGGGGATGGATCAGTCGGGCTGCGTGGTGACGACCAGGTCTTCGATGCCCTGGATCATGTCGAAGCCCACCTGGCTCGCATCCCAGATGACCACGAAGCGAACCATGTTGGCGCGCAGCGAGTCATCGCCGGGGAAGTAGTCGTTGAGCTCCCAGGGGTTCTTCACCCACCCGGTCAGCGAGCCCTGGTAGACCGGGCTGTCGAGACCGAAGAGCTGGACGTTGCAGGGATTCTCGAGCGTGCCGAGGACGCGCGCGCCCTGGAACCGCACGACCAGCGGGGCCACTCCCAGGTCCGTTCCGAACTGGGTCTCGAGCGACACGCCATAGATGTCGTTGTCGCCGCGCCAGGACTGCACCCCGAAGCCGTCGATGAGGACGCTCATGTCCCAGCCGAGCACGGCTCCGTCCTCCACGAAGTCGAGCTGGAAGAAGTTGCCCGAGGGCTGGATCCAGCAGGACTGCGCGCCGCTGAGGGCCGAGGGACCGGTGGGCTGCGGGTCCCACTGCGAGGTGGAGAAGATGTCCGACGGCGTCGCCGGGAAGCCCACCCCGTGCCAGTCGGGCCAGTTGGCGGCCAGCACGGCCGCGGAGGGGCTGATCTTGTTCGCCTCGGAGCCGAAGTCGGGCAGCGGCAGGAAGGTCTCGAGCCGCAGGAGGCCGGGGCTGCCCAGCCCTCCGGTCGAGAGGTTCACGCCGATGCCTCCGCTGCCGCCCGCGATGTCGAAGCGGCCGGGGATCGGCTGGACCTGGATCAGCTGCGACTGGAACAGGATCGCCCCGCCGGATCCGCCGCCCCCGGGAGCGGTGAAGGAATCCAGGGCGGGGTCGTCGTTGCCGCCGTCGCCCCCGCTGCAGTCGACCACGCCGTTCAGGAGGATCCGTCGACCGGCCTGGGTCTGGAAGCCGCCCCCGGCGGAGCCTCCCGCGGCCCCGCTGTGGGAGTAGTAGTCGGTGATGCGGAGCGGCTCGTCCCCCGGAGGCGCCGTGCCGCAGTCCTGCAGGAAGATCCCGTTCACCGCGGTCTCCTGGAGGTGGCCGCCGCCCCCGCCGCCGCCGGATCCGCCGCGAAGCCATCCCAGCAATGGATTCAAGGACATCTCGACGTTGAGGTCACCCGAGTTGCCGCCATCGCTGTCCGGCGGCATGTCGAGCTGGTCGTCTCCGTGCTGCCCCTTGGGCAAGGCGATTCCCGGCAGCCCGTCGAGCGAGTAGCCACCGCCGCCGCCGGCTCCTCCCGGAGCGCGGTTCGTGCACTGCATCTGGCGCTCGAACTGCATCCCCTCGTGGTCGAGGGAGCTCGTCGGGAAGTAGAGGTTGAGACCCACGTCGTAGGGCCAGGCGACGCCGCCCATTCCCATGGCCACGAAGTCCGTCGGGGCCAGGGAATCGGGGAAGGGAATCCCGCCTCCGGGCAGGCCGTAGAGGTCGGGCTCCGGCGGAAGCTGCGGGTTGAACGGATTGTCGACTCCGTTCTGCCCGTCCAGGTTGATGAAGACCTCGCCGTCGGGGCGCATGCCGCCCGCGCCGCCGACGCCCCCGGCCGGTCCGGGATCGCCGCTGATGCCGCCGAGGTCATCCGCGCTGTCGTGCTCCGGGGAGCTCGCCCCGGCCACGTCGACCACGCCCTGGATGATCACCTCGCCCCGGGCGAAGAGGCGCCCCGGGTTCGAGCCGGTGAGGGTGAGCCTGCCCCCCGCCTCCACGCGGACGGTCGAGAACTCGAAGATCCCGCCCGTGACCGTGTGCCCGCTGAGGCCCACGCCGTTGGGATCGATGATCTGAGCGGCGTCGAAGATGGCCTTGTTGCCGTCGAACTGGAAGAAGTCCTCGGTGTCCGTGTTCAGCGTCCAGTAGGGAGGCCCGGCGGGGATCATGAGGTCGCCGAGCTGGCCCGAGCCGCCGCCGATGATGTCGGAGGGCGTGTCGCCGTTCGCGTCGTTGTCCAGGATCCCGGTCTCGCCCCAGATGGCGCCCGTGCGGGATTCGTCCTCCTTCGCGGTGGTCTCGAAGTCCTCCCCGAGGTCCACCGGATCGAACTTGATGTGCTCGGGCGTGAAGACCCAGTCTCCCGAGTTCGTGAGCGAGTTCCCTCCGAGGTCCTTGATGAGGGTCGGCAGGTTGCACACGACCTTCCGCTTGATCTCCGGGATGTCGAGGAGGCGGTCCCAGCCGGCGGACGGGAGGCCTCCCTCGGGAGTGAAGATCACCGTGGTGACGAGGGCGTCCTGGTCGATCGCGATCGAGAAGCTCCCCGCCAGCTCGAGCTGGTCGGTGTCGTCGGACGTGTCCGCGTCGGGGTCGATCTTCACCGTGACCGTCGTGGACACTCCGGTCACCGGATTCACCAGGGTCCCGGGGTTCATGATGTCGTCGAACACCATCTTGATGTCCGAGTCCCGCCACACGTCGGTCGCCCCCTGGGCGTCCTGGTCGAGCAGGATGTCGTCCGGATCCCCGTTCGCGTCCCAGGTGGAGACGACGTCGACCGTGACCACCACGGTGGGCGGCCCCGGATTCGCGTCGAAGACCCCGCGGGACGCCACCAGCGTGCAGAGCAGGCGGTTCTGGTTCGGCGCTCCCGCCGTGTTCAGGATGTAGGGACCCAGGGCGTCCAGCGCCTGTCCCGGGATCTTGAACGTGTATGTGGCGTTCTCGGTCAGCCCGAAGATCGGATTCCCGGAGGAATCGAAGGTGAGCTGAGGCCGGTAGACGAGGACGCGGTTGTTGTGCTTGTCCAGGGAGAAGCTGCCGGGCGGCGTCTTCCCCGTGTCGACGTCCACCACCTGGAAGGTGTTGTTGTTCACCGAGCTCAGCAGGATGGGATCGGTGAAGGTGATCCGGATCTCCTGGTTGACGTAGACGTCCGTCACCCCGCAGCTCACCTGGTTCCCGGCGCCCACCGAACAGCCGAGCGTGCAGGACACGATCGCCATGGAGCTTCCGCCGCCGGATCCACCACCGCTGGGACAGCTCGTCAGGCCGAGCGTCAATCCAAGACCCAGAACCAGGTACTGCAGAGCTC
>CAYRXS010000121.1:0-19417 GCA_964428225.1 uncultured Planctomycetaceae bacterium
CGCGCGAAGCCGGAGGTCTTCCCCACCCCGATGGACCTGGTCATCGATCCCTACATCTCCCTCGAGGAGGGCAGGATTACGGTGGGCGCGCACGTGCGCGCCGATCACGAGATCTACCGCGCCCTCGACGTGGAGATGGGCTCGAACGTGCTCATCATTCCCTGGGACCGCATCGCCGAATTCGCGGGCCGCGAGCGTTACGACCACGCGCTCGCCCTCTGCGATCTCGAGGAGAAGGACGTGCTCTTCGGGGCGCTCGTGGACGTCGGGGTCACCAAGGCGACTCCGCCCACCGGACACGAGGAGATCGCCTACGAGGATCTCGCGATTCAAAGCCACCTCCTGCTAGTGCCGGGCGACCGCGGCGAGGTCGAGCCCGAGATCGAGGCGCAGCCCCTGGTGGTCGCGCCGCTGAAAGACGGCGAGCACAGCTGGAAGATCAAGGCGCCCACCGCCCACGAGCACTGCGACATCGGCGCCGTGCCGCTCTTTTACCACGACAACCTCTGGGTTTTCTTCGACTCCGGCCTCCCCCCCGACACGCCCTTCGACATGTGCATCGTGAACGATCGCGGCGAGACGGCCGCGCGCGGGACGCACGATCCGAACGGCGAGTGGGGCGAGGTGCGCAGCCTCGCCACGGGGGAGGGGGCTCCGGCTCCGTTCGCCAGGTACGTGTACGCCATCGACGAGGGCCCGGGGACGTTCACCGTGCAGGTCCGCCCCGCGGGGACGCCGCCCGGCTGGGGGGGCTCCGGTGGCGCGGAGGAGCCGCCGCCCTGGGAGGACGTGGCGTCCTTCGAGCTCCTGGACGCGAAGCTCCACTTCCAGGGCTTCGTGATGGAGCCCGCCCGCCCGATCCCCCGCGAAGTCTGCCGCGACGGGTGGATCCGGCCCTCCGTGATCGTCGACGGTGCGCGCGTCCAGGTCGAGCTCGAGGCGACCTGGGAGAGGTGGAAGAGCGTCCGGAACCGCGACACCGGCGAGTACGAGAAGGTGCCGAGCGGCGAGCGCGAGCGCGCCGCATCACGGCTCACTTTCGAGCTGCCGGAGACGATCGACCCGGTGATTCGGGGCAGAGACGGCGAGTACGTGCCGATCGCCGAGCTCCACTTCGGCCTCGCTTGGGAGAACACGGGAGCGAGCTCGGCCTTCGCTGCCGGCTTCTCCGGGATGGTGGTCACCCCCGCGCGGCCTCCGTCACGCGAGCTCGTCGAGGGCGAGGAGTACGAGCGCGTCCGCGGCGAGCTCCAGAACCTGAGCATCCCACCGGAGTGGGAATCCTGGCAGGGAACCCAGTTCCGCATAGGCGAGATCTTCGGCGCCACGGACGACGGCACGATGCTCGTCCGCACGTGGAAGGGCCTGGGCGATCGCGAGCTCGGAAGCCACCTGCGCGACTCGCAGTCGCTGTGGGTACTGCCCGCGTTCGGCCGCATCCTCGGCGAGGAGGTCTATGGCTTCGCGATCTACGGCGCGGAGGCCGAGCCCTACGACGGTCCCCTCCCGGGCGCGGTGGCCGATGCGGAAGAGGACGAGGACGACGAGCAGGGCGATGATCCGGGCGAAGAAGGAGAGGACGAGGGCACCGGAACGAACGTCGCGACGGGCGCCGGGGGTACCGGCGGCACGGGCGGCACCGGAGGCACGGGCGCCGGTGACACCGGCGGCACGGGCGACGCCGACCACCCCGGAGGTGGGGGCGCGATCGACGCCGCGCAGGTGAATCCCAACGCCTCCGACGTGGCCGGCCACATCCGCACGTGGATCTCCGTGGCCGAGCCGCCCGAGAACGCCACGATCGGCGCCCGGCTCCGCTACACGGAGTGGGGCGTGCGGGTGGGCAGCGTGCCCGGCGGCACCATCACCGCCTCGGGACCGCCCGACGACGTGGGGGCGCGGACGCCGGAGGAGTACGTGTGGTCGCATCGCGACCGCCTCGACTCGGTGAACCACTGCACGCTCGGCGAGTACGTCCTCGCGCAGCTCGCGGGCGAGACGACGTCCCACTGCACGGCCCGCTACCGCCCGGAACCTCCCGGGCCCCTCGGCGACTTCGCGGGTCGCAAGGCGGCCGCGGCGCGGCGCGATGCCCTCCTGGACGGCTTCGTCGTGCACGTCGTGGGCGGGGATCCGGCACCGACGGAGGAGAGCGAGTACACGGTCCAGACCCAGGATCCCGCCCCTGGAAGCCAACTCGGCATCGGCGACGCGGTCACGATACGCATCCACTCCCGATGCCCTCCCCCGCCCCCGGTGCCCGACGTCCGCGGGCTCGGCGCCGCGGACGCGCGCCGGAAGCTGGAGGAGGCGGGGTTGCAGCCGGACTTCGTGGGCGGCGATCCCGCGCCGCGCGCCGAGCTCGCGTTCACCGTGCAGTCCCAGGATCCCGCCCCGGGTGAGGACGCGCGACCCGGCACGCCGGTGACCGTGCGCATCCACAGCCGCTTCGTCGAGGCCCTGCACGCGGTGCCGGACGTGACGGGACTCGACGTCGCGACGGCGACGAGCCGCCTCGCCGCCGAGGGGCTCGTCGTCACCACCGCCGACGGCGATCCCGCGACACGCCCCGAGGAGGCGGGCCGCGTGCAATCCCAGGTTCCCGCTCCCGGAGCGGAGGTCGCGACGGGGACCCGCGTCACCGTGCGCGTGCGTGGCGCCTGGGTCGACCCCCGGCGCACCGTACCCGACGTGCGCGGCCTCGGCCTCGCCCTCGCCCGCCAGCGTCTCGAGGAGCAGGGGCTCCGCGTCAGCTGGACGGAAGGCTCTGCCGCAACCCGGCCCGAAGAGGCCAATACCGTGGCGAGCCAGGAGCCCGCCCCGGGCCAGCGCGTCGCCGCCGGCACCACGGTCTCGCTCCGCATGCACGGCGCGTATGCCGATCCGGACCCGATCGTCACCGGCGATCCGTTCTACGTCGTCACCCACGCCGGAGTGCCGAAGGTGGACATCGATGTGAGCGGGGACCGCAAGGCCCAGCAGATCCTCGCCGAGGTGGACGCGACGCGCGTCGAGTGGTTCCCGACCGAGGAGGCGGTCCTCCTCCTGCGCGTGGAGGGCGAAGCCCTGGCGATGCTTCCTCGCGAGAAGTTCACGGTCGGCGCTCGGTTCGCGCTGCCCGTGACCTACGAATGGGTCGGGAGGGAGACCGGTCACCGCCGCACCGTCGAGGGCGCCATCCTGCAGCAGGTGGTGGGCACGGCCACGACCCTGGAGGAGGTACTGCGGAGGTTCCCCGCCGTGGCGGAGGAGTACGGGGAACCCGGAGATGCCCCGACCATCTCCCGCCGGGATGGGACCTTCCACCACACCTTCTCGGAGCAGGAGGACGACCTGTGGGACGAGGCCTACGAAGGCAGCCTACGCGGCGGCCCCATCGCGTGGGGGTGGTCGCCCGCGAGCAAGCAAGCGACTCTCGACCTCGCGCGCGGCCTCGCTCGCGAGTTCGACTGCTTCCTCGCGACCGCCGTGTACCGCGCCGCCTGGGGTCCCGCCCTCGACACGTTCCGCCGCTTCCGGGACGAGGTGCTCCTGGAGAGCGAGGAGGGGCGACGACTCGTCGCCCTCTACTACCGAATCGGCCCCGCTCTCGCGAATCGGCTGCGGCGAGCTCCCTCGGCGCGCGCCGCGTTGCGGCCGCTCTTCGACGTCCTGGCCGTCGCGTTGCGGAGCACGGACCTCGAGGACCCGCGTACGCGCGAGGTCTTCGACCACCTGATTCGGACCCTGGCGTCCTTTCTACTCCCGGAGGGCGAGCTCGGGCTCCCCCCGGACTTCCTGCACCACTTCCATCCCTGCACCCCCGGCAGTCCTCTCCACCGCTTCCTTCATCCCCCCACGACGGAGGTATCCACGTGGAAACGTTGAGCTCCCAATGGTCTCCGAGGCGCGTCCTGCTCCTCGCCGTCTCCCTCTTCCTCCTGGTGGGCGCCTCGCGGGCGGAGGAGCTCTCCGGCAAGGTGGTCCGCGTGGTTGACACCACCGTGCACATCGCGCTGGAGGGCGACCTGCTCCCGAATCCCGGCGATCCCGTGCGGCTCGGCTTCGACGTGCCCGGAGTGGGGATCGTGCACCTCGAGGGAACGTGGAGCGTGACGGAGGTGACCGACGAGCACGTCGTCGCCGTCCTGCAGGGTAGAGCGTCGGGAGAGCCCGCGCGCCACCACCTGGCCACCATCGACTCCGCACGACCGCGCCGGCGCGGCGGTCCGGATCCCGAGGAACACCGCGTGGTCCCCCCGGAGGCCGTGGCCGCCTACGAGAAGGGCATGGCTCTTCACCGCGGCAGCGGAAAGGACGGGCGCGACGACGAGGCGGCGTACCGAGCCTTCCGCAAGGCGGCGTCGAAGGATCACTCCGGTGCCATGCTCATGCTCGGCGTCTTCCACGAGAACGGGTACGGCGGGGCCATCGACGACCCGAGCATCATGATCCACCACTACGAGGCCTGCTGGAACGCCGGCGACTCGCGGGGCGCGCTCTACCTGGGGCGCCTGTATCGCTATGAGAAGCCCGGGCGCGACAACGAGGCGAAGGCCCTGCTCTGGCTCCGACGCGCGGCCGATCGGGGCGAGCGGGAAGCTCACCGCGAGCTCGGCTTCATGCACCAGAATGGCATCGGCGTTCCCCAGGACTACGAGGCGGCGGTGAAGGAGTACCGCATCGCGGCGGGGCTCGGGAGTCTCGAGGCGATGAACGACCTCGGCTTCGTGTACGGGAAGGGCTGGGGCGTGCCGCTCGACCCCGTCGAGGCCGTGCGCTGGTACCGCAAGGCCGCGGAGGGGGGATTGGCCGTCGCCGCCTCCAACCTCGCCATCCAGCTCGAGGACGGCAACGGCGTCGAGAAGGATCTCGCCCAGGCGCGCGCCTGGTTCCGCAAGGCCGGGGACGGCGGTTTCACGAAGGGAACGTATCGACTCGGTCTCCTCCTCGAGAAGGGGCGCGGTGGCCCCGTGGATCTCGCGGGAGCGATCCAGTGCTACCGCAAGGCCGCGGAGGCGGACTACGTCGACGCGCAGTGGAAGCTCGGTCGGTGCTACGACCGAGGCATCGAAGTGAAGGAGGATCCGGGACAGGCCTTCCCGTGGTACCTGAAGGCGGCGACTGCGGGGCACGCCACCGCCTGCAACGACGTCGGATTCTTCTACGTGACCGGCCGGGGAGTCGCCCAGAGCGACGAGAAGGCGATTCCCTGGATCCGCAAGGCCGCCGAGAAGGGAAACCACGACGGCCTCGTCAACCTGGGGCTGTTGCACGATCTCGAGCGCGGTCTGCCTCGGGACGACGTGCAGTCCGCCAAGTACTACCGTCGCGCCGCCGACGAGGGCTTCGCCAAGGCCCAGCACTACCTCGCGCGCGCCTACGCGGCGGGCCGGGGCGTGCCGAAGGACGACGCCGAGGCGGTGCGCCTGTACCGTCTCGCCGCCCGCGGCGGGTGGAAGGAGGCCCAGGACGAGCTAAGGCGTCGCGGGCTGGACTGGTAGCGGGGATCCGCCCCGCTAGCTCTCGGCGTCGATCTTCGCCAGCAGGGAGCGGGCCGTGGCCTCGTAGTCGTCCACGGCCCGCAGGAACGACTCCTCGGTGAGCTTCTCGTCCGCGGTGTGCGCGTCCTCGATGAGGCCGGGGCCGTAGAGCAGGGGTGTCCCCCACCCTCCGAGGAAGGGGGCGTCGGTGCCGAAGGCCACGACGGTGCCGCTCCGATCCTCGGGGACGTGGAACTCGATCGGAGCGTAGCTCTTGAAGGCCTCGAGCTCGACGTGCTCGCCGAGGTGACGGCGCAGGCGCTCCTCGACGACCTCGGGAGGCTCGACCGCTCGCACCAGAACCGAGGCGCGCGCCGCGGGGGCGACGACGTTCGCCGCCACTCCACCCTTGATCTCCCCGAAGTTGATCGTCCCCTCCCCGAACGGATCCTCGCGACCCCACTCGTCGCCGAGCATCCGGTGGATGGCCGCGACGAGCTCGTGCACGGCGGACGGCCCCGTCGGCTGCGAGCTGTGCCCCGCCACCCCGCGCGCGTGAAGCGTGCAGCGATAGATCCCCTTGCCCCCCCGCACGAACTCGTTGCCCGTGGGCTCGCCGACGATCGTGTAACGGGGGCGCCACGGATCCGCGAGGCGGGCGTTGGCGAGCTGGGCTCCCGCGCTGTCGATCTCCTCCCCCACCGTGAGCAGGAACCCGATCCGCTCCTCGCCCGCGGCCAGCAACCGCCGAGCCGCCTCGATCATCGCCAGCGCCGGCCCCTTCGCGTCGCACGCGCCCCGTCCGTAGACGACGCGGCCCTCGCGACGGGGCCCGAACCACGGAGGGACGGTGTCGAGGTGCGTGCAGAACACGACGAGGGGATTCTCGCCCCGCGCGAGCACGTTGAAGCGGCCCGGCGCGAGCTCTTGGCGCTCGACGCCGAATCCCTCGCGCTCCAGACGACGCGCGAGCGCGTCACCGTAGTCCGCTTCCGAGCCCGTGGTCGACTCGACGTCGATCCACTCCATCAACGTGTCGAGAGGGGTGCTCACGAGAGGCCCAATCAGAAGGAGATGTCGAACCCGCCGGCGTTGGTCACCTGCAGCTCCGGATCATAATAGAGCGCCGCCCAATCCATCCGTCGCCCGATCAGGTTGTTCAGCAGGTGCGGGGGAGCGGAGAACAGGGCCTCCGCGCGCCCCGCGGCGTCGAGCTGCCCCAGGGTCCGCTGGAACCGATTGTTGTTCGCGTGCTCGATGCTGCGCCAGAAGATCTCGTCCGGGTTCAGCGGTAGCAGCACGTCCCCGATCCAGATCCCCGGCTGGGTGCCCGACGTGCTCGCAATGATGATGTAGTACTCGCCCCCCGCTCCCGGGAGGTTGAGAGTCAGCGGCACCTCCGCCCCCGCGCTCACGGAGATGGTGTCGCGCCCCACGTGCAAGGGCGTCGCCGCGTCCACCCGTAACTCCAGGAACGGATACAGGGTGGCCCGCGCCACCCCGTCGTCGGCGGTGATCACGAAGCGCGCCGTCCCCGGCACCAGCCCCGCGGTCACCGGGAAGGAGTACGTCCCGTTCCCGTGATCCGTCACGACGCCCGCCGTGGCCACCGCCTCGTCCTCGGCGGTCACGTGGATCATCGCTCCGCCGGAGGCCAGGGGCACGCCGTCGACGTCCACCAGCTCCACCGTCGCCACGGTCTGCTTGCACCCGTCGGCGGGGAGCGACTGCACGGGAACCGACACCGTCGACAGGATGTGGTCGGGCCGTCCCGCGAGACCGGCCCGCCATTGGTCGTACATGTCCTGCAGCACGAAGATCGGCTCGGGGTGCGCCCACGATCCGGTCGTGCTGAGCCCCAGGTAGTAGTCGCCGTCCGCGCAGCCGACCGTGGGATTGCACGCCCCGTCGACGTCACCGATCCGCGCCACGAAGACGCACCCGCAGTGCGCCGACTTCTTGAAGTCCCCGGGCGGGCAACCGCACCGGGTCGGGTCGTGCGGAACGCAGGAGCATCGACCGTCTCCTCCGTACGCGCGAGCGGCCTCCATGGCGGCCATCAGGCGCTGTCCCAGGTCGCCTTCCGTCTTCAGCAGGGCGCTCTCGGCCGCCTGCCCGACGGCCTCTCCGGTCAGGACGTTGCCCTGGATCGCGTACCACAGCTCGCCCCTCTGGCCCGCGCGATTGGTCAGGCCCTCGTCCGTCAGGTGACCGCTGAAGGTCACGGAGGGTCCGGTGAAGCCGACGATGCCGAACTGGCGGCGCCCCGGCGAGTAGTCGTTCTCGATGATGTCATCGAGGATCTCCTGGGGCGTCAGGCCGGCCACGAGGCCGTCCCGGATCCGGATCCGGTTCGACGCGTCCGCGGCCACCCACGCCTGGGACGCTCCCGCTCCCAAACCGACGACGACGACGGGAACCCACTCCTCGAGATCCTCGTTGGCGACGCACGTCGCGGTTCCGACGGCGACCTCCCCGGTTCGCGTGTTCAGAACGACGATCGACCACGTCGCTCCTCCGGGCAGGGCGAGGAGCGACATCGCGAGCAACAGCAGGACGATTCTCTTCATCGCCCCATCCTATCCCGCCCGCGAAGTCGCGGGGGGGGATTCTCTTCCGGAGCGGGCTCGCTCAGAAGGTGACGTCGAACCCGGCGGGATTCGTCACCTCCAGGTCCGGGCCGGAGTACAGCGCGGCCCAGTGAATCCGCCGGCCGATCAGGTTGTTCAGCATGTGCGGCCCGGAGGTGAACAGGGCCTCCGCGCGGCCCGCTGGGTCGAGCTGGCCCAGCGTGTTCTGGAAGCGCTCGTTGTTCGCCTGCCAGACGCTGCGCCAGAAGAGATCGTCGGGATTCAGAGGCAGGATCACGTCCTGGATCTGGATCCCCGGCTCGGTGCCCGACGCGCTGGCGAGGATCACGTACCACCCTCCGCCCGGTCCCCCGGTGTTCAGGGTCAACGGCACCTCCGCGTACTCGCTCGAGGACACCGTGTCCCGCCCCACGTGCATCGGGACCACCGGATCCACCCGCAGCTCGAGGTAGGGATACAGGGTCGCCCTGGCCACTCCGTCGTCCGCGAGGATCGTGAAGTACGTCGTGCCCGCGACGGTCCCCGCGGTCACCGGGAAGGAGTACGTCCCGTCGTGGTGATTGGTGACGTCACCCGCCGTCGCGATCCACGGGTTGTCCACGGTGACGTAGAGCTTCGAGGATCCGGAGGGAAGGGGATCGCCGTTCACGTCCACCAGGGACACCGTCGCCATGGTCTGCTTGACGCCGTCCGCGGGGAGCGAGTGCACGGGGAGGGTCGCCGTCGACAGGATGTGGTCGGGCCGCCCCGCGAGGTTCGCCCGCCATCCGTCGTAGGCCCGCTGCAGCACGAACACGGGATCCGGATCCCCCCAGTCGCCGGAATCCCTGATCTTCAGGTAGTAGTCGCCGGTCGCGCAGCCGTCCATGTGCGAGCAATCGCCGTCGACGTCGCCCATGCGCGCGACGTACACGAATCCGCAGTGCGCGCTCTTCTCGAAGGAGGAAGGCGGGGCGCCGCAGCCGGTGGGATCGGAATCGCTGCACGAGCAGCGGCCGTCGCCGCCCCAGAGCCGAGCGGCCTCCATCGCGGCCATGATCCGCTGGCCCATGTCGCCATCGGTCGCGACGAAGGCCTGCTCCGCGGCCAGCACCGGCTCCTCCCCGGTCAGGAGGTTGCCCTGGATCGCGTAGAAGTAGTCCCCGATCTGTCCCGTCACGTTGCCGAGCCCCTGCCCGCACTGCGCGCCGCTCCACGTCGCGGAGGGACCGGGCATCGCCGAGATCCCGTACTGGCGCGAGACCGGCTGGGTTCCGTTCGTGATGAGGTCGTCCAGGATCATCTCCGGGGTCCATCCGGCGACCAGGCCGTCCCACATCCGCTGGCGGTTGACCGCTCCGCCGTCGAGGGAGGACTGCGCGGCGCCTCCCCCCTTGCCGACGACGACGACCGGCACCCACCGCTGGAGCGGGAAGTTGGCGAGGCAGGTGGCGGAGGCGACGCCCACCTCCCCGGTGCGGGTGTTCACCGCGACCACCGACCACGTGGCCGTCGCGGGAAGGGCCAGGAGCGAGACCGAGAGAACGGTGGCGAGTAGCTTCTTCATGGCCCCATCGTAGCCCTCCGATCGGAATAGGGGGGGGCGGAGCCGGACCTACGCTCCTCTTACCCTTCGGGGGACGCGATGGTCACGAGCTTGGCGCCGTTGCCCACCGCCTCGCCTTCGCCGACGTGGAGGCTCTTCACCACGCCGGCCATCGGGGCCCCGATCTCGTTCTGCATCTTCATCGCCTCGAGGATGAGCAGGGGCTGGTCCTTCTCCACCACGTCGCCCTCGGCGGCGAGGAGCTCGACCACGACGCCGGGCATCACGCTCTTCACCACGCCGCCCCTGCCCGCGCCGGCCCGCTCCGCAGAGGCGGCGGCGCGCTCGCGCTCGTCCTCGATCTCGATCGCGTAGAGGTTGCCGGCCACGGTGACGCTGGCGCTCGAGGAGTCGCCCTCGATCGAGATGGCGAAGGCCTCGTCGCCCAGGTAGAGCGCGACCTGTCCGAGACGGTCCACCTCCTCGAAGCGGAAGTCCTGGGGCTCGCCGTCGAAGGTGGCGAGCAGCTCGCCCAGCCGCTCCACGAGCTCGACCTCGTGCTCCTCTCCGTTCACGGTGACGAAGTACTTCACGCCTGCACCTCCGTCCCCGGATCGAGGTGGGGAAGCTCCTGCCAGGGGGAGACCTTTCGTCGACCTCGATCCACCCATCCCGTGCGGTCGCCGCGCTGCCCCGCCAACGCCCGCCGTCGGGCCTGCGTCCAGCGGTGGATCGCGGCGGCGACGGCGGCGGCCTTGACCTGGGCGCCGACCTGGCCCTTGAAGTCGATCCCCTCGAGGATGTGCGTGTCGTAGATCCCCGAGCGGAACGCCTCGTTCTCGAGGACGACGAGGCCGGCCGGCGCGCCGGTGCGGACTCCTCCGACGTTCATCTCCTGGAGCGCGCGTCGCATGCGCTCGATGGCGCCGTCGCGGTCGTGGGCCCACACGATGATCTTCGCCAGCATCGGGTCGTAGTTCAGGCCGACCTCCATGCCCCGGTAGAGCCCCGAATCGACGCGCACCCACGGTCCCCCGGGAAGGCGCAGATTGCTGATGGTCCCGGTCGACGGAACGAATCCGTTGACCGGATCCTCGGCATTGATTCGCACCTCGATGGCGTGGCCCTGGAAGACGACGTCGTCCTGGCCGTAACCGAGCTCCTCCCCGCTCGCGATGCGAAGCTGATCCCGGACCAGGTCGCGCCCCGTGGTCATCTCGGTGATCGGGTGCTCGACCTGCAGGCGCGTGTTCATCTCGAGGAAGTAGAACTCGGGCGTGCCGTCCGCCGCCTCGGTGTACATGAACTCGACCGTGCCCGCACCGACGTAGCCCACCGTCTTCGCCGCGTCGAGAGCGACCTTGCCCATCTCGGCGCGAAGGGTGTCGTCCACGACCGGCGAGGGAGTCTCCTCCACGAGCTTCTGGTGGCGCCGCTGCACCGAGCAATCCCGCTCGCCGAGGTGAACTCCGTTCCCGTGCTCGTCGAGCAGCACCTGGATCTCGATGTGCCGGGGCCGGTCGAGGTAGCGCTCGAGGTAGATGCGACCGTCGCCGAAGGCGGTCTGCGCTTCGCCGGAAGCGGTCCGGAAGGCTCCCTCCAGGTCGGATGCCTCGTGCACGACGCGGATCCCCTTGCCCCCGCCGCCGGCCGCCGCCTTGAGCATGACGGGGTAGCCGACCTTCTCCGCGGCCTCGAGGGCGTCCGCCGCGCTCTCGACGGGATCGACCATCCCGGGCACGAAGGGCACGTTCGCCTTCTTCATGATGCGGCGACTCGTGATCTTGTCGCCCATCGCCTCGATCGCCTCCGCGGGAGGTCCGATCCAGACGAGCCCCTCCTGTTTCACCCGTCGCGCGAACTCCGCGTTCTCCGCGAGGAAGCCGTAGCCCGGGTGGATCGCCTCGGCGCCGGTCCGCTTGGCCGCGTCGAGGATCTTCGTCATGTCGAGGTACGACTCCGCGGGCAACGCCCCACCGAGGCTCACGGCCACGTCCGCGAGCCGCGCGTGGAGCGCCGAGCGGTCGACGTCGGAGTAGACCGCGACGCACTCGACGCCCATCTCGCGCGCGGTGCGCATCACGCGCAGGGCGATCTCTCCGCGGTTGGCGATCAGGATGCGCTTGAACATGGGTATGCGTCAGAGAGGGATGTTGCCGTGCTTGCGGGTGGGACCGGGCTCGACCTTCGTCTTGAGGAGCTCGAGGGCGCGGATCAATGTGGGGCGCGTCTGGTGGGCCTCGATGACGTCGTCCACGTAGCCTCGCTCGGCGGCCATGTAGGGGTTGTTGAACTTCGCCTCGTACTCCGCGGTGCGCTTCGCCTCCTCGGCGGCGGAATCGTCGGCCGCGGCGATCTCGCGCCGGTGGATGATCCGCGCGGCTCCCGCCGCCCCCATCACCGCGATCTCGGCCCCCGGCCAGGCCAGGTTGAGATCGGCGCGCACGTGCTTCGAGGCCATGACGTCGTAGGCGCCCCCATAGGCCTTGCGGGTGATCACGGTGATCTTGGGGACCGTGGCCTCGCAGTACGCGTAGAGCAGCTTCGCGCCGTGCAGGATGATTCCCCCGTACTCCTGGTCCGTGCCGGGCAGGAATCCGGGCACGTCCTCGAAGGTGACGATGGGGATGTTGAACGCGTCGCAGAAGCGAATGAAGCGGGCGCCCTTCGTCGAGGCGTCGATGTCGAGGCACCCGGCGAGCACCGCGGGGTTGTTCGCGATGAGCCCGATGACGTGACCCCCGAGGCGCGCGAAGCCCACGATGATGTTCGTGGCGAAGTCCTGGTGGACCTCGAGCAGCGACCCCTCGTCCACCACCATCTCGAGAACCCGCCGCATGTCGTAGGGCTTGCTGGAGTCGTCGGGCACGATCGAGTCGAGCGCCTCCTCCATGCGGTCGCGGGGATCCTCCGTGGGCAGGAACGGGGCGCCCTCCGCGTTGTTCAGGGGCAGGTACGAGAAGAGCCTGCGCACGAGGGCCATGCAGGCCTTGTCGTCGGGACTGGTGAAGTGCGCGACGCCCGACCGGGTCGCGTGCACCTCCGCCCCGCCGAGCTCCTCCGAGGTCACCTCCTCGTGAGTCACCGCCTTGACCACGTCCGGCCCGGTGATGTGCATGTAGGAGGTGCCCTCGACCATGCACACGAAGTCGGTGATCGCGGGGCTGTACACCGCCCCGCCCGCGCACGGCCCCAGGATCGCGGAGATCTGCGGAACGACGCCCGAGGTCCGCGTGTTGCGCCAGAAGACCTCCGCGTAGCCGCCGAGGCTCTTCACGCCTTCCTGGATGCGAGCTCCGCCCGAGTCGTCGAGCCCGATCACCGGCACTCCGATCTTCACGGCCATGTCCATGACCTTGCAGATCTTCTCGGCGTTCGTCTCGGACATCGTCCCGCCAAAGACGGTGAAATCCTGGCTGAAGAGGTAGAAGGGGCGTCCGTCGATCTGCGCGTGTCCGGTCACGACCCCGTCCGCGAGGATCTTCTGCTCCTCCATGCCGAAGTCCGAGCACCGGTGCACGACGAAGCGGTCGATCTCGACGAAGGAGCCCTCGTCGACGAGCAGGTCGACGCGTTCGCGCGCGGTGAGCTTGCCCTTCTTGTGCTGAGTCTCGATCCGCTTCGGGCCGCCCCCGGTCAGGGAGGCCTCTCGCTTCTCGTGCAGGAGTTGCGTGGGAATCTGCTTCTGCGTCATGGGTCGTTGGCGGTGTCGGCGCGGAGGCCGGTTCTTCGTTCGGTCAGCCACTCTCGACGGGAACCTCGACGAGCTCCGTCAGGACCCCCCCGGTGGCGCGCGGGTGGAGGAAGGCGATCCGCATGCCGTGCGCTCCGGCGCGCGGACGGTCGTCGAGGAGCTCCATGCCCCGCTCGCGCAGGCGCTCGAGGGCGGCCTCCAGGTCGGCGACCTGCCACGCCAGGTGGTGCAGGCCCCCGCCCCGCTTCGCGAGGAACTTCGAGACGGGGGAGTCCTCGGCGGCGGGCTCGACCAGCTCGATCCGCTGGCCTCCCGCGTCGCAGATCAGGACGTTGACCTTCTGGCCGGGGACGTGCTCGACCTCGGAGGCGACGAGCCCCAGGCCGTCGACGTAGCTCTTGCGCGCCTCCTCGATGCTGGAAACGGCGATCGCCACGTGGTGCAGGCCGATGACGATGCCCTCGAGGCCCGGGGTCATCTTCTCCCTCCAGGCCCGACGGATCCCATCGGGGGGTGGCTCACGATCGGGATCGGGTGGCAGTCTTCCATCGGGGAATGGGTGAAACCGCCGCTCAACGGCGAGCGCCAGCTCGTCCGCTGCAGCGGCGGTGCGTTGAGCCGCCGAGTCGGCTCAACGCGGATTCTACAGGGAAGACGAGGCGAATCCCTGCCGATCTTGCGCTGAGGAACCACGGTAGCGACCCTGCGGAGTGAAATACGGTCGATTCCCGGCCGTAGGAGCCGCGGCCCCGGCCCCCACCCCCCCCCCCCGACCCCCCCCCAGGAGGAGGCCCACCAAGCCCCCGCCCGTCTCCCCCCCGGAGTGCCCCCCGGCGTGACCAGCAACCAGCTCTTCCGCTCCGACTCCGGGAGCGCCGGGGAGACGACCGTCGCCTCGCCGACCTCCGTCGACGACGAGCCCGTCGCGGACGCGCCGGAGGGCGACCTCCCCGAGCCGGAGAACGGGGAGTCGCCGGTCGAGACCTCCTCGGAGGGAGAGCGCACGGAGGTCGCCGCGGAGGAGGGGCCCGAGCGCTTCGGCGAGTGGGCGCCGGGCGAGGAGCTGTCCGTGAGCGGTCGCGTCGCGATCCCCGCGGGGATCCCCGCCGACCCCACGCTGAAGATCCTGGCCCTGTCGCGGAGGCTCGATCCGGCGGAGCTGTACGGCGCGGGAGGCGTGGCCACGGAGCTCGGGAGGAAGGACCGCGAGAACGTCTCCTCGTCGCTCCTGCTCGTCACGACCGCCGAGCCGGACGGCTCCTTCCGGCTCACGTTCCCCCCGGGAACCGACGAGGGCTGGCTGGCCGTCGACGGTCGCTACCTCTACTCCCCCACCTGCGTCGCGACGTCCTTTGCCGGTGACGAGGTCGTGCTCCACCCCCGCGTGGGAGGCAGGGTGACGGGGACGATGGTGCTGCCCTCGGGGACGGAGAATCCGCGGGAGCACTTCGGGCACGCGGAGGCGCTCCTCGCCCCCGACGACTCGCAGATCTCCATCAGCGAGGCCGCGGGCGGCTGGATGATGCACCGCACCGCGGCGGTCGCCGCCGACGGCAGCTTCGAGTTCCGGGCGGTCGACACCAAGCGCCCGTACCAGCTCTCCGTGAAGTGCGCGGGCTTCGCGCCCTTTCGGCAGGCGGCTCTCACGCTGGAGATCGGGCGCGACGTGCACGTCGACGCCGCGATGCAGCGAGGAGCGACGGTGCGGGGCGTGGTGCGCGACGATTCCGAGAACGCGGCGGAGGGAGTCCGGGTCACGGCGCAGGCGGTGATCCTCTGGGGAGTGCCCACCGGCGCCGCCTTCTCCTTCACGGAGAGCCTCGCCGACGGACGGTTCGAGCTCGCCGCCGTGCCGACGGGAAAGCTGGCGATCGTGGCCAAGCGCGAGGGATTCCTCGACAGCGAGCCGGTGATCGTGGAGCTCGTCGACGAGGAAGTGCGGGACGGCATCGAGCTGACGGTGGAGCGCGGCACCTCGCTCGCCGGAGTCGTGCAGTGGCCCGACGGCAAACCGGCGGCGAACGCGCACGTCGTGGTGAAGTTCGACCAGAAGGCGATGATGGGAGCCTCCGCGCTGAACTCGATGCGCGGGGCGGGGGGATGGACGAAGAGTACGGACGACGGCACGTTCGCCGTGAGCGGGCTAGGTATGGGCCCCTTCGAGATCTCGGCGACCGCGAAGCGGGAGGGGGCCGGGGACGACGAAGAGGAGTGGCGAACCCGCAGCACGGGGATCCGGCGGGACACGACCGACCTGGAGCTGGTCCTCGAGCCTCCCCTCGTCGTCACGGGACGAGTGGTCGACGAGCAGAACCAGCCCGTCCCCGCGTTCCGCCTGCGGGGGACCTCCCACGGCGCGTTCATGTTCACGATGGCCGAGACCGTGGAGAGGCGGTTCGAAGACGAGACGGGCGCGTTCGAGCTGAGCGGGCTCGGCGAGGGCGGCTGGGAGATCTCGGCCCACGCGAAGGGATACTCTCCGAGCGCTCCCGTCGAGCTGACGCTACCCCGGCCCGCGGATGCCGATCCCCTGCTCCTCGTCCTGCCCTCGCCGGCGGCGGCGGAGGGCGTCGTGGTGGATCCGGACGGCAATCCGGTCGCCGGGGCGGTGGTCACGCTGGCGACGGAGATGAGGAAGCTCCTGGCCCGCCTCGAGGGCAAGCTGGAGCTGCCCGAGACCTACAGCGCCGATGACGGCACCTTCCGGCTCGAGGGCCTCTCCCCCGGCGACATGGGGCTGTTTGCCGACCACCCGGACTTCGCCGCGAGCGCGGTGGAGACGGTCGAGGTCGCGTCCGGGACGATCACGCAGGGCGTCACCCTCGTCCTCCGCAAGGGCGGCACGCTCACCGGGGAGGTCTACGACAAGGCGGGCGATCCCGCGAAGAACAGCATGATCATCGTCCAGGACCTCGCGACCTTCGAACCGGTCATCACGAAGACCGACACGAGGGGTACCTTCCGCGTCGAGCGACTTCGTCCGGGCAACTGGAACGTCGTGGCCATGGGCGGCGGAGGACCGGGAGCCGGCGCGGCGGATGCCGACTCCGGCGATTCGATGGCCGGCATGCTCGAGAACATGAACTTCGCGATGGCGAAGATCGATGACGGCGAGGAGACCCACGTCGTCATCGGCTCTCCCCCCACCAATCCCGTCCTGGTCCGCGGCGAGGTGACCCATGACGGCGAACCGGAGGGAGGGCTGATGATCACCTTCATGCCCCGGCGAGAAGGAGGCCTGGGGGCGATGGAGTTCGGCCAGGTGGGCGACGACGGACGCTACGAGGTCACCCTGGAGGAGCCCGGGGATTTCTCGGTGACGCTCGCGACCTTCGACACCACGGGGGCGGTCCAGCAGAACAGCATCGAGTTTCGGCGGGCTATTCCGGACGTCGACGAGCACGAGCTCGACTTCGCCCTCCCGGTGGGCGCGATCTCGGGCCGCGTCCAAGGGCCCGACGGCGGGCCGCTCTCCGGCGCCCGCGTCACCCTCACCAGCGAGGGCGGCGTGGCCTACGGCTCTCTCATAGGAGGGCAGTACGCCGAGACGACCACCGACGGCGAGGGGAACTACGAGTTCGAGTATCTCCGCCCCGGCGTCTACTCGGTGGCCGCGGGAGGCCAGGCGCTCGGCGGCTTCCTGGGCACGACGAGCGAGGAGGGCCGCAAGGTCCGCGGCGACCTGCGGGTCGCGAAGGGCCAGCATCTCGGCAACATTGACTTCCGCCTCGAGTCCCCGGGCGACGTGACCGGCACGGTGGTCGACCTCACGGGAGCTCCGGTCGCGGGAGTCGCCATCTACATGCGCGACGAGCAGGGGAACATGCTCGAGCACTTCACGATGAACCTGACGGGGCCCGACGGACGGTTCCGCTACGGCGGCGTCGCCCCCGGCCAGTACACCGTGCTCGCGCGGGGCAAGGGCTTCGCGAGCCTCGAGAGCGACGCGCTCCGCGTGCAGGAGGGCCAGAGCACCGACGTCACCCTGCCCCTGGTCGCGGGTACCTCGCTCGTGGTGGAGGTGACCGACGAGTCGGGAGGCGAGGTCCGCGCGCGCGTGAGCGTGACGGACGCGCAGGGCCGGGAGGTGAGCGGCATCATGGCCTTCTCGGACATCATGGCGGCCACGACGGAGGGGGCCGAGTTTTCCGGCCAGCGAGTCGGACCGCTGCCTCCGGGCCGTTACACCGTCACCGCCGTCGGGGAGGACGGTCGCCAGGCCTCCAAGCCCGTGACCCTGGCCGGCCAGCCCGAGCGCAGGCTCAAGGTCCGCCTGAAGTAGCGGAATCCCGCCTCCCGGGCCGCCCGGACGGAGATCACGATCCGGGGCGAGCCTTCGCGCGAGGATCGAGGTAGGTTGTTGGCGTTCCGTCGCCGGAGCGTCCCGATGACCCAGCGCACATCCCGTTCGACCCTGCTCCTCGTCGGCGTGTTCGGAGCGATCGCCGTGGTCTTCCTCGTCGGCCAGATCCTGCTCTCCCGGGCCGGAGAGGACGAGCCGGGGGTGGTCCAGGCGGACGACGCTCTCCCTCCCGCCGCATCGACCGAGGAGGCGCTCGCTCCCCTCGCGGGACGCATCGAGGGGATCGTCCTCGGCGCCGACGGCACGGTCGCGGAGGAGGTGGAGCTGGAGCTGCGCCCCGAGCCGCCGGGCGACGAGCTCGCCCGGACGCGGACCGACGCCGCCGGACGCTTCGCCTTCGACGCCCTGGACACGGGCACCTACACCCTCTCCGTCGACGGGGAGGAGGGGGAGGTCTCCGAGACGATCACCCTGGAGCCCGGCGAGGCCCGCGAGCTCGAGCTGTCCCTCGAGTGACCGCGGGGCCGCTCAGCCGCCCGCCGCGCCCTCGAATCCCGACCACCGCAGGAGGGCCTGCAGGTCTTCCGGGGGCTCCGACTCGAGGGAGAGGTCCTCTCCCCGGAGCGGGTGCCGGAAGCGCAGGGCGCTCGCGTGGAGGGCCTGGCGCGACGGCCGGGGAATGTCGGGGGGGATCTTCAGGGTGAGGCCGCGCCGGCCGCGGTAGACGGAGTCCCCCACCAGGGGGTGATCGATGGAGGCGAGGTGGACGCGGATCTGGTGGGTGCGGCCGGTCCGGGGGTGGCAGGAGAGGACCCCGAAGCCCTTCGCCCGGTGCAGGGTCCGGTAGAAGGTCTCCGCCGGCCGGCCCTCGCCCTCGGGCCGCACGCTCATCCGATCGGGGTGTTTCGGAGCCCGGCCGATCGGGGCCTCGATCCAGTCGCTGTCGAACCGGGGCTCGCCGTGCACGACGGCGAGGTACGTCTTCTCGACCTCGCGCGCCGCGAACTGCCGCACGAGCTCCACGGCGGCCTCCTCGCGCAGGGCGACGATCAGGAGGCCACTCGTGCCGGAATCGAGGCGATGGACGATGCCCGGCCGATCCTCGCCCTGGGGCATCGGGAGCGCTCCCCAGCGCTCGGCGGCGAGCTCGGAGACGGTCCCCCCCCGCACGACGCTCGAGGGGTGGGTCACCATCCCCGGGGACTTGTCGATCACCGCCAGGTCCTCGTCCTCGTAGACGACGCGCAGCCCCTCCCCCTCCGGTCCTCCCCGGCGCCGGCGGGAGAGCGGGAGGGCCCGGACCTCGACGACGCTCCCCTCCTCCAGGGGCCACGAAGGCCTTTCCACGATCTTACCGTCCACCGTGACCCCGCCGTCCCGTATCAGCTCCTGGAGTCGGGTGCGGGACACGTCCGGGATCAGCTCTCGCAGAGCCAGGTCCAGGCGGACCCCCGACCGCTCCGCAGCCACCGAAAAACGCCGGGTTTCGAAGGGAAGCTCGGTGGTCATGGACAGAGCCTCGGACAGGGGAGCCCGCGGGGCAAGCCCCAAGGGCCGTTCCGCTTCCGCGAAACCCCCGCCCGCGAGCAGTTGCGCCGTTCGTCGGCGCCGGTAACATCATTCGGCTCCAGGGGTAGTAGAGCCCCCGAAGGGAGGCGCCACGGCGCCTCCGGGATCGTCCCTTTCGCTCCCAGCAGAGGTCCATTCAGTGCTTGGAATCACCCTGACCGCGGCGCTCCTGTTCACCGTCCATTCCAACCCCGTCCTCGAGGAGGCGCCCCCCGGGCTCGTGCTCGTGAAGGGGGGCAAGACGAAGATCGGCACTCCGGTGGAGGACATCGA
>CAYRXS010000122.1:0-19356 GCA_964428225.1 uncultured Planctomycetaceae bacterium
CGCCTGCTCGTGCAGGCGCCGGACCACCCGAAGATCCCCGAGGAGGAACTGCCCGGGGTGACCGTCGTCGTCGCCCGGTCGCGGGAGAGTCTCGACTCGCTCCTGAGCACGCTCGTGCTGGGACTGCTGGCCGCGGCGGGGGCGGCACTCGGCCTGCTCGTGTGGGGCATGAGGATCGCGGTGAAGCGCGGGCTGGCTCCGGTCGACCGGCTGGGCGAAGAGGTCGCCCACGTCGACGAGACCTCCCTCTCCCGGCGCGTCGCCGCGGGCGGGGTGCCGGCCGAACTCCAGCCGCTCGCGGTGAAGGTGAACGAGCTCCTCGGCCGGCTCGAGGCCGCCTTCGCCCGGCAGAACCGGATGACCGCCGCGATGGCGCACGAGCTGCGGACGCCGATCGCCGAGCTCCGCGTCGCCGCCGACATCTCCCGCCGCTGGCCCGACGACGAGCCGATCGCGCGAGACGTCATCGACACCGCGGCGGACGTCTCGCTGCGCATGTCCAACGCCGTCGAGTCGGTGATGCGCTACTGCTGGATGGAAGCGGGCCAGGCCGATCCGGAACTCGAAGCCCTCCCCCTGCGCGCCTTCGTCGACGAGCTCTGGGCGCCGCTCGACGCGCGGGCGCGCGAGCGCGACGTGGTCTTCGACAACCGGGTGCCCGAGCAGATCGCCGCCGCCTCGGATCGCGGCCTGCTCACCATCGTCCTCGGCAATCTCTTGAGCAACGCCGCCAACTACGCCTCCACGGGCACGGTCCGCGCCACCGTCACGACCGACGATTCGACGCTCACCCTCCGCGTCGTCAACCGGACGGATCAGCTCACGCCCGAGGACCTCGAGCACCTCGGCGAGCCGTTCTGGCGCAAGGACGTCGCCCGCACGGACGGCGGCCACAGCGGTCTGGGCCTGACGCTGGTCCGGTCGGTCTCGTCCGTGTTGGGACATCCGACCGACTTCTCGCTCGAGGACGGCGAGCTCGCCGTCACGATCGAGCTCCCGTCGGCGCCCGCCGAGCCCCCCGCCTCCGCCGAAGGGCGGGAGGCACGACCCGAGAGCCGGCGTCCCTCGATCGCGCCCTTCTCGTCGCCCCCCTTCCCGAAGCCGTCGACCGAGGGATCGGCCTGACGGATCGGGTCACCGACGCCGCAGGGCCACCGCGGGTTCCCCGTCCTCGATCGTGAGTCCGAGCTCGGAATCACGACGATTCTGTCTCGAGGCGAGCCGGAAGTCGTCCTTGCCGTGCAATCCTCCCGGATAGCCGTCGTATGGCGGTGACGAACCGGTGAGGAACGCCGAGGTGGCCTCATCGGGCCAGTGACGTATGATCCGCGGGCTCGGACGCGGCTCTCGCAAGGCAAGGAGGATTCGGGATGTTCATTCGCATGCTCAGCGCTCTTCTGTTCGTCGTCCTCGCGCCGCTCGTGTCGGCTCAGGACTCCTACTACCGGGTTCGCCTGGCCGACCTGGACCTCGGGGGAGGCGTCCTTCCCGCGTGGCCCGCCACCGCTCCCTGGGAGTCGATGCTGCGCTATGAATTCATGTGGCCGTGCGCGTCGCTGGAGGGCGAGGGCGAGGCCTACGTCGAGCGCGCGGACGAGGATCGGTTCGGGAGGTTCGTGTCCAACTTCCACCAGCGACACCTCGTGGTACGGAGCGCCGGCCCGGGCGACGTCCGGGGATCGCTCTCGGTTCCGAGCGCGGAATGGAGCAGGATGGTCCGGTGGGAGTTCACGATCCCCGCCTCGGCGGCCGACGCGGAGGCGAAGGACGCCTTCCACCGCGCCCAGGCCGTCCACCATCGGTTGCTGTCCGAGCGCGGCCTCCCCGGAGCGGCGTGGTTCCGACACCGGGCCGCGGTCGCTCGAGAATCGCTTCCCGCGGGGAGCGAGGCCCTCACGCGCGTGCGCGCGCCGGGAATGCCAGGCGCGTCCGATCTCGAGGACACCTACTCGCTGTTCACCGGCGGCCGAGCGGTGAGCGAGAACATCCAGCTCGATCGGCTCATCCCCGCCGCCGAGCTCGGCGGGGATCTGGTCGCGCTCGACACGATCGAGGGCATCACGGTGAAGGAGCTGGACTGGGAGCCGCTCCTGGACGGACCCGAGCCGAAGCTCGATCCCCTCGCCTCGCTCGTCCCCGCGGACCAGCACGCCCTGTTCTTCCCGTCCTTCGATGCGATGGTCGCGCTCGCCGACGAGGCGAGGGACTTCGGCGCGCCGGTGCTGGCCGCGTGGCTGTCGAACACGCGGGATGCGCTCACCCGCGAGCGCTACGAGCGCCAGCTCTGCCTGTCGCTCGACGCCTGGGCGCGCACCTTCGGCCCGATGGCGGTGCAGAGCATGGTCTTCACCGGCTCGGACCCGTACCTGCGGACGGGGAGCGACGTCGCCCTCGTCTACCAGGCGAAGAGCCCCGAGGCGCTCTTCGGCTTCGTGCGCGCCCGCCAGGCCGCGGCGAAGGAGGCGGAGTCCGGGGTCGAGGACGTCGAGGGAGATGTCGCGGGCTACCGGTACGCGGGAGTCGTCTCTCCTACGCGCCGCGTCTGCTCCTACGTGTCGATCGTGGGCGAGGCGGTGGTGGTGACGAACTCGCTGCACCAGCTCGGACGCATCGCCGCCGCCGCCCGGTGGGTGGAGCCGAGCCTAGCGGTAGCTCCCGAATACCACTTCTTCCGCAATCGCTATCCGCGCGACGATGCCGCCGAGACGGCCCTGCTCGTCGTGCCCGACGAGGCGATCCGCCGCTGGTGCGGGCCGCGCTGGCGCATCGCCACCTCGAGGCGCACCCAGGCCGCGGCGGCTCTCGCCGAGCTGCAGGCCGCACACCTCGAGGAGCTCGCCGCGGGGCCGGCCGGGCTCCGTCCCGTCGACTCGCGGCCGAGCTTCCCGGTCATGGGGAACCTCCACCTGACCTCGGAGGGCGTCTGGTCGACGCGGTACGGCTCGCTCGACTTCCAGACCCCGATCGCCGAGCTCGACCTCACCAAGGTCGGCAAGCGCGAGGCCGAGCTGTACGAGCGCTGGCGCGACGGCTACCAGCGCAACTGGAGCGGGTTCTTCGATCCCATCGCCGCGCGCTTCACCGTCGCGGACGGCCGGGTCGGGTTCGACATGACGATCATGCCGCTCATCCTGGGCACGGACTACGAGGACTTCATCGAGCTGGTCGGCGAGTCGGAGCTCGATCCGCTCGCCGCCGACCCGCACGCGGAGTCCCTCTTCCACTTCGCCATGGCGCTGGACGCCGACTCGCCGCCGATCCAGGACCTCGGCGAGGCGCTGTCGAGCTTCGTCAGCGAGGTGGCGAATCCCATGGACTGGCTGGGCGACTCGTGGGCGTTCTACGTGGACCGCGATCCGATCTGGGAGGACATCGCGGCCGCGGGCAGCGTCGAGGAGGCGCTCGAGAACGCGTACCTCGATCTCAACGATCTGCCGGTCGTCGCGTACTTCGCGGTCTCGAGTCCCCTGCGACTCGCGGGCTTCCTGAACGCGGTGCGGACCATGGTGGAGGACACGACGCCGGGCCTCGTCAAGTGGGAGACCCGCTCCCACGGAGAGCGCAAGTACGTGCAGGTCACCGGCGACGGGATCGCCGACGATCTCTCCATCTTCTACGCGACGCTGCCCACCGCGCTGCTGGTCAGCCTGCAGGAGGAGGCGCTGCAGCGAGCCATCGATCGGCTCGCCCCGAGCCCCGACGAGCCGGACGCGGTGACGGACGGGACTCCGACGCCGGAGCCCGAGCCGTGGCTCGGTCGCAGCGTGGCGGTCACGCTCGACCGCGACGGCATCCGGGCCCTCCAGTCGATCTTCGACGAGGACGCGAAGGAGCAGTTGCGACTGCTGTCCTGGGCGAACTTGCCGATCTTGAACGAGTGGAAGCGCCTCTTCCCCGACCGCGATCCGATGGCGGTGCACGAGGAGCTCTGGGGCGAGCGGCTCGTATGCCCCGCGGGCGGCGCGTACGTCTGGAACGACGAGTGGCGGACGATGGAATCGACCGTCTGCGGCCATCCGGGCGTGCCCGCCGAGAACATCGACTGGCCGGCCATCCTCGGGCGGCTGCGGCGCGCCCGGGCGGGGCTCACCTTCGAGCTCGACGGGCTGCGCGCGGTGGTGGACCTCACCCGGGATTCGTAGAGGGGATCCCGACGATACTCGAACAGAGGCCGGGGAGGACCGGAGCCTAGAATGCGCGTTGAGCCGGCTCCGCGGCTCAACGCACCGCCGCTGCAGCGGACGAGCTGACACTCGCCGCTGAGCGGCGGTTCACCCCGACCTCCGTCCGCTGATCGAGGAGCTGTTCCCATGATGCGCTCGTCCCTCGCCCTCGTCGTCATCACTCTCGCCTGTTCCGCCGCGACCATCTCGCCCGATCCCGCCTCCCAGGCGACCGTCCGACCGCAGGAGACGGCGCCCGACGCGACGATGCTCCGGTTCCCCGACGTGGGCGGCGAGAAGATCGTATTCGTCTATGCCAACGACCTGTGGACGGTGAGCCGCGACGGCGGACAGGCCGCGCCGCTCGCGAGCCCTCCGGGAACGGAGCGGTTCCCCAAGTTCAGCCCCGACGACGCGACGATCGCGTTCATGGGCAACTACGACGGCAACCTCGACCTCTACACGATCCCCTCGATCGGGGGCGTGCCCGCGCGCGTGACGCACCACCCGGGCGGAGAGACCCTGTGCGACTGGGCTCCCGACGGCCGCCTCCTCTTCCAGGCGCGCGGCATGACCGGGCTGGAGCGCAACGGCAAGCTGTACCTCGTCGATCGCGGCGGGGGCCTGCCCGAGTCGCTCCCCGTGCCCTACGGCGCGACGGGGGCGATCAGCGCCGACGGGCGGTGGCTCGCCTACACCCTCTACACGCGCGACGCGCGCACGTGGAAGCGCTACCGCGGGGGGATGGCCACCGACGTCTGGCTCTTCGACCTTCAGACGAACGAGAGCCGCACGATCACGGACTGGGAAGGAACCGACACGCTCCCGATGTGGCACGGGAGCAAGATCTACTACCTCTCCGACGGCGGGGAGAATCACAAGCTCAACGTCTGGTCGTACGACGTCGGCTCGAGCGAGCGCGAGCAGGTGACGTCCTTCGAGGAGTACGACGTCAAGTGGCCCTCCATGGGTCCCGGCGACGCCGGCCAGGGCGAGATCGTCCTTCAGAACGGCTCCGACCTGTACCTGGTGGATCTCGCGGGTAGCGGGGCGAGGAAGGTCGCGGTGACCATCCCCGGCGCCCTACCCACCCTCCGCACGAAGGTGGTCGACGCCGCGGAGTACCTCCAGGGCTGGAGCATCTCCCCCACCGGCAAACGCGCGGTGGTGCAGGCGCGAGGCGACGTCTGGACGCTGCCGGCCGAGAACGGCTCGCCGCGCAACCTCACCCGCACGAGCGGCGTCGCCGAGCGCGACCCGTCCTGGAGCCCCGACGGCCGGTGGATCAGCTACTTCTCGGATCAGACCGGCGAGTACGAGCTCTACCTCACCCAATCCGACGGCAAGGGCGAGACGAAGCAGATCACCAGCGGCCTGGCGCCCTTCTACTACTACGCGTCCTGGTCGCCGGACTCGAAGCACATCGTCTTCGCGGACAAGAGCTGGACGCTGCACCTGCACACGATCGAGACCGGGGAGACCAAGACCATCGACCAGGACCCGTGGGCGCTCGGGATGGGCGTGAGCTGGTCGCACGACAGCCGGTGGCTCACCTACTCGCACGGGACCGACGAGAATCCCGTGCCCAAGGTCTGGCTCTACCAGGTCGAGACCGGCGAGCGCCACGCGGTGACGGGGGGCATGTTCCCCGACTCCTCTCCGGTGTTCGACCGCAAGGGGGACTACCTCTACTTCGTCAGCGCGCGTGCCTTCTCCCCCACCGGCTCCGAGCTCTTCATGGACAACGCGTTCATCTACGAGGACACGGACCAGATCCTGGCGGTGCCCCTGCTCGAGGAGGTCGAGTCGCCGTGGCTGGCGGAGAGCGACGAGGAGTCCTGGGAGGAGGAGGATGGCGAGGATGCCGCCGAGGAGGGCGGCGAAGACGAGGAAGGGGAGGATGCCGGAGAAGAGGCCGAGGAGGACGAAGGAGAGGAGAAGGAGGCCGTCGAGGACGACGGGCTCTCGGGGACGTGGGAAGGAATGGCGGTGACTCCGGAGGGAGAGCTGCCGGTCACGCTCTCGATCAAGCTGAATCCCGACAACTCCGTCACGGGGACGCTCGTCTCGCTCGTCTACTCCGGGGACTTCACCGGGACCTGGGATCCGGCCGCCAGCATGCTGACCGGGACCGTCTCCATCCCCGGCGAGGGAACGATCGTTCTGGAGATGAAGGTCGATGGGTCGACGATGACCGGAACCGGGACGCACGACGGCGTCGCCGCGCCGGTCACCGCGACGCGGGTCTCGACGGGCGCCTCCGAGGAAGAGGAAGACGGGGGCGAGACGAAGGCGCGCGAGAAGGTCGAGATCGATCTGGAGGGATTCGAGCGGCGGGCGTTCGCGCTCCCGATCGGCAAGGGAAGCTTCCGCAACCTCGCGGTCAACGACAAGAACCAGCTCCTGTACGTCCGCTCCGGGGAGGGTATCCGGCTCTTCGACATCGAGGACGACGACAAGGCCGAGAAGACCGTCACCGCGGCGGCGGGTGGTTTCATGCTGTCCGCGGACGGCAAGAAGCTGCTCGCCCCCATGGGGAGCAGCGCCTCGATCTACAAGACCTCCGCCGGCGCGTCCGGCAAGAAGGTCGTGACCACCGGCATGACCGCCTACATCGAGCCGCGCGAGGAGTGGCGCCAGCTCTTCATGGACGTGTGGCGGATCCAGCGCGACTTCTTCTACCTGGAGAACATGCACGGCGTGGACTGGCCGGCGATGCGCGATCGCTACTCGAAGATGATCGACGCCTGCGTCAGCCGGGAGGACGTCTCCTTCATCCTGGGCGAGCTGATCGCCGAGCTGAACATCGGACACACGTACTACTACGGCGGGGACACCGAGGAGCAGCCGCGGCGGAACGTGGGACTCCTGGGCGTGGACTGGAAGCTCGACCAGGGGGCCTACCGCATCGCGAAGATCTACGACGGCGCGGCGTGGGATGCCGACGCTCGCAATCCCGTCAACGAGGCGGGGGTCGACGTGAAGGAGGGCGACTACCTCCTCGCCGTGAACGGGGTGACGGTCGATACGGCCAAGGACCCGTGGGCGGCGTTCCTGGGGCTCGCGGGGCGGACGATCACGGTCACCGTGAGCGACAAGCCCCAGCTCGACGACGAGGCGCGCGACGTGGTGATCAAGCCGATGTCGAGCGAGCGCAACCTGCGCTACCGGGCGTGGATCGAGAAGAACCGCGCCTACGTCGAGGCGAAGACCGACGGTCAGGTGGGCTACGTCTACGTGCCCGACACCGCGATCCAGGGCCGCAACGACTTCGTCCGCCAGTACTACGGCCAGATCTTCAAGAAGGCGCTGATCATCGACGAGCGGTGGAACGGCGGCGGCTACGACCCGTCATGCTTCATCGACATGATGCACAAGCCCGTCACGAACTTCTGGGCCCGGCGGGAAGGTCATGACGCGCCCCAGCCCTGGAACGTGCACCAGGGGCCGAAGTGCATGCTCATCAACGGTCTCGCGGGCTCCGGCGGCGACGCCTTCCCGTGGCAGTTCCGTCACCAGGGCGTCGGCAAGCTGATCGGCACCCGCACCTGGGGCGGGCTCGT
The DNA here is from genome assembly GCA_964428225.1 of uncultured Planctomycetaceae bacterium. GTDB lineage: Bacteria > Planctomycetota > UBA1135 > UBA1135 > JBFMCU01. The sequence goes on from CAYRXS010000122.1 coordinate 7,727, forward strand.
CGGCATGGCCGGCAATCCGAGCCTGATCGACGGCGGCCACTCGACCGTTCCCAACTGGGGCTTCTACGAGATCGACGGCACCTGGGCCGTCGAGGGCCACGGCGTCGATCCCGACATCGAGGTGGTCGACGATCCCGCCCTGATGCTCGACGGCGGCGATCCGCAGCTCGACGCGGCCATCGAGCACATGCTCGAAGAGATCCCGAGCTACCCCTACGTCCTCCCGAAACGCCCCGTCTCGCCGAACCGCAGCGGCATGGGCCTGCCCGAGGAGGACAAGTAGCCGCGCGCCAGGCGGTGATCTCGACGAACCCACGGTAACCCTCGACTCCACGATCATGTCGTTACGATCCCTGCTGATCCTGGGCGTTGCGTCCTTCGCTCTGCTCGCCAGCTCGCCGACTTCGACCGCTACCGTCCCGTCCGCTCGAGAGGTCCGCGACGGCGAGAACGTCTCGAAGGCGCTGGAGGAGATCCGGAAGACCGCGGACCTCCCCGGGATGGTCGCCATGGCCTTTCAGGACGGCGAGGTCGCGGCCTGGGGCGCCGCCGGTTTGCGGGCCCACGGCTCGGAGGCACCCATCACCATCGATGATCCCATTCACCTGGGTTCCTGCGCCAAGGCGCTGACGGCGACCCTCGTCGCGCGCCTGGTGGAGGATGAAGTGCTCTCCTGGGACACGACGATCGCGCAGGCGCTGCCGAAGCTCGCCGAAAAGATCGACGAGGGCTTCCACGACGTGACCGTCGAGATGCTCCTCCGGCACCGCGGCGGCATCGCGGAGCGGAGGCGACCCGAGATCTCGGCCCTCCACGCGAATCTCCGCGACATGGAGGGTTCTCCCCCGGAAGTCCGCCTGGCGATCCTGGAGCTCGTCATGTCGACGCCTCCGCTGCCTCCCTTCGAGGGAGGTTTCGACTACTCGAACTTCGGCTACATGACGGTCGGGGCGATGGTGGAGGAGCTGACCGGGGCTTCCTGGGAGGAGCTCATGGTGACGAAGGTCTTCCGCCCGCTGGGGCTGAAGAGCGCCGGGATCGGGTCCCCGACCGGCGACAACGCGCCCGTCGGCCACACGCGGGAAGACGACGCCTGGAAGCCCTTGCCTCCCGGACCGGCGGGGGTCTTGCACGACGCAATGGGCCCGGCCGGCCTGTTGCACTGCAACCTGGCCGACTGGGGAGTGTTCGTCGCGGATCACCTCGCCGGCGAGCGGGGTGATGACGGTTTCGTCTCCACCGAGAGCTACGAGCGCCTGCAGCGCGACACGGATTCGAGCGGCTACGCCTGCGGCTGGGGGCTCGCCAAGCACTCCTGGAGCTGGGGGAACGGAGACGTCCTCACCCACAACGGGAGCGACGGCACCTGGTACTCGATCGTCTTCGCCATTCCGGAGTGGGACTTGACGGTACTGGTGGCCTCGAACTGCGGTGGGACGGCCGCTCAGGAGGCATGTACTCGAGCTCGCGACCTCATGCTCACGACCGTCGGATTCAAGGACTGATCCGGCGGTCGAGCACGTGCTCGAGGGAGTCCCGAACCACCCCTACGTCCTCCCGAGGCGCCCCGCCTCACCCGACCGCAGCGGTAGGGGCTACCCGGAGCCACCGGTCTGGCTCATCCCGATGCAGACCAACACACATTGGCCACATATGGACATTTCCATTAAGAATTCCGCGCATTTAGGCCGAATTTGGCCGATAATTTCGTGTCGAACTCCATTGATTCCATGGCCAAGACACTCCCCCACCTGGTCCATCCTCCGGCCGTCCAACAGCAGCTGGGACGACGCCTGAAGGCGCTCCGGCTGCAGGTCGGCTTCAAGCGCACCACGCTCGCGGACCGCGCCGGCGTGAGTGCGCGGTCGCTCCAGCGCTTCGAAGACTCGGGAGAGGTCTCCCTGAAGAGCCTGCTGAAGTTGGCGCACGCGCTGGGCAGGCTCCCCGAGTTCACGGAACTGCTCGCCCTACCGGAGGTCGCCTCCCTCGCGGAGCTGGAGAACCGGAGGTCGAAGCCCGCGCCGAAGAGAGGGCGCATCTGAGCGTGGCCGATTCCTCCTTGCGGCGTCTTGCCGTTCACCTCACGACGGGACCGACCGAGTCCATCCTGGTCGGTACGCTGGCCGAGCACGACCGGCGCACGTACTTCGAATACGACGCGGCGTGGTTGGCCCGAGGCACGGAGCTCTCGCCGTTCACTCTTCCCGCTCGACCGGGGCTGATCGAGCACACCGATCGCGAGTTCGGCCCGTTGCCGGGGCTCTTCGATGACTCGCTACCCGACGGATGGGGGCTTCTCCTGATGGACCGCCACTTCCGCCGCCTCGGAATCGATCCCGCCCTCGTCTCGCCTCTCGATCGTCTGGCGTATCTCGGCACGCGAACCATGGGATCGTTGACCTACCATCCACCCACGGACCGCGAGGACGTCGATTCATCTGTCTTCGATCTGCACGAGCTGTCGAGCCAGGCGCAGGCGGTCCACGCCGGGGACGCCACGGAGGTTCTCCCCCAGCTTCTCCACGCGGGAGGAAGCCCAGGAGGCGCGCGGCCCAAGGTGCTCGTCGGCTACGCGCCCGACACGGGCGAGATCGTCTCGGGCGAAGGCGATCTCCCCGAGGGTTTCGAGCACTGGATCGTGAAGTTCGCGGCCCGCGAGGAGGCGGCCGACGCCGGTCCGGTCGAGTACGCCTACTCGCGGATGGCCGAGGCGGCCGGCCTCGACATGCCCGAGACGCGACTCTTCGAGACCGTGGAGGGGGATCGTTTCTTCGGCGTCCGGCGGTTCGATCGTGGCTCGAACAATCGACGATGGCACGTCCACACATTCGGCAACCTGATCCACGCCGACTTCCGAATTCCGAGCTGCGACTACTCGGAACTCCTGAAGGCCACCGCGATCCTCACTCGCAACCACCAGTGCGTGCGGCGGGCCTTCCGTCTCATGGCTTTCAACGTGCTCGCCCACAACCGTGACGACCATGTGAAGAACTTCGCCTTTCGGCTCGACGACGAGGCCGACGACTGGTCGCTGGCCCCGGCCTACGACCTGACCTTCGCCGCTGGGCCGGGCGGAGAGCACACCACCACCGTGCGCGGCGAGGGGAAGGCCCCGACCGCGAAGCACATGCTCGAGCTGGCAGCCGAGCTCGACCTCGAGAGGTCGGCGGCCGAGGCGATGATCGACGAGGTACGGCAGGCCGTCGCGTATTGGCCTCGGTGGGCGGACGAGGCCGGAGTATCCACGGAGGCCACAAGGAGGATCGGGTACCGGCTCGCTCGATGAACCGGTCGAGCCAGGTGTGGAGCTGGGGGAGCCGTGAGGGGCGCTCAGGAGACACCGGCGATCACTGCGAGAGGTCGATCACCCTCGTCACCCACCCCATCCCGGGGCGGATCTCGATCCCCTCCTGGTGGGAGGAGACGTGATTCAGATCCTTGACCTCCAGGGAGTACGTCCCCGGAACGACGTCCTCGTAGCGGATGAACCCGTCCTCGTCCGTGAAGACCGTCTTCCGGGCGTCGATGAGGGGTCGGAGCCGACCGAAGTCGAACAGATAGACCGGGGAATGCGAGGCGGGTCCCCCGTCGGCGGCGATCACCTGCACCTCGAGAGACGTCGGCCGGCTCATCACGACGCTCCGCTCCGTTCCCTCTGCATCGCCGACCCAAGGTCCCACGCGGGTGGTTCCGAAACCGGGAGCTCGGAGGTAGAGGCCGTACTCGCAGCCCGGGACCAGGTGTTCCAGGACGTAACGCCCCTCCTCGACGGCGAGCCCGCGCCATTCGCCCTCGTACCATTGATTGCTCCCGCCCGTCCACCAGCTCTCGTCGGACGGCTCGTTACGCCAAACGACCAGGCACTGCAGAGCGTTCAAGGCCTCGGCATCGCCCTCGGCGCTGATCGATCCGGATAGGAATGCCCCGCGCAATCCCGCCTCCGTAAGGACGACGTCGATTCCTTCGGTGCCCGCCGGAATCCCGTGCCTTCGCACGCGGGCGTCCTCTTCCTCGGGGAGGGGCTGGAACGAGAGGGAGTAGACCTGATCGTGCTTCAGGGGCGACAGGACGAAGCGGCCCTGGTCGTCCGCCTCGGCCACGACGTAGCCGTAGTCCCACAGACCCGCCACGTCCATGTCGAGATCCACGGGATCGTGCCCCCCTTCGTGCCATCCCACCACGTGACACCCCGAGGCCGGAGAGCCGTCCTCCCAACGCACTCGACCTGCGATCGTGATCGGAGGCAGGAGGGCGATCTCCACGTGGCGGTGTGAGCTCCCTTCGTCGACGGTCACCACACGGGTGACGGGGCCGGCCACTCGCGAAGAGACGGTCAGGGTGTATTCACCGGGTCTCGGGATCTCGAAGCGGAAGCGTCCCTCGGCGCCCAGGAGCTTCCGCTCCCACACGTTGCGCTCCGGATCGAACCTCTCCCCCGCCGGAACCTCGTTCGACAAGCGGATCACCCCCCCCTCGGCCGGTGCTCCGTCGGGCAGCAGAACGACTCCCTCGATCGACATCTCTCCGAGGAGTCGAAGAACGACGTCCACCTCGCGTGTGCCGGAGCGCACGGTCTTCGTATCGGAATGCTCTTCACCCCGGCGAGCCCGCAAGCTGTACGTCGCGCGGGGATCCAGCTGCAGCTCGAACCGGCCGTCGAGATCGGTGACCGCGGGCTCCGATTCGAACGGAATGCCCTGCCCGAGGGTGATCCCGTTCATTCCAGGACGGACCGTGGCGCCGGGGACCGGGGCACCATGACGGTCGAGCACGAGACCGTGAACGAGCACCGGACGGCGGAGCATCAGCTCGAAGACTTCGCCCTCGACCGCCTCCCCGAACTCGATCTCGCCCTTCGCCAGACCGATGTCGGGAGAGGAGGCGCGGATGGAATACGTCCCCGCTTCCTGAACGAGCTCGCACTCACCGAAGGCATCGGTTTGCACCGAGCTCGACTCCAGAGCGTCTTCAACGGTGAGTCCTACCTCCGCGTCCGGTACGGGGACTCCCGTGGGACCGACGACCCGAACCGGTCGGAGGAACGTTCCCGAACGGGAGCCCGCGGGCAGGGGGGGCGCTGCCCCCTTCGAACTCTCTCCCACCACGGGCTTCCGAGCCGACTGAGCGATGCTCGATGAGGGTAGATACGCTTCATCGCCCTCGACATCGGGGAACGAATCCCGCGGCGTCTCCGGCAGGACCACGGCGTTTCCGGTCTCGGGATCCGATCCGCGGACCAGGCCGCGTATTCCCGTCAGGACCACCACTCCCACCCCAACGGCGATTACGGAGGCGACCGTGATCTTCGCAGTCTTCGACATGATCAACACTCCGGTTGGATCTCGGAGGGCGTGCACCGCCCGCCGGAACGGCTCGAGGACGAGGAGGATCCCGCCCATGACCATTCCGCTCCTCTCCCCCCCAAACCTGCGCCGGAGCATCGCCAACCCGCGTCGGATCCGGTTCCGCACGGTGGAGCTCGGAACTCCCTGGCGGCGCGCGATCTCCTCGGCGGAGAGCTCGTCCATGTAGCGCAGGAGCAGCGCCGAACGGTAGGGCTCGTCGAGCTCCACGACCGCGGCCATGATCCGCTGCTGCAGGTCGGCGCGGGCCACGACTTCGCCCGGCTCTTCTGTGGCGTCCCGGACCTCGGGACGCGCGGCGATCCTCTCCCGCCTCGAAGTCGAGTCTTCACGACGGCGACGAAGCTTGACGAAGTTGCGAAGCACCTTGCCGAGCCAGTTGCGAGGAGCACTCTCCGATCGCATGCGGCCTTCCAACGCCGCCACCCAGGTGTCCTGCACCGCATCCTCGGCTCGGTGTACGTCCGGGGCGATCGCTCGGGCCAAACCCTCGATCCACCGCGCATGGGCGATCAGGGATCGGATCTCGGGATTCTCGGAACGGTGAGTCATGTTCGACCGGAGTGAGAATGCTGCTTGCTCGGCAATCGTCGCATGAAATCGCACATTTGTCCCGGCGGGTGGATGCGGGAATCCGGGGTGAGCACCCGGCCGAGTTCAACACCCCGCGCACACCCGATAGACTCGGCGTCATGAGCCCTTTCCATTTCCGGTCACCGAGTGTCTTCGCCCTCTCGACCCTCCTCTCCCTCGCCCCCGCCGCCGCCCAGGACGAGCGACCGGCGGAGGCGGGCGAGTGGGGATTCCGCCCCGTGGACGGAGCGGAGGTGGCGTGCACGCCGCCCTCGTTCTCGTGGCGACCACAGAAGGGGGCGGTCGGGTACGAGCTGGAGCTGGCACGCGACGACGACTTCGGGCGGGTCGATTACCGGGCGCGAGAGGTGACGTGGAACGTCCACCGTCCCACGCGTGTTCTGGATCCCGGGGCGTGGAGCTGGCGGTTCCGAAGCGTGAACGGAGAGGGCGAGGCCTCCCCGTGGAGCTCGACGCGCACCTTCGTCGTTCCCGCGGGCGCGGCGGAGTTCGCGCTGCCGCCGCGGGACGAGCTCCTCGCCCGCATTCCCGACGCGCATCCGCGGCTCTTCCTGCGTCCGGAGGACCTACCCGCCTTGCGCGAGAAGGCCGGGGCGTCCTTGCAGGCGGAATTCGAGCGGCTCCAGCGGCGGTGCGAGGAGCTGCTCGCCGATCCGCCCCCCACCGAGGAACCGGAGCTCTATCCGAAGGGCACGGTCCGCGGCAGCGATCCGTGGCGCAAGATCTGGTGGGGCAACCGCACGTACACCATCCGCGTGCTCGACAACGCCGCGACCCTCGCCTTCGTCTGGAGGCTCGAGGGGCGCGAGGAGTACGGCGAACTCGCCCGGCGGCTTCTTCTCGACGCGGCGCGGTGGGATCCGAAGGGAGCGACGGGCTACCGCTACAACGACGAGGCGGGCATGCCCTACGCCTACCACTTCAGCCGCACGTACACCTTCGTGCATCCCCTGCTCACCGAGGAAGAGCGCGAGACCTGCCGGGCGGTCATGCGCGTGCGGGGCCGCGAGATGTACGCGCACCTGTGCCCGCGCCACCTCTGGCGGCCGTACTCGAGCCATTCGAATCGCGCGTGGCACTTCCTCGGCGAAGTGGGCATCGCCTTCCACGGGGAGATCCCCGAGGCCGACGACTGGGTCTGGTTCGCGGCCAACGTCTTCGCGAACGTCTATCCGGTGTGGTCCGACTCGCAGGGAGGCTGGCACGAGGGAACCGCCTACTGGAAGAGCTACCTCGGCCGGTTCACGTGGTGGGCGGACGTGCAGCGGGCGGCGCTCGGGCTCGACGCGTACCGCCTGCCGTTCTTCTCCCGCGCGGGAGACTTCGCCCTCTACACGATGCCTCCGGGGACCGCCGGGGGCGGCTTCGGCGACCTGAACGCGCGGCAGAAGGCCTCGGGAACCCGCGGCCTGATGACCGTGCTCGCCGCCCAGGCGCGGAATCCGTGCTGGCAGTGGTACGTCGAGGCCCTCGGCGGATCCGACTGGGGAGCGAACTACGTGGGCTTCCTGCGGCAAGCGACGCCGATCGTCGAGGCGCGCGCGCCGACCGATCTCCCGACCTCGCGCTGCTTCCGGGGCACGGGGCAGGCCGTGCTCAACGCTAGGCTCGAGAGCGCGGAGGACAACGTCGAGGTGCTCTTCAAGTCGAGCCCCTTCGGGACGCAGAGCCACGGATACGAATCCCAGAACTCCTTCCTCCTGTACGCCTTCGGCGAGCGGCTCCTGATCCGCACGGGCTATCGCGACAGCTACGGCTCGAAGCACCACAAGGAGTGGATGTGGCGCACGAAGTCGACGAACTGCATCACCGTCGGCGGCGCGGGGCAGACGCGCCACTCCGCGGCCGCCTGCGGCGAGATCACCGGCTTCCACACCGAGCCCGGCCTGCACTGGGTCGAGGGCGAGGCGGGCGAGGCCTACGGCGATCGGGTCGAGAGCTTCCGCCGCGGCATCCTCTTCCTCGAGCCGGACCTGATCGTGATCTGCGATCGGCTGCGCGCGAAGGAGCCGTCGACGTTCGAGTGGCTCCTGCACGCGCCGGTGCCGTTCGACGAGACGGGATCCGGCGAGCTGCTCGTGAGGAACGGCGGGGCAGGGTGCCGCGTGCGCTTCCTCGTCCCCGACGAGCTCGCGATCGAACAGACGGATCGGTTCGATCCCCCACCCCGCGAGCGCATCCAGCTCGTGGAGCACCACCTCCGGGCCACGATCCTCGAGCCACGTCGCGAGGCGACCTTCCTCACCATCGTCCGCCCCTTCCCCGCGGAGGCCGCGCCGCCCACGCCCGCCCGCCTCGAGCGCGCCGGCGCGGGGTACCGCATCCTTACGGCGGACACCGTGATCGACGTGGAAGACGCGGACGGCCTCGTGGTACGGCGGCGGGACGCGGCGGGCGCCGCGCTCCCCGAGTGGAGGTCCGCGACGGCCCGATTCGAGCCCTGATTCCCCTTTCCCACAGAGTACGCTACGCGAATCCCCGGCCGGGCGGCGCGCCGTCCGGCTCCATCCTGGAGGTTCATCGATGATCAGTGATCCGCGCGTCCGCAAGCTGGCCCGTCTCCTCGTCCACTACTCCACCGAGGTCAAGGAGGGCGACAAGGTCGTGATCAGCGGTTCGACGGCTTCCGAGCCGCTGCTCCGCGAGGTCCTGCGCGAGGTGCTCGAGGCGGGAGGGCACCCGTTCGTGCGGATGACCCTCCCCGACGCGGAGCAGATCTTCTACGCGCACGCGCGCGATCACCAGATCGACTACGAGGATCCGATCGCCTACCACGAGCTCGACACGATCGACGTGGCGATCCGCTGCTTCCCCGACCTGAATCCCCACGCGCTCTCCAGCGTTCCCGCGGAGAAGAAGCAGCGCGTGATCCGTGCTCGCAAGAAGATGACGGAGCGCTTCTTCGAGCGCTGGGGCAAGGGCGAGGTCCGCTGGGTGGGCACTGCATATCCGACGCCGGCGCTCGCGCAGGAGGCGAAGATGTCCCTCGAGGAGTATGCGGAGTTCGTGTTCGCGTGCGGCAAGCTCGACGAGGAGGACCCGATCGCCTACTGGCGCGACTTCTCCATTCGCCAGGAGAAGGTGTGCGAGCGGCTGAACGGGCGAAAGACGTTGCGCTACGTCGGTCTCGACACGGACATCACCTTCGGGATCGAGGGACGCACGTGGATGAACTGCGACGGCAAGGTGAACTTCCCCGACGGCGAGGTGTTCACCGGCCCGGTCGAGGACTCGGTGGAGGGCGAGATTCGCTTCACGTTCCCCGGCATCTTCCAGGGCGAGGAAGTCGAGGACATCCGCCTGCGCTTCGAGAAGGGCAGGGTCGTCGAGGCCCGTGCCGCCCAGGGCGAGAAGCTCCTGCACGCCCTGCTCGACACCGACGAGGGCTCGCGCACCGTGGGCGAGGTCGCGATCGGCACGAACGCCGGCATCACGCGCTTCACGAAGAACATGCTCTTCGACGAGAAGATCGGCGGCACGATCCACGTCGCGGTCGGCGCCGGCATCCCCGTCACCGGCAGCGAGAACAAGTCCGCCGTCCACTGGGACATGCTCAAGGACATGAAGGACGGCGGGAAGATCTTCGTCGACGACGAGCTGATCTACGAGAACGGGGCGTTCCTGGAATGAACGTCGACGAGATCCTCGAGCGCACCCAGTGGGACTTCTTCTGGGTGCCCGACGACGTGGAGATCGTCGATCGCTCCGAGATCCTCTACACCTCCAGCGCACAGGACCTGAAGCTCTTCAACCAGGTGACGCGCACCCGCGCGACGGCCGACCGCCTCCCCGCCCTGGTCGAGGAGGTGGTGCGCGCCCACGAGGGCCGGCCTTCCCGGTGGCTCGTGCCCGCCACGATCCCGCGCGAGCCGCTGGCCCGGGAGCTTGCGGTGGCCGGCTACGAGGTGGCCTGCGAGCACTGGGCCTGCGCGATCGCGGCGGATGAGTACCGCCCCCGTCCGGCGGACGGCGTCACCGCCCGTCCCGTGGACACGATGGAGCGCCTGCACGACTGGCTCGAGGTGGCCGCGCGCGCATTCGGCGAGCCGCATCCCGGGGCGCACTCCGATCTCGAGCGCCAGCTCGGGGAGTGCTCGCGGCCCGGCGCCCGCGTTCACCGCGTCGTGGCCTACGACGACGCGACCGGCGAGCCGGTCTCCTCCGGCGGACTGACCCTCTTCCCCGCCCTGCGCTTCGGCTTCCTCTGGGCCGGCGGCACCGTCCCCGAGGCCCGCGGCCGCGGCGCCTACTCCGCCGTGCTCGAGGCTCGGGCCCGCCACGCGCGCGAGCAGGGAATCACCCACGTCGGCCTCTACGCCATGGTGAACACCTCGTTCCCGATCGTGCAGCGCCAGGGCTTCACGAAACACGGGCCGATGACGTACTGGGATCGGGCAGCGTAGCTCGCATCGATCACCGGCCCTTCTAGAAGAACCGCTAAGGAAGGCAGGGAAATTCGGGGCTTTCTGCAGCCTACGTCTCGGCCGTCCTTGAGCAAGCAAGCGAGCTGGGCATGATCCCGCGATGCACTGGACGCGGAGGGCTTTTCCCGACTCCCTCCCCGTTCCCCCTTGCCAAGCTGCGAGGGATGGCGTACCACGGCGGTCGAGAAGCGGGAGGATGCACCGAGCGACAACACCGCCTTAAACAGCACGCCGAGACTATTCGGACGGGGGTGATGATGAACAAGCGGCGAAGTGTGTATGGAGGATGGAGTAGATCGATCCCCGCATTGCTGGCCTGCCTTTGCCCCCTGTTTCTTGTGATTGGGTGTGCGCAAGAACCGTCGCAGTTTGACCTTGAGGAGCAGATCGCAGCGGAGCGTATCCAGTCAATCCTGAAGGAGTATCCTGCTGCCCGGTCATTGGATGACATCTCTCTGACGGAAATCGAGTATACGGCCCAGACACAGGAGACTCTGTCATCCGGCGTGTACTACTGCGATCCTTTTGACGTGGACGTAGTCGTTGAGGAGAAAGGCTACTTGGTCGTGTTTGAAGGACTCAGTGTAGACGCGGTCTTCAGGCTGGGCTGCGGAGACGATCTCGCAAAGCGCATCATGTCAGGGTCGCGTTGGATGAGGCGCTTGCTGGTGTTTCAACTGGAGGAGCTCACGCCCGCGTGGCTCCGTGTCTCTGCCGATGTCAGTGTGTATGCCGACATTAGGCATGAATCGGAGGCCAACATGAGACCAGAGCCGGTCGTCATTGTGGAAGGCACCCGTACTCTGATCGGAACGGGAGTTCTGCTTGACTGCCTTGAAGTGGAGACTCCCTAGAATGTCCGGGGGCATCCAATATCGGCAGTCTGCGAACCTGGCAAGCCTATCCACATGGGCAGCCCTTTGCGCCCTCAGAAGCTAGTGGTTACACGGACCCGTTGGAGTTGTTCTTGCCGCTGGCCGACGATTTCCTTTTGATCGACCCTCTGTCTCCGGGGGGCGAGTTGCTCCAGCTTCCGCCCGCATACGGCTACGGCGTCGTGACCTTCTCCGTCCCGATTCCGGATGATGTGGCCTTGGCCGGATTCATGCTCTCGACGCAGGGAGCCGGTCTCGGCGGAGGCGGCGGGACGACCCTTCACAACGCCTACGACCTGTTCGTCGGGAAGTAGGCCCAAAGCGGTGGTCGGGCCAAACGGAGCCAGCCCGTAAGTTAGGATGAGCTGGCCTGC
>CAYRXS010000123.1:0-19311 GCA_964428225.1 uncultured Planctomycetaceae bacterium
GCGGCGACGAGAGGCCGTCCAGCAGGTGCGAGCGAAGCTGGAGGTTTCAGAGCGGCGGGCCTGCCGCGTACTTGGCCAGGCCCGTTCGACTCAGCGTCGCCGCCGGCGGGCTAAAGATGACGAGGAAGCCCTGGTGGGCGAGATCATCGATCCGGCAGCGTGAGGACGGTCGTGGGCGAATCGCCTACCACCCGCGGATGATGCTGAAAGTGCTGATCTATGCCTACAGCGAGGGGATCTTCTCGTCGCGCAAGATCGCGGCGGGCCTGGAGGATCTGGTGGCGCTGCGGTACCTGGCGGCGGGCAACCAGCCGAGCCATCGGACGATTGCCCGCTTTCGCCAAGAGCATGTGAAGCACTTCGAGCAGCTGTTCGTCCAGGTGGTGCGGATCGCCGTTGAGGCGGGTCTGGTGAAGATGGGGACGCTGGCGATCGATGGGTCCAAGGTGAAGGCGAACGCCAACAAGCACAAAGCGATGAGCTACGGGCGGATGAAGCAGGAGGAGAAGCGAATCGCGAAGGAGGTCCGGCGGATAACGAGGATGGCCCAGGGCATCGACGAGGCGGAAGACAAGGAGTTTGGCCCGGACTTCCGAGGTGACGAGCTTCCCGAGGAGCTGCAACGGCGCGAGAGTCGGCTGAAGAAGATTCGGGAGGCCAAGAAGCGCCTGGAGCGGGAGCAGGCGGAGCAGGACGAGGCTTCGGGTCGGGGCAAGCACAAGGAGAAGACCGGTCGGGGGCGGCTGAAACGGCCCAATGGAGTGCCTGGGGACAAGAAGCAGGCGAACTTTACCGACCCGGACAGTCGGATCATGGGAAACCCCAGGACGGGCTATGTGCAGGGCTACAACTCCCAGATCGCGGTCGACGAAGCGGAGAGGATCGTAGTCGCAGCGGGAGTCACGCAGAGTGCGGCGGACAACGACCAACTCAAGCCGATGGTCGAGGCGGCCGAGGCCAACACGGAGAAGACGCCCCCCCGGGCGCTGGCGGACGCCGGCTACAAGTCGGAGGAGAGCTTCCGTGCTCTGGAGGAGATGGGGGTGGATGCGCACGTGGCGCTCGGCAAGGGAGAGACGGGTGCGCGCGAAGTGACCGCGGGACCTGCGACCAGGCGAATGCACCGTAAGCGGCGAACGAAACGAGGCCGCGAGCTCTACAAGCGACGGAAGTCGATCGTGGAGGCCCCTTTCGGCTGGATCAAGTCGGTGCTGGGCTTCCGCACCTTCTCGATGCGAGGGATCGAGAAGGTCACGGGCGAGTGGAACCTGGTGTGCTTGGCGCTGAACCTGCGCCGGATGTCGACACGGATGGTCTGGGCCGGCTGAGAGTCCCGAGGGAGCAATCCCGACCAATCAGGGTCGTAGGCGCCCGGCCGGCGCCGGAAACTCGCACCCCGGCCTCCGCTCGCGACGCTCGGTCCGTCCGAAGCCGCCGATCCGCCAGAAAGCCCGAACAGGGCCAACGCTGGCCATCAATGGCGCAGGCTCCTAGACCGGCTCGATCTCGATCCTCTCCGCGCCCGCGACGGCGTCGCGCACGAGGCCCTCCACGTCGATGAGCTCCTCGGCGGCCGCGCAGGCGTCGAGCCGGCCGCGGATCACCGGCTTCTTCGGCTGGAACACGGTGCAGCAGTCGGGCTCGGGGAGGATCGAGACGTCGTAGGTGCCGATCCGACGCGCCCGCTCGATCGTCTCCTGCTTGTCGAAGCCGAGCAGGGGCCGCAGCACGGGCAGCGAGGACGCGGCGCCGATGCAGGTCAGGTTCTCGAGGGTCTGGCTCGCCACCTGCCCCAGGCTCTCTCCCGTCACCACGGCCGCCGCCTTCTCGCGAACGGCGACCTCGCACGCGATGCGCTGCATCATCCGACGGTACAGGACCGTGCGGTACGGCTCGGGGCACCGATCACGGATCTCCGTCTGCACCTCGGTGAACGGAACGCTGAGGAGGATCGACCGGCGCTGGTAGCGGTGGAGCGCCCGCACGAGGCGCCGGATCTTCTCCTTCGACGACTCCCCGAGGTACGGGTAGGAGTGGAACGAGACGAAGCGGACCTCGCATCCGCGCTTCATCGTCATCCAGGCCGCGACCGGCGAGTCGATGCCGCCGGAGAGCAGGCAGATCGCTCGCCCGAGCGTGCCCACCGGAAGCCCCCCCGCCCCCGGGAGTCGCTCGGCGAAGAGATAGGCGCGCCGGTCGCGCACGCTGATTCCCAGGGTCAGCTCGGGGTGGGAGAGGTCGACGCGCAGCCGGTCGCCGTGGATCGGCAGCACTCGATCGGCGACGTGACGATCGAGCTCGGTCGAGATCATGGGGAAGCGCTTGTCGGAGCGTCTCGTCTCCACCCGGAACGCGATCTCGCGGTCGCGGGGCAGGCTCTCGAGGGCGCGGCCGACGAGGGCGGGTGCGGCGGCCGCGATCGCGTCGGGATCCTTCTCGACGCCCCAGGCCGGAGAGATCGAGGAGAGGCCGAACACGTCCTGCAGACGTCGGGCGGCGTCCCCGATGCGTCGCTCGGGGCGGATCGCGAGCATCCCCTGCTCGCGGACGACCGAGGTCTTGCCGTGGGAACGACAGGCCGTCCTGATGTTCTCGATGAGCGCCTTCTCGAAGAGGTGGCGGTTCTTGCCCTTGAGCCAGAGCTCTCCGTAGCGGGCGAGGATCAGGTCGGGCGCGCCCGGCTCGCTCTCCGGATTCGTCGGGGTCATCGCGCCTCCCCGACGAGCTCGCGGGCCACGTCCGCCAATCGGCGGCACGCCTCGCGCACCTCGTCCTCGGTCGTCTCCCGGGAGAAGGACACGCGCAGGACCCCGCGGGCCTCCGTTTCGCTCAGGCCCAGGGCGAGCAGCGCGGGGGGAATCTCGCTCGACTTCGCGTGGCAGGCGCTGCCCACGCTGGTCAGGACGCCGCGGGTCTCGAGGTGGTGCATCCATACCTCGGCGGGAGGACCGGGGAGCAGGACAGCGGCGATCGCGGGGGAGAGGCAGTCGGGGGGACCCGGAGAGAGGAGCCGCGCTCCCGAGATCGCCTCGAGCCCCTCGGCGAGGATGTGGCGCAGCGCGAACATGCCGGCGCGCGCCTGCGCGAGGCTCTCGTCGGCGAGCTCGAGGGCGCGGGCGAAGCCGGCGATGCCCGCCACGTTCTCGGTGCCGGAGCGGATGCCCCGCTCCTGGCCCCCGCCGAAGACGAGCGGCCGGGGGCGGACGCCCTCGGCGAGGATCAGGGCGCCCGAGCCCTTGGGCCCGTGCACCTTGTGCCCGCTGATCGACAGGCTGTGGGCGCCGAGCTCTCCCAGCGAGAGGTCGAGCTTGCCCGGCCCCTGGACCGCATCGACGTGGAGCGCGGCTCGCGGCGCGTTCGCGCGCACGAGGCGGGCGATGCGGGGGACGTCGTAGACGGTCCCGAACTCGTTGTTCACGAGCATCTGGGCCACGAGCACGGTGGTCGGGCGGAGCATCGAGACGAGCCCCTCGACGTCGATCCCGCCGTCCGCGCCGAGGGGGGCGGTCTCGAGCTCGAAGCCTTCCTCGGTCAGAGCCGCCGCGGAGTCCGTCACGGACGGGTGCTCCGTCGGCCCGATGATCAGGTGGTTGCCCGCGCTCCGCCGCGCCCGGGCGAGCCCCAGGACCGCGAGGTTGTTCGCCTCCGTCCCACCCGAGGTGAACACGACGCCTTCCTCGTCCGCCCCGGTGAACCGGGCCACGCGCGTCCGCGCCGCGTCGATCGTCCGCGCGGCCGTGACGCCGAGCGGGTGGCGCGACGAAGGGTTGCCGAAGTCCGTGTGGAAGACGCGGCCCATCGCCTCCCGGACCTCGGGCACGAGGGGAGTGGTGGCGGCGTTGTCGAGATAGATCGTGGTGGGGGAGTCGCTCATGGGAGGTAGTGGTGGGAATGGGCGCGGACAGGATACCGGGAACGCGCCCCCGACGAGCACGCTTCGGTCCGGGGCGCGAAGGGAAGCGCAATTAGCACAGCATGCGTGGGCTTGGTATCGTCGCGCTCTCCGGATCGATCATGGCACAGACAGACAACTCCGATCCCGCTCGGCGCATCGCCACCTGGTCGTGGGCCGGCGACGACCGGCCCCACTGCGCGCGGCCCTGGAAGCAGCTCTGTGTGCTCAGCGACGGGGACGTCGTTTGCGCCTGCCCGGACGTGAGCAAGACCAATCCGCTCGGCAACGTCATCGAAGAACCGGTGGCGGAGGTCTGGAACGGCCCCCGTTTCGCGGCCCTGAGGCGGGCGATCGAGGAGAACATCGACCAGGTGCCGATCTGCGTCGGCTGTCCGATGCGCATCGCGGAGCCGCCTCCGCCCGGGTTCCACTCGACGGTGCCGTTGCCGCGCGCGCTGCTCATCGAGACGGTCGGCGCCTGCAACCTGATCTGTCCGGGTTGTGACCGGGCCTCCATCGAGGGGAATCGCAGGAAGCTCTCGATCGACTACCCGGACTTCACCCGGATCGTCGACCAGCTCTCCCCCAACCTGCGCTACGTCGAGTTCTACGTCGGAGGCGAGAACTGGGCCCAGGCGCGTGCCGCGGACATGGTGCGGTACCTGCGGGATCGAAATCCCGCCTGCTACATCCAGTCCAGCACGAACGGCATGTTCTTCCACACCGACGAGCGGGCGCGGGCCTGCGTGGAGAGCGGGCTCGACCTCCTCGTGTTCTCCATCGACGGCGCGCGGCAGGACGTCTACGAGAAGGGGAAGGGCAACGGCGATCTCGAGCGCGTCCTCGACGGTCTCCGGCGCGTGCTCCGCCACCGGGCAGAGCTCGGGCGGACGACGCCCATGGTGATCTGGCGCTACATCCTCTACGAGTGGAGCGGCGCCCCCGAGCAGATGGAGGAAGCCCGCCGCATGGCGCGCGAGATCGGCGTGGACCACCTGACCTGGCACCTCAACGCGGACCGCGTCGAGTACAACGCCGAGCGCTACTACGTCGGATCGCCCCACCTCGGCGAGATCGCGCACGAGCTGTGGGACACTCTTCCCGCGCGCGTGGGGTGGGAGGATCCGATCGGACTGTGCTCGTATCCTCCCGCCTGACGCGTCTCCCGACGCGACGATACGGGGCTCGGAGCTCGTCCTCGGTCGGCCGAGAACCGGAGGGAGGATCACCCGAACCAGGTGAACGGCCGTAGACTGTGATGCCTCTCGGACCCATTCGAGATCGTCGTGCGTCGAACGAGCCGCGATCGATCGCTCGGCATGGGCCGATCCGAATGGCGAAGACACCCCACGGAGGAATCGGATGAGAGAGAGAGCGAACCCGTCGAACACGAGAGGCAGGCAAGGCGGAGCCGGGCGGTTCCCGTGGTCCGGAGGGGCACTCGCGATGGCGGTCCTGCTCGCGGGCATTACGTCGGCGCAGGGGATCTCCACGCGCGCCAGCGTCAGCCCCTCGGGCATCCAAGGCGATCGAGAAAGCGAGTTCGTCGCGGTCTCCGCCGATGGCCGATACCTGGTGTTTCGCAGCGAAGCCACCAACTTCGCGTCGGGAATCGTTTACGGGACCTCCAACGTCTACGTGCGCGACCGACTGGAGGAGACGACCGCCTGCGTGAGCGTCGATCCCGCGGGCGCGCCGGGCAACGCGTCCAGTGGAAACGGAGTCGCGATTTCGGCGGACGGAAGGTTCGTGGCGTTCGAGAGCAAGGCCTCCGACCTCGTTTCGGGGGACTCGAACGGGTTCGGTGACGTCTTCGTGCGCGACATGCAGCTCGAAGAAACCACCCTCGCGAGCGTGAGCTCCACGGGAATCCAGGGGGACCGCGCCAGTGGAGGGTTCCCGCTCTCGATCTCCGACGACGGCCGCTACGTCGCCTTCCGGAGCAAGGCTACGAACTTCGCGACGGGAGACACGGCCTGGGATCTCGACGTCTTCCGGCACGACCGCCAGACCGGGCAGACCCTGTGGGCGAGCTCCGGGCTCCTTGGCATCGAAGGAGACGGCGAGAGCGGGGAGTGGGGCTCCTGCATGTCCGGCGACGGTCGCTACATGGCCTTCGCCAGCAGCTCCACCAACCTCGTGGTGAGGGACACGAACGGGCTCTGGGACATATTCGTCCGCGATTGCCAGACCGGACAGCTCGTCCGCGTCAGCGTGGACTCGGCGGGTGGGGAAAGCGACGGCACCAGCTGGCTGCCCTCGGTCTCCGGCGATGGTCGCTACGTGGCCTTCGAGAGCACCGCGGACAACCTGGTGCCGGGGGACCTGTACGGCTTCACCGACATCTTCGTACACGAGCTCCTGACCGGCCAGACAACCCGCGCCAGCCTGGACAATGCGGGCGGGGAGGCGGACGGTGAATGCTGGCATCCCTACATCTCCCATGACGGGCGCTACGTGACGTTCATGGCCAACGCCACCTTCTCGATTCCGGGAGTGAGCGGCAACGGCTTCTTCATCTTCGTCCGCGACCGCATCGCCTTGGAGACGACGCACGCCAGCCAGAACTCCCTGGGCGAGGAGGGGAACGATTGGCACAGGCTCTCCACGATCTCCGACGATGGACGCTTCGTGGCCTACGTGTCGGATTCCAGCAACCTCGTGCCGGGAGACTCGAACGGGGACGACGACATCTTCGTGTACGACCGACTCGGCGCGGCCTCCGTGAGCTTCCGCAACACGGGCACGAATCCGGAGAGCCACGACGCGCTGACGCTTCCCGCGCTGGGCGGCACCTACTCCACCACGATCGATCTCGCGGGCACCACGGGACACAACCTCGCCTGGCTCATCGGCTACTCCACCCCGTGGAGTCTGGCGCTCGGTGGCGGGCGGACCCTCCTCGCGAACATCTACGATCCGGGCGGCGAGCTCCTCGCGCAGGCGGCCAAGGGCGGTGCGGTCGTCCAGTACGACCTTCCCATCCCCCTTGACGTCGGCCTCTTCGGCCTCTTCGCGGCCACGCAGGCCCTCCATTTCGGAGGCGGCCTGCCCTACGCGCTGTCGAACGCCCGGGATCTCGTGCTCGGCAACTGACGAGCGCCCCGGGTCACCCCGGCTTCGCGAATCCGTCGGCTACGGGAGGATCTCCACCACGACCGGGTCGGAGACGAAGTCCCAGGGCGGCGCGAGCGCGAAGGCGAGGTGCATCTCCATCCCGATGAACGAGGGATCCACCGGTCCTCGCGTGTCGAGGGTCGCCGTCGCGACGCCCGCGCCGGTGTGTGCCGACGTATTCATCCGCCCCCATGTCGGCGGTGCCCATCGTCGGCCGCGGATCTCCCTCGGGATCGGTGGAGGCCATCACGTCGCTCGTGCCCCGGTTGACGCACGGCGACGAGCCGGACAGGTGGAAGTCCCCGCTGCCGGCGTCGATGAATCCGGGAGGCTGGTCGATCATTCCCTCGCCCCACAGCAGGATGCAGGTCGCGTCCACGTGGACGGAAGACTGGCCGCCCTCGACGTTCGAGTGCCTCACGTCGACCTCCGCGACGCGCCCCGTCTGTTGCATATCGAGGAACAGCTCGGGTCCTTCCGCCGCCGAGTTGTTCCAGAGGATGGTGTTCGTGATCTCGGCCCAGGAGCCCTCACGGCAGGCGACCCCGCCTCCGCTCCCTCCGCTGTTGCCGTAGATGGTGTTGTTCGAGATGTAGGCGATCGAATCGGAGAAGACGTCGATTCCGGCACCGTAGCGAACCACCTGGTTTCCGGTGATGACGTTGTTGCCGACGAGCGCGAGCCCGCCGCAGCGGTCGAAGAAGACCGCGCCTCCCTCCAGGGTGGCTCGATGCATCTGAACGTTCTCCTTGCCGAGGTGGGGGGGCGCAGACACCCGGCCACGCCGCTCTGGTCCATGAGCGAGGGCGGAAAAGCCGCGGAGACGGAATCATGGTTTCTCGAAGGAACTCGCAATCACCACCGATCCCCCGCCCGTCGGCCCGTCCGCGGGGAACCCCGGGGGGCCGAGGACGAGGGGAAGGTGACGCGGGCGGCGGTGATCGCGTGAGCTCGCGGTCCGGATCGGATTCCCCGGTGATCGGCGACGAGGCTACGATCTGGTCCGCTGTCAGCATCCCCCCGAAGGAAGAACCAGGAGATCTCTCGATGCTCGTTGCCCGCTCCGTGCGCCTCGCCGGCGCCTTCGTGTCGTGTCTCGTCGCTCTCTCCACCGCCCTGAGCGCGCAGGTCCTCTCGGAGCAGAAGATCAGCTCCACGGCCGGCGGTCTGGGGGCGGGGCTCTCGGACGTCGACTACTTCGGCAGCTCCTGTGCGGGGCTCGGGGATCTCGACGGCGACGGGATCGGGGACCTCCTCGTGGGAGCCCACCGCGACGACGACGGATTCGTGGACGCCGGCGCCGCCTTCGTCCTCTTCCTGAACGCGGCCGGCACCGTCCGCTCCGAGCAGAAGATCAGCGACGGCCAGGGCGGCTTCACGGGCATCCTCGGACCCGCCGACTACTTCGGCTGGTCTGTAGCCCTGCTCGACGACATGGACGGCGACGGCGTGCAGGACGCGGCGGTGGGCGCGCCCTACGACGACGACGGCGGCGGGTGAGCGGCCTACAGCACGGGCTCCGTGTGGGTCCTGTACCTGGGCACGAACGGTTCGGTCAAGAGCTGGAAGAAGCACTCCAACGGAAGCTCCGGTTGCGGCTCGACCGCCTGGGACAACTTCGACTTCCTGGGATCGTCGATCGCCTATCTCGGCGACCTCGACGCCGGGGGGCCGACCGCCTCGGCCCTGGCCGTGGGCGCGATCGGCGATGATGACGGCGGCGCCAAGTGCGGCGCGGTGTGGATCCTCTTCCTGCAACCGAACGAGGATCTCTCCCACCTGAAAAAGATCAGCGACACGTCCGGAGACCTGGGCGGCGCCCTGACCGCCGGGGACGAGTTCGGCTCGGCGGTGGCGGCGCTCGGCGACCTGGACGGCGACGGAGTGGGCGACCTGGCCGTCGGAGCCCACCGCGACGACCAGTGCGGCTACGACTCCGGCGCGGTGTGGATCCTCTTCCTGAGCTCGAGCGGGGACGTGGTCCGCAAGCAGAAGATCAACGAGCTCGAGGGAAACTTCGACGGCGACCTGGACAACCAGGACGGCTTCGGCCGGTCGCTCGCGGCGCCCGGGGATCTGAACGGTGACGGGATCCAGGACCTCGTCGTGGGCAGCTACCGGGATGGCGACGGGGGCACCGAGCGAGGTGCCGTCTGGATCCTGTATCTCGCCACGGACGGCACCGTGAAGTACGAGCAGAAGATCAGCTCGACCGAGGGGGGATTCACGGGTTCCCTCGATGACCAGGACCTGTTCGGCTGTGCGGTCACGGGCCTGGGCGATCACAACGGAGACGGGCTCGTCGATCTGGTGGTCGGCGCGCGGGGGGACGACGACGGAGGTCCGAGCCGCGGTGCGGTCTGGACCCTGTTCACGAACTTCCACACCCCGGCGACGGCGACGTGGCGCAATCCCTCCGTGGGTGGCCACACGAACCCGGATGTCTACGCGGTGACGAGCCCTCCGGTGGTCGGCGGCACCCTCGCCACCTC
Source organism: uncultured Planctomycetaceae bacterium (assembly GCA_964428225.1). GTDB lineage: Bacteria > Planctomycetota > UBA1135 > UBA1135 > JBFMCU01. The sequence goes on from CAYRXS010000123.1 coordinate 9,505, forward strand.
GATCTCCCTCGACGCGGGGCAGAACAGCGCTCTCCTGGCGGGCTACTCCGCCCCGCTGACCGTGCCCGGCGACCGGGGCAACATCCTGGTCGACATCACCGATCCGAACGGCGAGCTGCTCGGCCTGCCCCTCGGCCTCGGGAATCCCGCGATCATCGACGTCGACGTCCCCTCGGACGTCGCGCTCATCGGCTTCCAGGCCGCCACGCAGGCCATCCGCATCGGCTCCGGGATCGACCTGACGAACGCCCAGGACCTGGTGCTCGGCTGGTAGCGGAGCGAGCTCGTCCCCACCCCGCGCGAGGACGTCACTCGCCGGGGTGGGTCTCCAGCGGCTCGAAGGGGATCCGCGTGCGGGCTCCGGCCTCTACCGTCTCCGTCCGCTCGACGGAGCCCTCTCCCGCGCGGATGCGTACCACGTAGCGTCCCGGGGGGAGGTCCTCGACGACGAAGGCTCCGAAGCCATCCGTCTGGACGGGCGGCCACAGGTGTCCGGGGGCGCCCTCCGGCCAGACCCGAACCAGGGCGCCCTCGATCGGGCGGCCGTCCGGATCCACGAGGAGGCCGGTCAGCTCGCCGATCTGCAGGCGCAGCTCGAGGGGATCCGGCTCCGGCGAGCCGCGGTGGGTGAGCGCGATCTCCGCGAGCGCGGGCCACGAGCCCCCCGCGGCCCAGGGAGGCAGGACCTGGATCCGGTAGTCGGCCTCCACCAGCCCCACGACGCGGAAGGAGCCGTCCACCTCGGTCGACACGCGCCGCAGGATCGCGCCGCTCAGCGGATCCACGTGCTCCGCGGGCAGGAAGACGACCTCGTATCCCTCGAGGGGGAGCGACACGCGGAGGATCCCCTCCGGCGAGAACAGCCGGCCCGTCAGGTCGGCGAGGCGCATCTCCGGCAGGGCGCGCATCGGGGGCAGGGGCTCGCCGAGCGTCCACACGACCCCGGACTCCTCGGGGATCGTGACCTCGAGCAGCGTGTTCGGAATCCCGGAGGCCAGGAGCGCCACGCGGTAGCTTCCCTCCGGGATCCCCACGATCTCGAAGGAGCCGTCCGATTCCGTCGCGTCCCAGAGCAGCCGCTCCGTGGCGTCGGGCACCGGCTCGGCCCGCCAGACGTGGACCCGCACGTCCTCGGCGGGATCGCCGGCGGCGGTCAGGACCCGGCCCGCGAGGACGTGCTCGCCCGCGGGGAACGCCAGGGGCTCGAGCTCGATCCGAGACGGGGGAAGGAAAGTGACCTCGTCGAACGGATCGTCGCGGTTCGCGCGCTCCACGAGGATCCCGGTGAGCAGCGCGGTGAAGACGACGGTCACGAAGACGAGGTGGGAGCGCTTCACGGGGGCGAGGGTACCGTCAAGAGGCCTCGAGTGCGCGCAGGATGGCGCGGCGGAGCTCTTCGCAGGCCGGGAACTCCGCGCAGTCGAGCCCCTCGATCCCCTCGAGGAACTCCTCGAGCCCCCGCTGGCCCGCCCGCCGGTAGTCGACGAGCCGGACGCCGAGGTGGAGCCTGTCGCAGAGGGCCACGAAGCGCGCCTCCCGGGTCTCGAGGTCGCGGAGCTCGGCCCAGCGGTCCGCGGCGGGGCCGGAGAGGGGCTCCAGGAGCCGCCGGGCGGCGCGGTCCTCGGCCCGGGCCTTGGCCTCTTCCCCGACGAGCTCGGCCCCCGTCCGGGAGAGATCGCCCAGGAGCGCCTCCGGAGCGTCGTGCACGAGGGCCAGGGCCACCGCGCGGTCCACGTTCAGGGGGGGCTCCTCCCGGGGACCGAGGGCCAGGGCTACCCAGCCGGTGCCCAGGGAGTGGTCGGCCACGGATTCGGGGCTCCGGACGCCGGCCTGGACCCATCCCGTGCGGGGCAGGCCCTCCAGGGCGGTGAGGCGGAGCAGGGCGCCGAGGAGGTCCATGGGGCTCAAGCTACCGTATTCCCGACCTCTCGTTCGCCCAAGTTCGTGATGGAGGCGTATACTCCTCCGCCCGTTTTCGGAGAGGGCCCCTGGTGAGCGCGATCTCCGCGCGTACCATCGGCCTCCACGGGTCCGAAAAACAGGTTTCGTCGAGCTCCTGCCCCCCGATGGCCGGAGGCCATCCATCCGCTCGACCCGGACCGAACGAGAGGTGAATGCCTTGAGAAAGCCCTACCAGGCAGGGAACTGGAAGATGAACCTGGATCGCCGCTCCGCCCTCGATCTGGCGGGGGCGCTCCGGGAGCACGTCGGGAACCGCGACGACGTGCAGGTGGCGGTGGTTCCCGCCTTCGTCTACCTCGACGAGATCGTGCGCGCCCTGGCCGGCTCGCCGATCGCCGTCGGAGCTCAGAACATGTGCGACGAGCCCTCCGGGGCGTTCACCGGCGAGGTCTCGGCGGCGATGCTGCGCGACGTCGGGGTGGACCTCGTCGTGCTCGGCCACTCCGAGCGGCGACACATCTACGGCGAGACCGACGAGCTCGTGAACGCCAAGGTGATGGCCGCCCTCGCCGAGGAGCTCGAGGTCATCCTCTGCGTCGGGGAGACCATCGAGGAGCGCGAGGCGGGTACGACCGAGGACGTCGTGCGCACGCAACTCTTCGAGGGCCTCGCGGGAGTGGATGCCTCCGTCATGAACCGCGTGACCATCGCCTACGAGCCCGTCTGGGCGATCGGCACCGGGCTCACGGCTACTCCCGCCCAGGCGGGAGAGGTGCACCAGTACCTGCGCGGGCTGCTCGCCGGGGCCTACGATGAGTCGATTGCCGAGGCGACGCGCATCCAGTACGGCGGCAGCGTCAAGGCCTCCAACGTCGCCGAGCTCATGGCCGTGCCGGACGTGGACGGCGCCCTCGTGGGAGGAGCCTCCCTGACCCCCGACGCCTTCATCCCGATCATCGACTTCGACAAGTAGCGCGAACCATGGAGAACTTCGGCCAGTATCTCACCACGCTCCTCTACATCTTCTTCGTCGTGACGGCGATCACCCTGATCGTCGTCGTCCTCCTCCAGGAGGGCAAGGGAGGCGGCTTCGGGCAGTTCCTGGGCGAGGGGGGTCAGCAGACGTTTGGCGTCGGAGCCCGCGGCATCAACACCTTCACCGGATACGTCGCGGCGGCCTTTCTCGTCTCGGCCCTCGTCCTGCACGTCATCAACGAGGGCGCGGGGACGGGTTCCATCACGGACGGGCTCGAGCCCCTCCCGCCCACGCAGGAGTACGCACCCGGCATGCCGGGAGGCATGCCCGGCGGTACGGGGATCCCCGATCTGCCGGCACCCCCCGCCGGCGGTAGCGAACCGATCGGAGGCTGATCCGAGACCTTTCCCCGACGAGACGGAGCCGAAGACATCACGAAGCAAGGAAGCCGCCACATGCTGTGCTCGATGACGGGATACGGAGCCGCTTCGAGCGAGTCGGGCTTCACCTCCTACCGGATCGAGATCCGCTCGGTCAATCACCGCCACCTCCTCGTCAAGACCCGGCTCACCGCCGAGTACGCCCACCTCGAGGGCGACGTGGAGCGCATCGTCCGCAAGCACCTCGTCCGGGGCGCGGTGTCGGTGTACCTGAACGTGACCCACACCTCGGGCGCCGAGGCGCTGGCGCTCGACCCGGACGCCGCCGCGCGCTACCAGCGACAGTGGAAGCGGCTCTCTTCCCGTCTCGGGCTCGAGGACGGGATTCCGCCGTCCACTCTGCTCGCTCTCCCCGGCGTGCTCGTCTCGAGCGAGTCCCGGCGCGTCGATCCGGAGAAGGAGCAGCGCCTCCTGCTCAAGCTCCTCGGCAAGGCGCTCAAGCGGCTCGTCGAGATGCGTCGGGCCGAGGGGGAGGCCCTCATGGCCGACCTGCGCAAGCACGCGCGGGCCAGCGAGCGGATCGTCGCCCGGATCGAGAAGCGGATGCCGACCGTCGTCCGCAACCACCAGGCGAACCTGCGCAAGCGCGTGGCCGATCTCCTGGACGGCCGGCAGGCGGTCGACCCCACGGAGCTCGCTCGCGAGATCGCGTTGATCGCGGATCGCCTGGACGTCTCCGAGGAGATCTCCCGGCTGAAGAGCCACCTCGTACAGCTCGAGAAGATCCTCGCCAAGGGAGGAGCGATCGGGCGCAAGCTCGACTTCCTCGTGCAGGAGATCTTCCGCGAGGTGAACACGACCGGCTCGAAGTGCAGCGACGCGAAGGTGTCCCACTGGGTCGTCGAGGCGAAGACGCACGTCGAGCGCTTGCGCGAGCAGGTGCAGAACGCCGAGTAGGGTGTCGAGACCAGGAACAGGAGGATCCAGGTGAGCGAGAAGCGCCGCGGCCGGTTGCTCGTGATCTCCGGACCCTCGGGCTGCGGCAAGAGCACGATCTGCCGCCGCCTCCTCGAGGACCCCGACGTCGTGTTCTCGATCTCGGCCACGACGCGTCCCATGCGCGCTGGAGAGGTCGAGGACACCGACTACGTGTTCGTGGACAAGCAGCGCTTCCGCCGGCACATCGAGGCCGGCGACTTCATCGAGTGGGCGGAAGTCCACGGCAACCTCTACGGCACCCTGCGGGGACCGATGGAGCAGGCCCTGGACGAGGGAAAGGTCTACCTCGTGGAGATCGACGTGCAGGGAGGCGCCCAGCTCAAGCAGCTCGAGCTCCCGGGGATCTACGTGTTCGTCGCGCCTCCCGACATGGAGACGCTGCGGGAACGCCTCACGGGGCGGGGCACGGACGCCTTCGAGGAGATCGAGCGCCGCCTGCAGAAGGCCCATGAGGAAATGCGGGCCCGCGACCGGTACGATCACGTCATCGTCAACGACGACCTCGACGAGGCGGTGGCCCGCGTTCGTCGGCTGGTCGGTTTCGACGAGAAGGAGCAATCTTGAGCCGAATCCTCCTCGCGGCCGGCGCCTCCGCGGCGCTGCACAAGGCCTGCGACCTGGCGAGCAAGCTCGCCCAGGCGGATCACGAAGTACGCGTCCTCCTCACGTCGCGCGCCGCGCGGCTCGTGTCGCCGCAGCTCTTCGAGGCCCTGACCGGGGAGCCGGCGTACTGCGACGAGTTCGGCGAGGGGCGACGCGGGAGCATGGACCACATCGACCTCGCCCAGTGGGCCGACGTCTTCGTGGTGGCGCCCTGCACCGCGGACCTCGCCGCGCGCCTCGCCCTGGGGCTGGCGGACGAGCTGGCCGGCTCGGTGGCCCTCGCCCTCCCGCCGGACGTCCCGCGGCTCGTATGCCCGGCGATGAATCCTCGCATGCTCGACGCTCCCCCGACCCGGCGAAGCCTGGCGCAGCTACGGGAGGACGGGTGGACGATCCTGGAGCCGGGCGAGGGGCGGCTCGCCTGCGGCGACGAGGGCCGGGGTCGGCTGAGCGAGCCCGTGGAGATCCTCGCCGCGGTGGCGGAGCTCCTGGGGTGAGCTCTTCCCCGAGAGGTCGGGGTTCCTTCGAGCTCCGCCGCGTGGTCGTGACCGCCGGTCCGACCCGGGAGTACGTGGATCCGGTGCGGTACCTCTCGAACCGCTCCAGCGGCAAGATGGGCTTCGAGATCGCCCGGGCGGCGCGACGAGCGGGGGCCTCCGTGGTGCTCGTGGCCGGTCCCGTGCACCGGCGTACGCCGCGGGGCGTGGAGCGGATCGACGTGGTCAGCGCCCGCGACATGCTCGCCGCCGTTCGCGGAGCCTTCCGCGACGCCGACGCCCTGTTCATGTGCGCGGCGGTGGCCGACTGGAGGCCCCGACGCAAACTCGCCGGGAAGTGGCGCAAAAAGGACGGTGGGAGCGAAGTCGCATCCTTGGAGTTGGTGCGGAACCCCGATATTCTGGCCACGGTCGCCCGTCGAAAGGGATCGCGGCTCGTGATCGGCTTCGCTCTGGAGACCGGAGAGGGGACGGCTCGCGCCCGGGCGAAGTTGAAACGCAAGGGAGTGGACTACATCGTGCTCAACGACGAGACCGCGCTCCGGGCGGATCGAACCACGGTGAGCGTCCTCGGCCGCGACGGATCGATCCGTCGCATGGAGGACCGCTCGAAGAAAGCGGTGGCCGCGGCGCTCGTCCGGCTCCGGCCGCCTGGCTGATCCGCGCGGGCGCGTGGCCCGTCGACCAACTCGCGAACATCCGACCTTACGATGGCCCGAGGCAGGCGTAGCCCGAAAGGCAAGAGCAGGAAGAAAGGCAAGCCGGGCTTTGCCGGGCGCTTGAGGCGCCTCTTCTCCGTCTCCGCCCTCGGGGGCGAGGTCGAGGAGGACGCCTCTGCCCACCTCCAGGAGATCAAGGGGCTGGCCCTGATCGGCTTCTCCGTCCTGCTCCTGATCTCGCTGGCCACGTACCACTTCCCCTACGAGACCGCGGAGCCGAACTCGGGGCACAACTGGGTGGGCCGGGCCGGCTTCTACCTCGCGAACTGGGTCTACATGGGCGTCGGCTGGGGCGGCTACCTGGTCGTCTTCCTCGCCGTGGCCTGGGGAGCGGTCCTCGTGGCGCGCAAGCGGGTGGGGATGCCCACCCTGCGGATCCTCGGGGGCCTCGCCTTCCTCACCTCCACCGCCCTGCTCCTGGAGCTGGCCTTCGGGAAGGGCCATCCCCCCTCGACGGACCTGCCCTACGGGCCGGGGGGCTACGTCGCGCGCCAGCTCGTGGGCGAGGGGGCGTCGGGGGACGGAGTTGCTCCGCTCGTGGAGAACTTCGGGGGGCCCGGGCTCTGGATCATCCTGATCCTCTGCGTCGTCATCTCCTTCATGCTGGCCACGGAGATGGCCTTCTTCCCCGCGATCACCGCCTTCCGGGGCTGGCTCTCCCGACGTCGGTCGGAGCGCGGGGAGAGCATCGCCGGCGCCCTCCTGGGATGGCTCGGCCGGCTGTTCGCCGGGCTCTGGCGCTTCCTGCGCGGCGTGGATCTCGACCAGGGCCTGCCCGGCAAGCCCCAGCCCTCGACCTCCTCGAGCCGCCCCGCGCGCGCCCGGAAGACCGCGGCCGTCGACACGGCGGACCTGTTCGAGGACGAGGGCCCCGAGGAGGACGCGGACGACGAAGAGGACGAGGAGATCGACGACGAGGAGTACGAGTACGAGTACGAGTACGAGGACGACGACGAGGAAGAGGACGAAGACGTCGAGGAGGACGAGGAGGAGGACGAGGAAGCCCCCGAGGTGATCACCCCGGCGCCGAGGAGCGAGAAGCGCCCCGCCGAGCCCGTCGTGTTCGAGCCCCCGACGCCTCCCGCCGGTCCGTGGAAATTCCCTCCGCTCGACCTCCTGGAGCCCCCGCGCTCCCGCACGTCCGAGGACGAGGCGGCGATCGAGAACCAGGCGAAGCGTCTCGAGCACGCTCTCGGCTCCTTCCGCGTCGAGGCGACCGTGGTGGGGGCGAAGGTCGGGGCGGCCGTGACCATGTTCGAGCTCGACGTCGTGCAGGGCACGCGCATGAACAAGGTGACCCAGCTCAGCTCGGAGATCGCCGCCGCCCTGCGCGCCACGAGCGTGCGGATCATCGCGCCGATCCCCGGCAAGTCCACGATCGGGATCGAGGTGCCCAACGAGACGCGGAGGATCGTCCGGCTCTCCGAGCTGATCACGCAGAAGGCCTACGACAAGAAGTTCATGAGCCTTCCCCTCTTCCTGGGGCTCGACGCGGAGGGGAACGCCATCGTCGAGGACCTGACGCGGATGCCCCACCTCCTGATCGCGGGCACGACGGGCAGCGGGAAGTCGGTGTGCATCAACACGATCCTCGCGAGCCTGCTCTTGACGCGCACGCCCCATGACATCCAGCTCATCCTCGTCGACCCGAAGATGGTCGAGCTGCAGTTGTTCGCCAACGTTCCCCACCTGATGCTCCCGATCGTGAGCGACATGCGTCAGGCCACGAACGTGCTCCTGTGGGCGGTGGAGAAGATGGAAGGACGCTACGAGATCTTCCGGGCCGCGGGCGTGCGCAACATCAAGACCTACAATTCGCTGGGGGAGGACGGCCTCCGGGATCGGCTGGGAGAGGACTTCCACGAGGAGCGGACCCCGCGGCACGTGCCCTACATCGTCATCGTCATCGACGAGATGGCGGATCTGATGATGAGCTCCAAGAAGGAGGCCGAGCACGTGATCACCCGCCTGGCCCAGAAGTCACGGGCGGTGGGCATCCACGTGATCATCGCCACCCAGCGTCCCTCCACGGACGTGATCACCGGGGTCCTCAAGGGCAACCTCCCCACGCGGATCGCCTTCCAGGTGGCGAGCAAGGTGGACAGCCGCGTGATCCTGGACGTGATGGGGGCGGAGAAGCTGCTCGGGCAGGGGGACATGCTGTACACGCCGCCGCAGTCCTCCCAGATCGGCCGCGTGCAGGGGGCTCTCGTGGAAGATCACGAGATCCAGGCCCTGGTGGAGTTCGTCACCGCGGAATCCGCCGCGAGCTTCAGCCAGGAGCTGGTCCAGACCGCCACCGGCACCGCTCCCGCCGGCCAGCGTGGAGGAGGGGCCGATCAGGACGCGATGTGGGACGAGGCGGTGCGCGTGATCCTCAAGTCCCGCCGGGGATCGGCGAGCCTCCTGCAGCGAGCCCTCGGAATCGGGTACACGCGGGCGTCCAGACTCATCGATCTCATGACCGCGGAGGGTATCGTGGGGGAACACAAGGGGAGCAAGGCCCGAGAGGTTCTAATGAGCCTCGAGGATTGGGAAGAGATGTACGGCACCCCGATGGAGCACGGTGGTGAGCGATGAGTGATCGAGAGCAGCAACCGGAGACGCGCATCAAGACACGCGGGCAGGACGTGCTCGGGCTGGTACTGGCCCTCGTCGGGGGGCTCTTCGCCGTCTCGATCCTCCTGTCCATGCGGGGCTGGGAGCCCCGGGAGGGGATCTCCTTCGTGATGGCTCCCGTGGAAGGGCTCCTCGCGATCCTCGGCCCCACGGCCGGGTTCGTCATCTCCCTCGGAGTGGCCATCGTGGGGGCCTCCCTCTTCCTGAGCCGCGAGGAACAGAAGCCGGGTCGGCACCTGCTGGGCCTGTGCGGAGTCGCGCTGGGCCTCTGCCTGGTCGTCGGCGTCTTCGCCGAGGGGGCCGGGGGCGAGATCGGAAGCCTCGTGCCCGGGACCTGGTCCGGGATCCTCGGGACGCTCGTCGGGGCGGTGATCGGCCTCGCGGTCCTCCTCGTGAGCACCTGGATCACCTGGGGGGGCGGAGAGATCCGGCTCCCCGAGCGAGGAGCTCGACCCCGCTCCGAGAGGAGGAGCCCCGTCGTGGATCGCGACGACGGCGTCTCTGCGGCCGAGGCCGCCGCCCTCGTGCCCGAGGCCCCGGAGCCCGTCGGCAAGCCCGGCGGAGAATCGCCCCTCTCGACGGCCTACCAGGACGTCCGGCTCCAGGGGGGAATCCCCGCGGGAACCAGGCCCCTGGAGTCCGGCGAGCAGACGTGGAACCAGGAAGCCTACGCTCTTCCCGCGGAGGAGGCGGTCGAGGTCGCCTCCGCGGAGGTCGAGGAGACCCTGGCCGCCACGGAGGCGGAGGAGGGGCCGGGTACCGATCTCCTCGCCGAGCTCGCGGAGAGCAACCGCCGGCGGAAGGCCGAGCTCGATCGGGAGCCCGACGAAACCGAGCTCACCCACTCCGTCGAGGAGGCCATCCTCGCGGAGGCCGACGCCGGCCCTCCGACCCCCGAGTGGGAGACGGTCGCGTCCGAGGCCACCGAATACGAGGACGAGGAAGAGGAGCGCGAGGAGCTCGAGGAAGAGCCGGAGGAGTCCGCCGCCTACGAGGAGGAGGAAGAAGAGCCCGAGGTGGAGGAATCCGAGGAGCTCGAAGAGGAGCCGGAAGAGGCCGCCGAGTACGAGGAAGAGGAAGAGGAGGAAGAGGAGGAGGAGGAGGAGGAGGAG